>DASSKB010000162.1:0-34827 GCA_035690925.1 Longimicrobiaceae bacterium
GGTCTCGTCCACGGCGGCCTGCGCCTGCCGATACGACTCGAAATCGGCCAGGAGCATGAACCGGTCAACGCCCAGAAGCTCGTCGACCAGTGGCGCGAAGATCGCCCCCTCGTCCGGGGTAAGGGAGTCGCTCGCCACGAAGTCCAGAACGCGGCGGATCCGGGGGTCGGCCTCGTAAATAGCGCGCGGCTGGTAGCAGTTCGCCTTCTCGCGCGCGACCTCGTCGGCCGTGAGCCCGAAGATGAAAAGGTTCTCGCGCCCTACCGCCTCGGCGATCTCCACATTCGCTCCATCTAGAGTGCCGATGGTGAGCGCGCCATTCAACGCGAACTTCATGTTTCCCGTTCCCGAAGCCTCGTATCCGGCAGTGGAGATCTGCTCGGAGAGGTCGCTGCCCGGGAAAATCCGCTCAGCAAGCGACACCCGATAGTCGGGCAGGAAAAGAACGTTGAGCTTCTTACTCACCACCGGGTCGGAGGCAACGGTCTCGCCGATAGCGGTGATCAGCTTGATGATGAGCTTCGCAGTCCAGTACGTGGGTGCCGCCTTACCACCGAATATCACAGCCCTCGGCACGATATCGAGGTCAGGATTCTCCTTCAGGTCCAGATAGAGGTCCACAGCCCTGAGCGCGTTCAGCAGTTGCCGCTTGTACTCGTGCATGCGCTTGACCTGGACATCGAAAATCGCTCCGGTGTCCAGGCTGACGCCCGTCTGCGAATGGACGATCTCGGCCAGGGCACGCTTGTTGTCAGCCTTTATCGACCGCCAGTGGTCCTGGAACGCCGCGTCGTCTGCGAACTGCTCGATCTCTCCCAGCCGCGGAAGGTCCACCACCCAACGGCTCCCTATCTTCTCCGAGATCATTTCTGATAGGCCCGGATTAGCCTTCAACAGCCAGCGCCGCTGAGTAACTCCGTTGGTAATGGATTCGAACCGCTCGGGCCACATGGCGTAGAAGTCGGCAAAAATCCGCTCCTTGAGTATCTCCGTGTGGAGTGCCGCGACACCATTCACCGAATGACTGCCGATGATGGCGAGGCTGGCCATCCGAACACGGCCGCCGGATAGTATCGCTATCCGCTCGATGCGCTCGGCATCGGCGCCGAAAACCTCATGGGCGCGCTCGCGGAGGCGCTTGTCTATCTCCCGGATAATTTCCAGGTGCCGGGGGAGCAGGCGCCCGAAGAGACCAACGTCCCAGCTCTCGAGCGCTTCTGGCAGCACCGTATGGTTGGTGTAGGCGAAAGTCTGACGGCATAGATCCCAGGCGGCGGCCCATTCCAGCATCTCCTGATCTACCAGCAGGCGCATCAGCTCTGGGATCGCTATCGCCGGATGCGTGTCGTTCAGCTGAATCTGCACCTTATCGGGGAGGTCGACGAACGTCTTCCGCTCGCTCTTGTAGCGACGCAGAATGTCCTGGAGGGTGGCCGAGACGAAGAAATACTGCTGCTTGATCCGCAGCTCCTTGCCCTTACCCGTATCATCAGGTGGATACAGCACTTTCGAGATAGTCTCACTCGTCGTCTTCGCCTCGACGGCAGCGAGGTAATCGCCGCGAATGAAGTCGGCGAGATCGAACTCTTCGGTAGCCTTGGCACCCCATAGCCTGAGAGTGTTTACCGTATGGTTGCAATAGCCGGGGATGGGAGTATCGTAGGCCATGGCGAGTACATCCGAGGTATCGCGCCAGTGGAAGTGCGTGCGGCCATTCTCGTCCTTGGTGGACTCCACGTGGCCATAGAATTTCACCGGGTATGTGCGATCGGGTCGGGCGATCTCCCATGGGTTCTCATCGTGCAGCCAGTTGTCAGGCAACTCCACCTGCCTGCCGTCCACGATCTTCTGACGGAAGATGCCGTGCTCATAGCGGATGCCATAGCCGTAACCCGGGAGGCCGAGTGTAGCCATCGAGTCGAGATAGCACGCCGCCAGGCGGCCCAGGCCGCCGTTGCCGAGTCCGGCGTCCGGCTCCATCTCCTCGAGTTCTTCGAAGCGGCGACCCAGCTCCTCCACGGCTTCCGGTGCAGCGTCCTCTATGCCGAGATTCATGAGGGCGTTCCCGAGGGTTCGGCCCATGAGGAACTCGAGCGACAGGTAGTACACACGCTTGGCGTCGTCGCGCGCGTACCGCTGGCGCGTGGCGGCCCAGAGCTCAGCCATCCTGTCCCGCGCACTCCACGCGGTGCTCATGTAAAAATCGCGCGTGGTAGCCTGGGTCCTGTCGCGGGCGAGCGTGTAGGTTATGTGATCTGAGATGGCGCGTTTGAGCGACTCCACGCGCGTAGCACGGCGACCTACATCTGTACTTGAACTGGAGGACATGAGATCCGGATATGGGGAGAACTTAGAGGCCTTCGGCCTCACGACGGCAGGGGAGGGCCAGCTTGAATACAGAGCCGGTGGCGTTTTCGAGCTCGGCCCACGCGCGGCCACCGAGGCCCTCAATCGTCTCACGGACTATGCTTAGTCCCAGCCCGGTGCCTTCGATGGCTTGGTGATCTTCCGCGTGTGCGCGGAAGAATCTCTCGAATAGGCGCTCACGGGCAGATGCCGGTACGCCGAGACCATTGTCACTCACCTCTATTATGAGCTCGGTGTCAGGGGTGCTACGATCGATATGGCCATCTACCGCGACCCACCTGTCCTCCGATTCCGGGTCGGAATATTTGATTCCATTGGAAATGTAATTCATCAGGCAGAGCTCGATCGCGGCGGCGTTTATCTCCACTTCGGGGAGATCCGCGCTGATGCGAAGATCCACTTTGCGTTCAGCGGCGAAATCTCGTAGCTGCCGCGCCACTTCCCGGACGGCCTCCGGCAGGAGCACATTTCGCTGATGTCGATTCTCACCGTCGGTCTGACTCAGCTCCAGCAGGTCTTCGAGAGCCTTTTGCAGCCCCTCGGCGTTCGCCAGGACTATCCCCGTAAAGCGCTCGCGCTGCCCTTCGTCTGATGCGATCCACGGTTCCTTCAACATCAGAGCGCCACCTACTACTCCACCTATCCTGTTCTTCAACTCGTGCGACACAGTTCGGTTGAAGCTCCGCAGGCGATTCTCCCGTTCCCGCACGCGCTCGTCCGCCAGGCGGAGGAACTGCGTCGTGGTAACCTGCTGGATGACCGCCACCGCGCGGAAAAGGCGGTGACCACAGGCCAGCAGCTCGCCGCGCGTACACTCCCCGTCCAGGTCGTCCACGATTCGCGCGAGGAAGGCGAAAAGCACGCCGCCCATGATCTCGTATTCCTTGAGAATCTCATGAGCGCTGAAGCCCTGATTGTAGCGCAGCTCTCCCAGCTCCATCGCCTTGGCGATCACCGGTACGTCAGCTGAGATCTCGTCGGCCGGATTATTTATGTAGTCCGCCACTCCCTCCAGCAGGAGTGGCACGTGGTCGAGCAGATCCTCGGTGGGAAATATCAGCCCTTCGTCGATGTTGACGCGGGCCGCTATCCGGTCGAGCCAGCGGTGGGTTAGCTCTTCGCGAGCTTCCCGTAGCTCGTCGGCCAGAGCGGCGGCGAGGGTACATTCGGCTGGTGTAGCCATGGGGTCACCGATTAAGTTCGTCAGCAGGCGCGGCCGTCATCCGGCGGACCTCCCGATACCCGACTCGCGCCATAAAGTTCTTCCCCGCAACCCCTTTTGATAATGCGTCCAGCCTTTGTCCTTGCCGCGCTCCTTCTGCTCCCATCGTGCGCGCCGAGCGCTGAATCCGGACCGATTGATTCCGCGCCCATGCGCGCGGATCTCGAACGGATAATCCAGACCGCCGCCGGCGACAGCGCGGAGATATCGGTGGCTTTCATGGACCTCGAGACGGGCGACTCGCTACTGATCGACGGCCACGAAGTCATGCACGCGGCAAGCACCATGAAGGTTCCTGTTATGCTGGAGCTCTTTCGCCGCGCAGAGGCTGGCACATTGTCGCTCAGCGACTCGCTGGTAGTGCGCAACTCGTTTCGCAGCATAGCCGATAGCAGCATGTACTCTCTTACCGCCGAGGAAGACAGCGATTCGGAGATGTACGAAAAGATCGGAGAGAAGATGACCATCCGCGACCTCATTGAGCACATGATCACCCGGTCGAGCAATCTGGCGACCAATATATTGATCGCGGTGGCCGATCCCGACAGCGTCGAGGCCACGCTTGCGCGAATGGGTGCGAGCGAGATGAACGTCCTGCGGGGCGTGGAGGATATTCCGGCCTACGAGCTCGGAATGAACAACAACACAACAGCTTACGGGCTGATGAAGACGTTGCAGGGTGTCGCCAATGGCGCGATCGTCTCACCAGCCGCCACGGAGGAGATGCTCCAGATCCTGGAGAGGCAGGAGTTTCAGGATATGATCCCGGCGGGACTGCCCGAAGGTGTCCGCGTCGGCAATAAAACGGGCTCCATCACCGAGATCCACCACGACGGCGCTATAGTATATCCGCCCGGCCGGGAGCCGTACGTCCTGGTAGTGCTCACGCGCGGTTTCGTGGATCGCGATGTTTCCGCCGCCGCGGGCCGCGATATCTCGCGAGCAGTATACGAATCTGTGGTCGGGATTGACTAAGGTCTTGCAGGAAAGGAGAATAACCGCGGAGACGGAGAGACGCAGAGGAAAAAGGTTCAGTCGCAAGTGCGAACGAACGGTCTACATCCATCAAAATCACTCTTCTGGCATTTTGTAGAAAATAGAGGAGAAACCCTCTGCGCCTTTGCGTCCTCTGCGGTTAAATTTTCCGGAGATCTTCGAAGACAGCAAAGTCCCTGCGCAGGAGGGCTGCAGTTAGGCTAAAGGTACAATAGAATCGATTTGCTCGCCTTCGAGGACGCGCGCGCGGCCGCTATTGACGCTCTGCCGCTCGACGATCGATCCGTCAGCCGCCTTTACGCGCAGCATGACGCGCGAGGCGCGGGTCAGGGCGGGATTCCACGTAGCCACCCGACCATCCGCGGATATTCGCGCCGGAAGCGCGTCGTTCTTATATTCCATAACTATCATCGAGAGTGTACCGAGCCGCCTGGCGGCCGTTTTTACAAGGAGTTTACACGATGTCTGAAGTTAAGTGCACCCGCTGCGGTGAGCAGCACGCTCAGCTACCCTACGCCCCGTTCAACAACGAGCTCGGCAAGAAAATTCATGCCGAAATCTGCCAGACCTGTTGGCAGCAGTGGCTCCGTCAGCAAACGGCGCTCATCAATCACTACGGCCTGAACGTGCGCGACCCCGACGCGAAGAAGTTCCTGCTCGAAAACACCGAGAAATTCCTCTTTCAGACCGGCGAGACCGACCAGGTGGACACGAGCAAGCATGGGACTATTTCCTGGTGACAAGGTGAGGGGGTGAGGGGGTGACACGGTGAGGGGGTGAGGGGGTGACTAAGGGATTTGTTTGATTATCCAGGTTTCCGGGTGGGTGATCATGCCTATGATGGTGCCGGTGATTTCATCATAGGTTCGGTACATTTCTATTCCGATGTCACGCTCCAGATATCCGCACCTGATCGCAAACTCGACCCACACCTGTGTTTCCGCAGCTTCTGTCTCAGCGTCAGAAAGCTTGCTGATAAAAGCCCCCTGATAGCGACGCTTCCTCCAAGCCTCCGCGATGTTCGCACAAACCGATCGGGACGACCTTCGAACCTGATCAGTCAGCGAAAACGCCTCCTCCCTCGGGGATCCCTTACTGACCTCGAAAATCCGCATCGCCACATCAAACGCCTTCACATACACCTCAAGATCGCGATGCGTCCGGATCCTCACTGTCACCTTGTCACCTTGTCACCTTGTCACCTTGTCACCTTGTCACCTCCGGCTCCGCTCAACAAAAGCCGGCACATCGACCTCACCGCCAGCGACAGCGCGCGCTAAACCGTCGGGCACTTTTATCTCGATCGCTGAGTCGCGGATCGAGCGGCGGAAGCCTTTCCCCTCGAGTAGCCGGTGCACGTAGATGCGGCGCACTATTACCATCGTTGTGGCCAGGACGGGGACGGCGACGAGGAGGCCGATGACGCCGAGGAGCTCGGCCATCACCAGCACGCTCAGGATGGAGAGGACGGGAGGCAGATTAACCTTCCGCTCCATTATCATCGGGTGGATCAGGTTGGCTTCGAGGAGATGGATAACGACACCTAACAGAACCACCAGGAGCGCCGGGAACAGTCCTTCCTGGCCGAGAACGAACAGCGCGGGTAGGAGAGTGGAGACGAGAGTCCCGAAGAACGGAACGATAACGACGATGCCCGTGAAGACGCCGAACGCCAGGGCGTAGGGGACGTTCAGCAGGATCAGGCCTATCCAGGTGAGGGTCCCGAGGAAGATCATCGCGAGGATCTGTCCGACTATCCAGGACCTCAGTGTGTGCGCGAGGTCCTGTAGAATATCGCGCGCAAGCTCCCGGTGCACGGGCGGAACGAGCGCGATGAGGCCCTCGCGGTACAGCAACGGTCGGAGTGTCAGGTAGATGCCCATCACCAGGACACTGAACACGTTGATGATGACGTGCAGTCCGCTGAACAGGTAGGGGAAGAGGCCAGCGAAGTATCCGCCGATGCGCGTCAGGGAGTTGCGGAAATATCCCTGAGTCGCGTCTGGCGACGGCAGCATATCATCGATAAGCGGATACCTCGCCGCCAGCTGCAGCAGGTCGGCCTCCCAGCCGGCGAGTAGCACAGGAAGCGTGCTGATCAGCTCTTCCGTCTGCTCCAGGACGGGCGGGATTATCAACCAGCCGATCGCTACCAGGCCGACGAGCGTAAGGGTAAGCCCGACCGTCAGGCCAACTCCGCGCGGGAGGTTGAGCCGCCTTTGAAGAAAGTCTGTTACAGCCGCCAGATAGAGTGAGAAGAGCGCCGCGATGAACAGGAGCAGCAGGATCTCCGCGACGTTGTACACGAAGAGGAGCAGAAGCACGGCGAATATAGTCGCGCCGAGCACCCCATAAGCCGACCTGGACTGCGACATTACCCGGCGCGACCCCGCTCCTCGCGCTCGAGCTCTTCGAACTCCTCGAGCAGCTGCGCGTCCTGAACAGGTGAGTCTTCGTCGCTGGATCCTGTTCCGAGCTGCTTGGCCTCGTCCCCGGCCTCCACCGGTTTGGTTTCCTCTTCAGGCGCGGGCGGGAGCATGCCCATCTTCCGCTTCAGGTCGATCAAGCGCGCGTCGGCGTCATCGCCGACTTCGAGTTGGGCGAACTGTTTCTCGAGCGGATCGCCGGATAGCTCGTCGGAGACTTCGGCGGAAGCGAGCGCGTGACGTTCGGTATCCTCGATGCGCTCGGCCATCCGGTCGAATGCCTCGAATGCCGAGCGATCGGAGAGGCCGGCCATCGTCTCGTGAATGCGCCGCTGTGCCTGAGCCCGTTTCTGCTTCGCGACCAGGAGATTTTTCTTCCGGCGCGCCTCTTCGATCTTCCCGTTCAACTGCCGGAGCGAGTCCTTGAGGCGCTCAGTCTCTTCTGCTTGTCGGTGCCAGGTCTCGTAGAGCGACTGTGCGCGTCCGGCGTATTCCTGGTGGCGGATGAGCGCCTGACGGGCCAGGTCGTCACGGCTCTCACGCACCGCGAGCATCGCGCGCTTCTCCCAGTCCTGCGCCTGGCGGTGCTCCTCCTCCGCCTGCGCTTTGAGCTTCCTCTCGTCCGCGATCGCCACTGCCACTTCCTGCTTGGCTTTGGTCAGTTGCTCGCGCATGTCGAGGATGATCTGGTTCAACATCTTCTCCGGGTTCTCCGCCCGGGCGATCAGGTCGTTGATATTCGACCGGATCATTGTAGAGAGCTTACTGAAAATGCCCATGTCTCAATGCGAGTGAGGTTGTAGTGGGTTCCGTCAGCTAGCAGTTTCGGTAGGGCGAAAGGCCCTCGATATGCGAGGCGAGCGCAAGCTGAATTGAATCGACCGATGCCTGGAACTCGTTGAAGTCGAGGTTCTCCAGCTCGAGCGTATCGCTCAGAATAACTTCGTCTTCTTCAATGCCGTACGCGCCGTGCACGAGGTCTGCCGCGTTCAGCTCCAGCAGGTGGCGGAACAGCTCTACGCACTGGCGCTGATCATTCGGTACCTCGAGAACCTTCATCCGCAGCAGGAGGAGTGGAGGTGAATGGTGGATTACGAGGTTGGCACCATCTCCCCCCTTGACCACCCACATTCCTGGCTCCACCTCCTCGAACTCCTGATCCGTTCGGTGCAGATAACTCTCCACATCCTCTCGCGTAACCATATCGTACTCCGGGTTGAAGAAGGTCTACTCGGGATCTTTGGCGTCCGGCAGCCTGGGGCGTTCGCCCTCACTCAGCAGCCGAAGCAGAAACGACTGCTCTTCCTCCATACGATTCACGTTCGCCGTAAGCTGATCTACTTCCTCGCGCAATCGGCTCACCTCGGCGAGCCGCTTGAGCGTCTCCGGTGGTACCTCACTGCTCAGCCGCTTTGCATAGGCGCTGGCGATGGGACCCAGAACGAAGATGAACGCGAAGATGATGAGAAAAGTCGTCATACTCCTACCCTACGCACGAGTGGTGTGATGGGTTTCGCGCAGGTCACGATCATCCGCTGATGCCCGTCGGCTGCCGGGAGGGCTGCAGCTGGATCAGGCGCCTGGCCGACGGCGTGGCTGCCAGCCCGCCTAACGCCGTCTCGCGATAAGCCACCGGCATCTTGCGGCCCACCTCACCCATGACATCTATCACTTCGTCCGCCGATACCGGGAAGTCCAGACCCGCGAGGGCCATCTCAGCGGCGGAGATGGCCTGCATGGCCGCCGACGCGTTGCGATAGATGCACGGGATCTCCACCAGCCCACCGATGGGATCACAGATGAGCCCCAGCATTCCCTGGAGCGAGAGTGCCACGGATGTCGCGATCTGCTCGTGCGTTCCGCCCGCTAGCCAGGTGACCGCCGCGGCCCCCATAGCAGCCGCCGTGCCCGTTTCCGCCTGGCATCCGCCCTCCGCGCCAGATAGCGACGCGCGGTGCGCGATAACTCCGCCCACCCCACCCGCCACCAGCATCCCGTCAACGAGCTGCTCCTCGTTCGCGTCCAGGAACTCGCCTGCGCTTATGAGGATGGCGGGGAGTACGCCGGCAGCACCCGCCGTGGGCGCCGCCACGATGAGGCCCATCGAGGCGTTGACTTCGAGCGTGGAGATGGCACGGGCCAGCGTAACCGTCAGCCGCGAGCCCAGCAGCCGCGGACCATCCTCGAATAGCCGCCGTGCCCTGCCACCTGTCATTCCGGACGGTGATCGCACCTCTCCCTTCAGCCCCTCATCGATCGCATCCCGCATGACGAGCAATGTCCGCCGAATCCGCTCCCGAATCTCCTCCTCGTCGCGCCCGCTCTCAGCGACTTCGGCATCAACGACCGCCTGCGGAAGGCTGCGGTCGGAAGCCGACTGTATCAGGGACTCGATTGAGTTATGCATAAGATTAATTTTGAATTTTGAATTTTGAATTAACGTTGAGCAATCGGGCGATGTGAAGCTTGGATATCCCCCAATTCAAATTTCAAAATTCAAAATTCATAATTGCCGTATCTGTCTCGCCCACCGAAGCCAGGTGTGCGCGCGGATTCTCTCGAGCGCGGCAGATGATACGGGTTCGTCGACCTCGATCGTCATGAGCGCGTCCTGATGGCGACCGCTCCGATCCACGCGCATGGTGGCCAAATTCACGCCGTCTCCCTCGAGTATGCCAGCGACCCTGGCTATGGTACCAGGCTCGTCGTGCGCGAGAAGCACCAGCGTATCATAGTCACCGCCGAGGTCCACGGCAAAGCCGTCCACCTCGGTCACTCGGATTCGGCCGCCGCCTATCGACGCGCCGCGCACGCGAGTACGGCCTGAGGCATTCTCGACCTCTATGATAGCCGTGTTCGGGTGCGCCTCCCCACCGAGGTCGATCTCCTCGAAGCTCCACTCGAGGCCGGCGGCCTCCGCTTCCGCGTAAGCTTCACGCAGGCGGAGATCGTCTGGCGCCAGACCTATCAGGCCACCCACCATTGCCCGCTGAGTTCCGTGACCTTCGCCGGTGGCGGCAAAGGACCCGTGAAGCTGGACCCTGGCCGTATGAGGAGTATCGCCGAGAATGGAACGCGCCATCAGCCCCATGCGACAAGCCCCCGCAGTATGCGAAGAGGACGGTCCTACCATCACGGGGCCGAGGATATCGAAAAGGGAGACCATAGCGGCTTACGGCTATTGGGGGTCGGCTACCGGCCCACTGGCCATGGCGCCGGAGAGTAACCCGGCCAGGTACTGGCCGGTATATGAGCTCGGGTTCAAAGCTACCTCCTCGGGGGTGCCCTCGGCTACTATCTCACCACCCGCCTGACCGCCTTCGGGTCCGAGGTCCAGTATCCAGTCGGCTGTCTTGATGACATCCAGGTTGTGCTCTATCACCATGACCGTATTGCCTTTATCGACAAGGCGATGGAGCACCTCGAGCAGCATCCGTACGTCCTCGAAGTGCAGACCGGTGGTCGGTTCGTCCAGAATGTAGAGCGTTTGCCCCGTTGCCTGACGCGCGAGCTCTGTGGCCAGCTTCACGCGCTGAGCCTCACCGCCCGACAAGGTGGTCGCCGCCTGCCCCAGATGGATGTATCCAAGACCAACGTCGGAGAGTGTCTCGAGGTGTCGCCTCATTCGAGGGACAGGCGCGAACAGCTCGAGCGCTTCGTCGACTGTCAGCTCCAGCACGTCCGCGATGGAGTGACCCTTGTAGAACACTTCGAGCGTTTCGCGATTGTAGCGGCGGCCGCGGCACACTTCGCACGCTACATATACATCGGGAAGAAAGTGCATCTCTATCTTCACAAGCCCCTCGCCCTGGCATGCTTCGCATCGCCCACCCTTGACGTTGAACGAAAATCGACCCGGCTTGTACCCGCGCATCTTGCTTTCGGGCAGGTCGGCGAACAGTTGTCGGATAATCGTGAAGAGGCCTGTGTACGTAGCGGGATTCGACCGCGGCGTCCGCCCGATAGGCGATTGGTCGATGTCGACTACCTTGTCGATCTGGTCGAGCCCCTTGATTCTATCGTGCGCGCCGGGGACGAGCCTGGCTCGATAGAAGCGACGCGAGAGCGTCTTCCACAGGATATCGCTTACCAGTGTCGACTTGCCCGATCCCGAGACCCCGGTGACGGCTATGAACGTACCGAGCGGCAGGCGAACGGTGATATCCTTCAGGTTGTGCTCGCGCGCTCCCTCTATGACCAGCTCGTGACCGGGTTTGCAGGGGCGGCGTTCGGCGGGGATGGGGATCTGATGTTCCCCGCGCAGGTATGCGCCCGTGAGCGAGCCCTCGGCCGCCATCACCGTTGCGAGATCGCCCTCAGCGACAATATGGCCGCCATGCCGGCCCGCGCGAGGCCCCAGATCCAGTACATGGTCGGCAGCGCGCATCGTCTCCTCGTCGTGCTCGACCACGATAACCGTATTGCCGAGGTCGCGGAGTTGCTGCAATGTTCCGAGCAGGCGCTGGTTGTCGCGCTGATGCAGGCCTATTGAAGGTTCGTCGAGAATGTAGAGGACACCAACCAATCGCGACCCTATCTGGGTAGCGAGGCGAATCCGTTGGGCCTCGCCGCCCGAAAGAGTCTCCGCGGATCGTCCAAGCGTGAGATACTCCAGCCCCACGTTTACCAGGAACGACAGTCGCTCGTTCACCTCTTTGAGTATAGGCGATGATATATCCCGCGCGAGGGTGGGATCTTCGCCGGCAGATCGGAAGAAGTCGAGTGCGTGGTCGACCGACATATCGACGACCTCACCGATAGAACGTTGGTGGACGGTGACCGCGAGGCTCTCAGGCCGCAGCCGGGCACCTCCACATGTCGTGCACGGCAACGTGGACATGTACTCGTCCAGCTGGGCTCGCAGCGTGTCGCTGGTTGTCTCGCGGTGCCGCTTCTCCACATCCGCCAGTATCCCACCCCACTTCAACCGCCTGGGTACGTTGAGCGACTTCGACGCACTGGTCCCATGCAGTAGAAGGTGTCTGATCTCCTCGGGCAGATCCCGCCACGGGGTGTTAAGATCGAAGTCCAGCGCGGCCGCAAGCCCCTGCAGTATCGTCGTACGCAACTCACCGCGCGGAACGCCCCATGGCAGAACGACGCCCTCGAGGATCGAAACCGAATCATCGCCAAGGACCAGCTCGGGATTGGGTTCCTTCCGAATCCCCAGACCGCCGCAATCCGGGCACGCGCCGTACGGCGAATTGAACGAAAACTGCCTTGGCTCGAGCTCCGGGATGCTTATGCCGCACGCGACGCAGGCGTAATGCTCACTGAATAGATGTACCTCGGCATCACCATTCGACTGCGCGAGGTGGATTTCCACTACACCATCGGCGATCCGCAGCGCCGTCTCGACTGAATCCGCGAGCCGACCACGATCCGAAGGGCGCACGACCAGGCGATCCACCACTATGGCGATATCGTGGTTCTGGCGGCGCGCCAGCTTGGGTGGGTCCTGCAGCTCGATAAGCTCTCCGTCCACCCGCGCTCGCACGAAGCCTTTGCGCCTGACCTCGGCGAACAGATCTCGGAATTCGCCCTTCCTCCCCCTCACGAGCGGACCCAGAACCTCTATCCTGCTACCCTCGGGCCACCCGGAAACCTGGTCGACTATCTGCGTCGCGTTCTGCCGCCGCACCGGATTGCCGCACTCCGGGCAGTGCGGTACGCCCACTCGCGCCCATAACAGGCGGAGATAATCGTAGATCTCCGTGACAGTGCCTACTGTTGATCGAGGATTCCGCCCGGCCGTTTTCTGCTCGATAGAGATCGCTGGCGACAGACCCTCTATGGAGTCTACATCCGGCTTCTCCATCAACCCCAGGAACTGCCGGGCGTAGGCGGACAGCGATTCCACGTACCTGCGCTGGCCCTCAGCGTAAATGGTATCGAACGCAAGCGACGATTTGCCGCTCCCGCTCAGACCCGTGATCACCGTGAGGCAATCCCGGGGTATGGTCACATCTATGTTCTGGAGATTGTGCTCGCGCGCACCCCTGACGGTGAGGAACTCTTCGGGCGCGCGGCGGACGGACGATTTCATTTTGGGCATCCCGAAAACTTACCGCAAAGAGCGCGCGCTTTCAACCTGCGGTCATGCGGTCCTTGACGTACGTCCGTTCGACAGGTATCCTTCATCCCACAACGTCTGTTTACAAACACCTCTGATATTCTTTGCTTCCGCGGCTTCCCTGCCCCGGAAGATCCTCGCGTCGGCGAGTCGCCGACCACAAACCCGCCCGAAGGAGATCCATGACTGCTCTGCGTTCCGCCTCCATCGCCCTCTTTTGTACGATGGCTCTGATCGGCTGTAGCGATGAGATTGCGCCTACAGCCCCGGCCACGCCGGAGGAAACTCTGGCTAATCTGAGTGCCGGCGACGCCCGGCTCAACATGTCGCTTACCGAACCGGTATCCAAGCACCTTTTCGTGTTCAAAGGCAGGGCTCCTGGCGACTTCGAAGCGCGCGTGGAGGAGCTAGGCGGTACAGTCACCCTGAACCACGCTATAGGTATCGCGGTGGCGAGAGGTCTTGATTCCGAAGACGCTGCGGGCTTGGAGTCGGTAGTCGGCGCACAGTTTGTCGAGGAGGCACCGGAGTTTCAGCTGATCGAACCGGCGGCTCTGGGCCAGCCGACGGCGCTGATGCAGGCATCTGCGTCACCGTCGAGCGTTGAGGATCCCTCGTCGGCAATCCTCTTCGCCAATCAGTGGAATATGCGCCAGATCCACGCTGACGAGGCGTGGGCGGCCGGCCATCTGGGCAGCGCTGACGTGACAGTGGCGATACTAGATACGGGCATAGACTACATGCTTCCGGACCTGGCGGGACTGGTTGACCTTGAGCGATCGGTATCGTTCGAGCCGAATGATGACCTGTTTACCGAACTCTTTTTCCCCGGTCGCCACCCGAGCACGGATCTGCATTTCCATGGGACGAACGTAGCGACGCAGGTCGCGAGCAACGCCTGGGCTTTTGCGGGTGTGACCTCGAAGACGACGCTCATGTCGGTGAAGGTGTGTAGCGTACTTGGGGGGTGTCATGGGGTGATCGAGGGGATCCTCTACGCCATCGATAACGGTGCCGATGTCATCAACATGAGTCTCGGTGGCTGGTTCTCCAAGGCAGCTTACCCTGGTGCGGTCTCGGCTTACAACAGCATCATGAATTACGCCAGGCAGCAGGGAGTAACGATCGTGGTGGCCGCAGGGAACGATGCCAACAACCTGAATACCCAAAAGAACATCGCCATAAAGGACGCGGCGGGTAATATCATCGACCGGGTGCATGTACCGTCGTTTTTCGCCACCTACTGCGACGCGCGGGCTGTGATCTGTGTATCGGCTACCCGCGATAACGATATACCTGCCGGCTATACCAACTACGGACGCTCGGCAATCGACGTGGCGGCGCCGGGGGGTGGCGGCGGTGACTGGGTCTACGCACTCTGCCCGCAGACCAGCTTAGTGTTCAATTGTGCGGGTGGCTATTATCCACTCGGTGTGGCCGGCACGAGTCAGGCGACGCCGCACGTATCGGGGCTCGCGGCCCTGATGGTCGCGAAGTACGGCCGAAACCCGAGCAAGATCAAGAACGCAATAAAGAACTCGGCCGACGACCTCGGCCAGAGTGGCAACGATCCGTACTTTGGAAGCGGTCGGATCAACGTCGCGGCTGCGCTCGGTCTGAACTGAGCAGCGGCTGTTCGACAGTAGTAAAGAAAGGGGTGGACCGGAAACGGTCCACCCCATTTGCTTGTTTAGAGATTTCTTCATATCCGCGGCACTCGCACCAGCACACCGCCTCTGACAGCGCTCGCGACCAGAGGAGTTTCGCCATCAGGATCTCCGTCCACCTGCGTAATCACGGGAGGGTCGGCCTCAACCCGTATGGAGTGAGCCTGAAGGTAAATCATGCGGTCGTCACCGACATAGTTCCGCCGGGCGACGCGCCAGAGCACCATCGCCACATCAGAGAGAGTGCGCGGCGCGAACACGCATATGTCGAGCAGTCCGTCGTGGAATGAGACGCCTGGTCCGATGCGCATTTCAACAGGGAGCAGGTCATAGACCAGCTGACCAGCATTGGCGACGATCACGGTAGCGGCGCGGACCTCGAACTCGACATCGTCGGCCGTTATCCTGAAAAGTGTCGATGGTCGCGCTGCCGCGTGCCGCAAACCGGCGTACAGATAGGCACCGAAACCCCAGCGGTCCTTCATCTCCCGCGTGGCGGTGCTCATCACAGTCGCATCCCAACCCGCACCCGCCATGAGGGCGAAATATCGGCCATCGGCAAGCTGCCCGAGATCCAGAGGGATGATATCTCCCGAGACCGCTATTTCCACCGCGCGTTCGAGATCACTCGGTATCCCGAGGTTGCCGGCGAGCTGGTTACCCGTACCCTGCGGCACGATCCCCAGCGGAATCTGACTGCCGGCGAGGCCGGTGATAACTTCGGCGACGGTCCCGTCACCCCCCACCGCGAGCACTGAGTGGTAGCCCAGATGCAGCCCGCGACGAGCCCACTCCACGGCATCGCCCGCACCGGTGGTCTCCACAAGATCGAAGGGTACGCTCCTAACAGTGAGTGCGCCGCCAAGCTGGCGGCGCACTCGCACGGGCTCGTCCTGCCCCGCAGCCGGGTTCATGACGACCAGCGTCCTCCCGGAGTGTGGCTCAGAGAGCTGGTCGGGGGTCACCTTCTAACGAGCGATGAGATCGCTCTTCGGCTGATCGGCTATCAGCCGGAGCTTGGCGACACGCTCCTCGGTCGCGGGGTGGGTACGGAACAGGCTGGTGAGACCACCCACACCCGCGAGCGGGTTGATGATCGCGAGGTGAGCGGCGGATGGGCTCACGCGCATCGGGTGGCGCTGGGCGACCGATTCGATCTTTTGAAGGGCACTCGCCAGCGCGAGCGGTTTCCCACAGATCTCCGAGCCGCCGGCATCGGCCTCGAATTCATTGCGCCTGGAGATGGCCATCTGCACGAGGAGAGCTGCTATAGGGGCGAGGATAGCGAGCGCCAGCAGCGCTATCGGATTACCACCCTCCCCGTCGCGTCCGCCGAACCCTCCGAATATCGCGCCCCACTTAAGCATATTTCCTATGAGCATGACCGCTCCTGCCATGCTGGCGGCTATGGTGCCCACGAGCATATGGCGGTTCTTAACGTGTGAAAGCTCGTGAGCCATGACGGCCTCGAGCTCCTCCACCGTCATCTGCCCGCCTCGCACGAGCTCCCACATCCCGCGGGTGACACATACCACAGCGTGTTTGGGATTCCTGCCGGTCGCGAATGCGTTGGGCTGCATCTGATCGGATACCGCGACTACTGGCATGGGAAGGCCCGCCCTCTGCCGCAGCTGATCGATCATCGAGTAGAGCTCATCGAAACGACCGCTTTCCTCACCAGGCTGAACAATGTGCGCTTTATATTGCTTGAGAACGATTTTGTCGCTGAACCAGTACATCCCGAAGTTCATCGCCAGCGCGATGCCGAAGAACAGGATCATCCCGCCGTTGCCCCCTACGATTCCGCCCAGCCCCACCAGTAGCAGCGTGAGGAGAGTCATGAGGCCGAACACCTTGAGCTTTTCCATTACTGTAGTTCCTTGAAGATGTAGCTGCCGTCGAACCGCCTTGTAGCTACGGTATGATACACTCCGGCGCTAGCCAACGATCCACTCCGGGTTCTCCGACGATTGTTCGGATCCACCTGTCTCCGGTCGCTCGAAGCCCTCGCGTCCCATGAGCCCGTAAGTGAGCTGCTTGCCCAGCTCCACGCCGGGCTGGTCGAGCGGGTTGACGCCGTAGAGCGCACCCGCGTAGATGGTGGCGACCTCCAGCAACATGAACAACGCGCCGAGTGAGCGCGCGTCGATCCTCTCCAGCTCCAGAGTCATATTCATCCGGCCACGCCTGGTGAGCGCCGCCGCGGTCGCCTCCTGCTCCGTACGCAGGAGCTCACCGAGCGTATGGCCACCCAGGTAGGCCAGCTCCGGGACCTCCTCGTAGATGGCCGGGATCTGCACGTCATCTACCGGATCACGCTCTACGAGGAAGGTGATGGTCTTATCGAACGGTCCTTCCATGTACAGCTGCGACTGGGAGTGCTGGTCGGTTGCGCCGAGCGCCTTCACTGGCGTGGGACCCGCGAAGATTTCCTCGCCCGCCAGGCTGTGCTGCTTTCCGAGACTCTCGGCCCACAGCTGGCGGAACCAGTCGGCGACATCGCTGAGCCTGTCGGAGTACGGCATCATCACCTGGATGGGCGCGTCACGCTCGGTGTCCGCGAGGTACTGGAGCGCGGCAAAGGTGCCAGCCGGATTCTCGCTGAGCTTCTCCGAGCGACACCGCCCATCCATCTCCCGCGCGCCGTCCAGCATCTCCCGGATGGGAACGCCCACGAGCGCTGCCGGCAGGAGTCCTACGGCCGATAGAACGCTGAAGCGGCCGCCAACCGAACTTGGAATCGGGAGCGTCGAGACGCCCTCCTGCTCGGCCAGCTGTCTGAGGACCCCCGACTCCGGATCGGTGGTGAATATGAGGTGGCCCCGATATCCGTCGCCCAGCTCGGCCTCGAGCCGCTCACGAACTATCATGAACTGGCTCATGGTCTCCGCCGTCCCACCCGACTTGGAGACCACGTTGAACAGCGTCCTCCTGAGGTCCACCCGCTCCATGAACGTCCCGAACGTCGCCGGGTCGATGTTGTCCAGCACGTACAGCCGCGGGAAGAAGTCGCGCTGCTCTTCGTCCAGCTCGTTCCAGAACGGATCCAGCAGGGCCGTTCCGACGGCGATAGTGCCGAGCGACGAACCGCCTATGCCAAGTACCACAACATTTTCGAACGCCTGTCCCACCCCGTCCGCGAACTTCTCGATCTGGTCGACTACCTCGCCGGCGTTGGTGAGGTCGAAGAAACCGAGATCACCTGCCGCGCGCCGCTTATCGACGTCTGCGTGGACGTCCGCAAAACGGGTAGCCATCTCGTCCAGGCGCGAAGGATCAATCCCGCGACCATCGCCGAGCCGCGGGGTGAGCATGTTGTTGTAATTCAGCTTTATGGGCATGGGACGACGTGTGCGAGAGTGCGAAAGTGCGAGAGTGCGGAACAACGAAAGTCTAGAGGTCCACCGCCAGCCCGTCGTAAGCTGGCAAAATCCCGGCCGGCAGACGCCGCTCGAGCTCCGCGTGTGTAGAGTGATGGCTCAAGTGCGTAAGGAAGGTCTGTTCGGCTCCGATCGATCGCGCAATCTCGACCGCTTCCTCAACTGTCAGGTGGGTGGGGTGTGGCTTGCCGAACCAGAGGGCGTTCAGCACCAGGACGCGTACCCCCATGAGAGCCTCGAGCGTTTTCTCAGGCAGTCGTTTGGCGTCCGTGATATAACCCAGATCCCCGGCTCGGAATCCGAACGCCTGCAGATTCCCGTGTGGCACCGGCAGCGGGAGCATCTCTATGCCAGCTACGTTCACGGACTCATAGGCCCGAAACGTGTGGAGCTCGGCCTCGGGCTTGGTGGTGCCCGGGATAGCCTTCATCATCGGATCGAACACGTAGTCGAACTTCGAAGCCAGTGAGGCGACGCAGTCTTCGGAGCCGTATACCCGCAGCGGCTCCTTTCGCCTTACCGAGAAAACCCTCAGATCGTCGACGCCGTGAGTGTGATCGGCGTGATAATGCGTGTACCAGACCGCATCTATAGAGGAGATGCCGGCGCGCACGAGCTGAAGCCGCAGCTCCGGCGGTGTGTCGATGAGGACCCGCCTCCCGCCTTCCTCGAGCAAAGCACCGTGCCGCGTTCGCTTATCGCGCGGATCGGTCGAGCGGCAGGTGGCACATTCGCACCCCACCACCGGCACCCCGAACGACGTCCCCGTCCCCAGAAATCGAATCCTCAACCCCACCCTAAATCCTCATATCAGAAGTGTGCCGTGCCCACACCCGCACTTTCGGACTTTCGCACTTTCGCACTTCGCACTTCGCACTCGTAATTATATGACTTCGACGCGCAGAGTGTTCGTCGCGCCGGGTGTGTGCATGGGCAGGCCCGCCGTGAGTACCACGCGCTGGCCGGGCATTGCGAGCTCTCGCTCGACGGCCGTGCGCCGGGCGCACTCGACCATATCCTCGTAGGAGGATGCCTCGGGGCACAGCACAGGTATGACACCCCAGACCAGCGCGAGCTGATTATAGGTCTGTGGTGCATCGGTCAGGGCGAGAATAGGTACTGGCGGCCGGAACGACGAAACCACGCGCGCGGTAAATCCGCTCCGCGTGAAGGTGAAGATTACAGGTGCGCTCAGCCTCCTCACCGCCTCGACGGTCGCCGCCGCGATGGCCCACTCAGTGGGAGTGTTCCCATCCATCGCCTGTTCGACCGGCAAATCGTAGTGCGGCCCGGACTCCATGATGTGCGAGTCCTCGATCTCCTGGGCGATCCGCACCATCGACTTGACCGCCTCAACCGGGAATTTACCTGTGGCGGTCTCCGCCGAGAGCATGACGGCGTCGGTGCCGTCGATTATAGCGTTCGCGACGTCCGATGCTTCCGCGCGTGTGGGGCGCGGATTCTCGATCATCGATTCGAGCATCTGGGTCGCGGTAATAACCGGGCGACTGGAGAGGTTTGCCAGCTGAATCATCCGCTTCTGCGCGAGCGGCACCTTCTCGAAAGGCAATTCAACACCGAGATCCCCTCGTGCTACCATTGCCGCGGCGGATACATCGAGGATCTCCTGCAGATTATCGAGAGCCAGGCCCTTTTCTATCTTGACGATGATCGGCGGTCCACCCGCGGGTATGCGTGCCGCCAGATCCAGGACATCCGACGGCTCGCGCACGAAGGAGAGCGCGATGTAGTCTACCTTGTTCTCCAGCGCGAAATCCAGGTCTACAAGATCCTTCGCCGTGAGCGACGGGATGCTCATCCGAATGCCGGGGAGATTGATGCCCTTGTGGGATGTGAGCGTACCGCCATGTATGACGCGCATCCGCACTCGCTTCGCGGTCACATCCTCCACTATGAGCTCCATCAGTCCGTCGGCCAGCAGGACGACATCGCCCTCATCCACATCGTCCGAAAGCTCGGGGTAGGTCGTAGGAAGCTCACTGCCCTGCTGCTCGCCCTCGGGGGCGAAGGTGACCGCGTCACCCGGTTTGAGGATGACCGGCTCGGCAAGTGCACCGACCCGCACCTTCGGGCCCTGGAGGTCACCCAGAACCGCGATTGGTCGATCGGCATGCGCGGCACACTCCCGCACGGTACGGATCGTCTGCGCGTGCGTGGCCAGGTCACCGTGCGAGAAATTGATCCTGGCCACATCCATTCCGGCCTCGATAAGTGACTCGACCTTCTGGCGCGAAGACGAGGCGGGCCCGAGAGTACAGACTATCTTAGTGCGTCGTCGCATTTAAGAGGCAGTTGGCGATTAACAATTGGGAGTGGGTGGTCAAGAAAGCCGATCGGTCCACCCACCGCAACCCATCAATGTGTGTGGTTGCGAATGGAATGGCTAGCTCGGGGAGTCGGAATGCTCGGCTCGGTAGACGACCTCACCGGCTACCATGGTCAGCAAACATCGCATCTCCAGAAGTTCTTCGGGCGGCACGCCGACGGGATCGCGATCCCAAATTACCAGGTCCGCATCCGCGCCAGGACTGAGTTGTCCACGCCGCCCCGCCTCACCCGCAGCCAGGGCCGGCCCACGGGTGTACGCTGCAAGGGCCTGGGCAGGCGACAGCGAGTTCTCCGGGTACCATTCGCCCGCCGGCTCGCCCTGCCAGGTGACGCGCCGCACAGCGGCGAAGAGTCCGCCGCGCGGATCGATGGACTCCACGGGTGCGTCCGAGCCAAGCGCGAGGGTCATACCGCGCTCCAGGAGCGGCGCGAACGCGAAGGCTCCCTGGCAGCGCTCGTGCCCCCAATCGCGCTCTGCTGTAGGCAGATCAGTCAAGAGGTGGATGGACTGCATCGATGCGACTATCCCTGAGCCGGCCGCCCTGTCCCAGAGGCGCGGCGG
Source organism: Longimicrobiaceae bacterium (assembly GCA_035690925.1). Taxonomy (GTDB): domain Bacteria; phylum Gemmatimonadota; class Gemmatimonadetes; order Longimicrobiales; family Longimicrobiaceae; genus DASSKB01. Next base: position 21,043 of record DASSKB010000162.1, read on the forward strand.
GCACAGCTGGAGATGTTCTATTCTATGCGGGATGGCGGCGGGCGGCCGAACCGCCGAGAGGATGTCGATCGCCATCTCCACCGCTGCGTCACCGATTGCATGGACAGTAGACGCGAGTCCGGCGTCCGCCGCACGTTCTACTATGCGCCTGAAAGTAGCGCGATCGATGATGCGAATTCCGTAACTGTCCGGCCGTCCTTCGTACGGCTCATGCATCCACGCTGTGCGCGATCCGAGGGCGCCGTCCAGAAACATCTTCACCCCGCCGATTCGGATCCAATCCCCGCCCGAGCCGCTATGCAGACCCATCCCGATGGCTTCGTCCAGGTGATCGAGCGCTATGTGCTGCAGAATTCGGAGTCTGAGCCGATCAGTGTGGTAAAGCGCTTCGCAGTCCGCCAATCCATGCGGTTCTACCGAATGCATGCCGGTGAGTCCGAGGCTGTGGGCGTGTCGCTGCGCCGCAATGATCGATTCCTGGATGTCAGATGCACCGGGAAGCGGTACACGAGCGAAAGCGAGCTTACGCGCCTCCTCCACCAGGACGCCCGTGGGATCGCCGGTCACCGGATCGCGAATAATCTCGCCGCCTGGTGGGTCGGGGGTATCCCTGTCGATTCCACAGCGCCAGAGCGCCTCGGAGTTCAGCCACGCCGCATGAAGGTCATGGCTCTCGAGAAGCACCGGGCGGTCAGGAACTACCCTGTCCAGCGCATGCCTGTCCGGCAGGGCCTGCCACCGATGGAGGTCCCAGCCCAGACCCAACACCCACTCGCCGCCCCCATTCAATCCCGCCGCTACGCGGGTGAGGCCCTCCTCGAGGCTCGCTGTGCCGTTCAGATCTATACGACCACGGGCCAGCGCCCACGCGGTAAGGTGAACGTGCGAATCGGTGAGGCCGGGCGTGACCACTCCGCCCTCGAGGTGCTCCACGGTGGCGCCAGGCGATGCAGCGGCCTTAACCTCCGCGGCTGGTCCGACGACCGCCACCCGACCACCCCGCACCAGGAGCGCTTCGGCGGGAACCGCCACGCCCGACCAGCGAACCTCGCCGCCGAGGAAGATCGTCTCGTGCTCCGCATTCCATCTACTCATCCACACCCATTCCACGTTAGGAAAATTGAAAGATCGACCGGTCAAAGAGCAGGCCCGTGAAGCACCGCCGGGCGGTCTCCGCTCTTGCGGGCGGTGTCGCAAAGAACCATCTTCCGCAAGCTTTTAGCCCGGAGTTTCATGCTTTACGAATATATCGAGACACCTGAGCACCTGGACCGAGTGCTCGAACGGCTGGCCGAACTTCCACTCATTGCAGTGGATACCGAGGCGGCGGGATACCATCGCTACCTGGACAGTATCAGCCTCCTCCAGATCTCGTCGCGCGAGGAAAATTTCCTCATCGACCCTATCGCGCTCGACGACCTCTCAGGCCTGCGCCCGATCCTGGAGGACGAGAAGATCGAAACGATCTTCCACGACGCTGACTTCGATCTGCGGATCCTCGATCGCGATCTCCAGCTGCGGGTCGCGGGCCTGTTCGACACCCAGATCGCAGCTGCATTCCTGGGAGAACGCGCCCTCGGCCTCGGCGCTCTGGTGGAAAGGTATCTCGGAATCAAACTTCCGAAAGCCTACCAGCGTGCGGATTGGGCCGAGCGTCCACTTTCCGAGGGTATGAAGGACTACGCCGCGACGGATACTGTGCACCTTCCGGCGCTCCGCGACAAGCTCCGCACCGCACTGGAGGAGAAGGGGCGACTCGCCTGGGCTGAAGAAGAATTCGCGCGCAGGGAGGAGACACGGTGGTCGGTAACGGCGGATCAGCTCGCCGGATTCATGCGCATCAAAGGCGCGCGCGATCTCACCGGGCGTGGTCTGGCTATACTCCGCGAGATCTTCGACTGGCGCGAAGAAGTTGCGCGTGAGCGTGACCAGGCGGCGTTCAGGGTGCTGGCCAACAAGGCAATGATCGAGATCGGACTGCGGGCACCGGCGAACCGCGACGAGCTGATGTCGATAACCGGCGTGTCGGATCGAATGGCCGATCGCAGTGGCGCAGATCTCCTGGAAGCCGTGAAGCGCGGAGAGGCCGTCGTGGACGACGAACTTCCGCGGTTCCCGCCGTCCAAGCGCTGGGACCGCGATCCGGAATCGGAAGCGCGCGGCGAGAGGTTACGCGGCGTTCGCAACCGACTTGCGGCCGAACTCGATCTGGACCCTGGCTTTCTCATGTCGCGCGCCGTGCTCGATGAGATCGCCCGTCGTAATCCAGCTTCGATCGCCGAGCTGGAAAACCTCCCCGATATCCGCCGCTGGCAGATAGTTGCGATCGGCGAGCCGCTGATGCATGCACTTCGCAGCCGCTGAGCCGGCCCCACGAATCAGATTCAGGAGCTCCCATGTCCAGTGAAATGCTTCAGCGCACCGATCTCTCCGCTTACGTTGTCGCCGGGTTACCCAAGAGCTTCGGATCCAAGCTCAGGAAATTCGTCGAGGCGGAGGCCGAGAACGGAGAATCCATGCAGCTGGATTCAGAGATGGTCGAGTGGCTGGTTGCGCGCCTGCAGGGCGAAAAGAGGCGACCTCACGAGCAGACCCCCGCGTCGGCCGCATTGTGGCGGGCGTACCGGGCGCTCAGCGCCGCCAGGTTCCACCTGCAGGAACGTCCGGAAGAGGAGCAGGTAAGAGACCTGCGCAGGTCCGTCGAAGAGCTATGGCGCGAGCTGAGTCCGCAGTTCGCCGAGGACGAAGCAGAACCCGATGAGAACAGTTAGTAAAATGCGATTATTTCAGGACGATAGCGGGGAGAGCTGGCAGGCGATGGCGGTGGACCACGTGGTTGCCCATGGGAAAATGGGGGCGGCCCTGGTGTTCGTGCCGGCGAACGAGCCGTCCGCCGAGCCACTTCGGACTGGCGTGACCTTCAACAGCACCCGGGCTGCCGACCTAACACTGCGGACGCTTGGTGAGAAAGAGCTCCGACGCAGGCTCAAAGTGGCGAGGGCCGAGGCAGCAGGCTGAGAATCAGCGCTCGTCGGAAATAGAGCGTAGAACCGCGGCGGTCCGCAGCGCCAGGGCATCGGACCGCCCGATCCATTCTACCACTCCAATGATATGCCGACGCGCCACGAAGTCGACGGTTACTACCGGCGCCGATGCGAACCGCTCCGCGAGCTCCGGCGGAACCACCAGCAGGATGTCCTGCCGCGGTGCTGCTCCCACCCTCCCCCATTTGCATTCCGCAGCCGGAACACGGCGGTTGACATCCGCCAGGGCCGCCAGAGAACTGTTCATGGAGTCCACGGTGCGCAATGAGACGGAGCTGATCGATTCGCAATAGAGCTCGGTGCGAACCCGCTGCCCCACAGCCGCGCCCCCTTCGGCGGTAAGCCTCTCGAAATCCGCCGCAGTGTACCCGTTCTGGACCGAGCCATCGGTTCCGCCCGCATTTGGTATCGTAGTGGGCACCGTCGCGTCGAGTACTGCCATTGGTGGCTCCTCTTCCTCCTCACCCAGGGACCCGAGCACCAGCATCAGCACAATCGCACCGGCAACGCCGTAAGCTACCAACGCCCACGGTTGGCGCCACGGCGGTACGGGTGCGCGCCGATCGGTTTTGCGCCTGTCGCGCCCGCGCCTGTCTCCCCCGCGACCGCTGTTGTCAGTCGATTCAGATGTATCGGCCATGCCTGTCTGTCTTCGGGTGGTCTGGGGTCGATGATGTCGCCAGCGAGTGCTGCCAATCTAGAGTACATCAGCATCACAGGCCAGTATTATGGGTTGGCGGTCGCAGCCGGCCGATGCAAGCACAGGGCCGCCAACTCCGGATAACGCAGATGCTTACGGCCTACCGGGCATACGTCTTGCTCCCTTGCGTCCTCACTTCACAAACTCTCTCAAGGAGGGCATAATGGCGGACAGGAACACCGGGCGGGCAGAACATCTCGGCGGCAAGATCAAGGAAGGCGTGGGCGACCTCCTGGGCGATCGTGAGATGGAGCGCGAGGGCCGCCTCGATCAGATGGAGGGTCAAGCGGAGCAGGATAGGGCGCGCGCCGAGGAGGCCGAGGACGAAGCACGTGCGCGCCAGATGGCGGCTCGTAATGCCAGGAATCGGCGGCTCTAGAATTATCATGCATAAAGTGCGCGTTCTGCACCCCCGCTACGAACAGTCGCACCCCTACGCGGGCCAGACGGGTGAGGTAGTCGGCCACTGGGGCGCGGAAAGCAACTCCGAGGGCCGTGACGGATTTCTGGTCCAGTTCCCCAACGGAGAAGTAGTCGGAATCGCCGAGGACGAAACCGAGACAGTCACCGACTAAAAGAAAGGGCCCGCCTTCGCGCGGGCCCTTTCACGTCCTGAAATCATTCTTAGGATAGTTTTACCGCAGAGGATAGTTTTACCGCAGAGTCGCAGAGGCGCAGAGGTTTTCTCCGCTATCCCCTACCGAATGCCACAAAAGTTACTTTCGAAGGAGTGAACTATTCTTCATAGTTACATTTGCATTCACTCTTTTTCCTCTGCGTCTCCGAGTTCTCTGCGGTTGTTTTTCTTTCTTGGGGGCGTCCTCCGCGGTTATTTTGCAATCCCCCGGATGCTAGTCACTGACGCTGGTATTTAAGCGAGTAGACCATCGGCTCAGGGAGCTTCGGGCTGCTCACGGTTACAAGCATCGTGAGCACGTTGCCGGAGGAATCTAAGGTGAAGCGGTTGACGCGCTGTCCATCTTCCGCGCGGAATGTTTGCTCGAGCGCGTCGCCGACGAATCGCGTGCTGACGTCGAAGACCTCACCGTCCTCTCGCTCCCACTTGATCGATGCCCCGGTGGCCGGAGTGATGATCGGTGCGCGACTGTCCGTGACAATGCTCACAGTCTCAGGCGTACTGGAGATCTGTATTCGCTCGTATGGAAAGTTGGTCTTGCGCAGACGCCCGCGCGCTATCGGGCCAACGATGAAATTCATATCGTCGGTAGCAGCCCGAATGGCCATTTCTATGTCATCGCTGGCGCTCTCGATGTACACATATGTCCCAGCCAGGTCCGTGGCTGTCTGAGCGTGGAGTTCTCCTCCAGTCGAGACCAGAAGGGCGCTTGCCACAAAAAAGCTGGATTTTACAAGAGTATTCATACAAATTCTCCAGGAAGTGAGAGACTCGCGGGCGGGAGAACGAGTTGTACGGGACCGGCACCAGATGGACCCTTTCTGATGGTACGCCGCGATAGTCGGCGAGTTCCGCGCCAGGCGTGGCCGAAACTCACATGGTGGTGCCGTCGTAAATAACCCTGCACGCCTTTCCTTATCCACCATCAGGGAGCCTTCGCATGACCGACGCCGCATTTTCGTCCCGCCACATTCTCACGGATATCGATCCGCGCAGCTGGGAACACCCGGCGGACCGCGCAGCCCTCAATGCGCTCCGCAAGCTGCCAGGCTTCGATGAGGTCCTCAAGAAACTCTTCGGCTTCTTCGGCGAGAAGCCGATCAGACTCGCCTTTCAAGCGAACGCGGTCCGTGTCTCACCCACGCAGTTTCCGCGAGTCCATCGGCTGCACGAGAAGGCGCTGGCAGTGCTCGACGCACCGGCTCCCTACCCCGTGTATATCTCGCAGACACCGTTCGTCAACGCCGGGGCGTACGGCATGGAGAAGCCGTTCATCATACTGAACTCGGCTATGCTCATCCTGCTCGATGACGACGAACTCGAGTTCATCCTGGGCCACGAGATTGGCCACATCATGAGCGGCCATGTTCTGTATACTACCATGATGGTGATACTGGTACGTCTCGCGCAAACGGGGTTCCCGCTCGTCGGCATAGCCGCACGCGCCATCCTGATCGGGTTGATGGAGTGGTATCGTAAGGCAGAGCTTTCGAGCGACCGGGCCGGGGTACTAGCGGTACAGCAGCCAGAAGTCGGTATGCGCGCTATGCTCAAGCTCGCTGGCGGCGGCGAAGCGAACGAGACTGATCTGCCTGAGTTCATTCGGCAGGCAGACGAGTATCGCGCCACTGGCGACCTCGCGGACCAGGTGTTCAAGGTACTCAACCTCCTGGGAGCCGATCACCCGTTCCCGGTCCTGCGGGTCGCCGAGCTCCGGGACTGGTTCCAGAGTGGCGCCTACGAGCGAATTATAGGCGGAGAGTACCAGCGCCGCGGCGATGCCCAGCGCCCGTATCGTGAGGATGTGGCCGCAGCGGCTAAAGCCTACGCCCAAAGCGCCCGCGAAACTTTCGGGACCGCCGGCGAGACCGCCCGCCGCATGGTCGACTCGTTCAGGACAGGCTTCCGCTGATATCCGCCGTCACCCTGTCGCCCTGTCACCGCAAGGCAGGGCAATTGCATCAATAGCGCGGTTCCGAAGCCATGAAGTTGATTTCACCCGAGCGGAGAGGCATTCATGAAGAAATCAGAGTTCATCGATCAGGTCGCGGAGAAGGCAGAGACCAGCAAGGCGGCCGCGGCGCGCGTGGTCGATGCAATTTTCGATTCTGGCAGTGGAGCTATTGCGGAGGTCGCGCGCGCGGGCGGTGACCTGTCGATCCCTGGTTTCGGTAAGTTCAAGACTCGCACGCGAGCTGCGCGAAAGGGGCGGAATCCCAGGACAGGGGCCGAGATCGATATTCCTGAAAAGACTGTCATTTCCTTTTCGGCGGCAAAGGGGCTACAGGATACCTTGAGCGGAAGTAAGCCAAAGAAATCGGCGAAGTAGTGGCCCGCACCGGCAGAGTTCTCGGGTTGGAGGCTGCACCGGACCGGATGCAGCCTCTTTCCCATCCCCTCCTGTAGAACATGCCCGATAGCATCGTAAGGCGGATAACCTGGAGATCGGCGGATATCGCGGCGATCCTGACGCTCGTCGCGCTCTTCCTGCTCGGCTGGACGTTTTTCTGGAGAGTCTATACGGCGCTCTTTCTGGGGCTCATAGCTATCCTCCTGGCGATGGTTCTGCACGCGCCGGCCAGATACCTGTCGCGATGGATTCCGTTCAAAGTAGCATTCGCTATTTCGATACTGGGGTTCCTCGCGGCTCTGGCCGGTATAGTTATTTCCGTTATTCCGCAGATAGCCGAGCAGGTCTCGCAGCTGGCGGCGCAGCTGCCCAGCGCGCTCCAGAGCGTCTCCACCTGGATCGAAGAGACAGCGGGATCAGGGACTGATAGTGAGCTTCTGGATGGAATAAATCAGCAGCTCGCGGACTTCATCGGTCGCTTCGTTCCACTCGCATTCAACCTCATAAGCCTGCTGTTCGGCTCGTTCGCGGTGGTCATACTCGCCATTTTCCTGGCGGCGCAGCCGAATATGTACCGCTCTCTTCTCCTCAGGCTTCTACCGCCGCATCAACGGGAGCGCTGGGCGCGGGTCTACGACGAGGCGGGCATCAGCCTCCGCAACTGGGTCATAGGCAAGGCGCTCACCATGGCGCTGGTCGGTATATTCACCTGGATCGGCCTCACCCTCTTCGAGATTCCCGGTGCGCTCGCGCTCGCCGCGCTTGCGGCCATCCTCGAGTTCATCCCCAATTTCGGACCGACCATTGCCGCGGCCCCTGCAGTGATTGCCGCGTTCGCCATTTCGCCTGCCACCGCTCTCTATGTAGCGATCTTCTACTTCGTACTCCAGCAGATTCAGAGCGCGGTTACCGTTCCGCTGGTGGAACGACGCGCCGTGGATATTCCGCCCGCTGTCCTCCTCATCTGGCAGCTGATGCTCGCGGTGGGTTTCGGAATCCTGGGCCTCTTCATCGCCACCCCGCTCCTGGCCGTAATCGTGGTTGTGTTGAGGGTGTTATACCTCGAACCCACTGAAGAAAGGTACTCGTGGGATAGGCGCGAGGCCGAAGCGGTCCATGGCGAGATCCCCGCGGAATGATTGACAGGCGCCTACCCGCTCATTATCTTTCAGCTTAGTATACCGCGCTTATCGGGAATCAGACCCTGGGGCCCGCGTCCTTCGGTCTTCTTTTTTGCTTTTCGTTTCTGGAGGATTCGTGGTCGAGATTGAGATCGGTGAGAACGATCGCTTGGACTGGGCATTGAAGCAGTTTCGCCGCCGCATGATCCGCTCGGGACTGTTCAAGGACATGCGCCGCAAGCGCTTTTACGAGAAGCCGAGCGAGGCTCGCAAGGCCAAGGCTAAGGCCGCCGAGCGTCGCAAGCATAAGGATCGTAAGCGCGCACGCCGCGGAACGCAGTTCTAGGTCCGGCAAAGACACAATCTCGACGAGCGAAAAGACGGGGGCGGCGCACAAGCGCTGCCCCCGTCTTTTCTCGCCCGGTGATTTAGTTATCGCCCAGCGACCGATGGACCGTGTACATACATCTGTCCTGCACCACCTGGATGCCGGCTTCCCTGAGCCGTATAGCGGCGGCGTCGTCCCGAATGCCTTGTTGAAGCCAGACAGCGCCGGGATGAAGGTCGAGCAGCTCGTCCACATGCTGGGCGATGTTCTCTGAACGCCGAAACACCTCTACCACGTCGGGCACTTCTTCCAGGTCGGCCAGCCGAGCGACGGCGCCCGGGTAACCCTGCTCTACGAGTTTGGGGTTCACTGGCAGGATCCTGTAACCATGCTCCGCCAGATACATCGGAATGCGGTGGGCCGCCGCGTATCCGGCATCTTCACCTTTCATACCGAGCACTGCGATGGTCCTTGCTTCTCGCAGTATCTGCCTCGGATCTTCGTCATCATTCATATGTAGTCGCGCGGCTCGCCGAATAGTCGGTCAGTGGACATGATAGTTGAAAGTCCCGGTGAAGTCCGCTCCCGAGAAATCCGCACCATCCAGCCTGACATCGTCGAGGTCCGCCCGGTTGAGCTTGGCTCCTACGAGCTTTGCCTGGCTCAGGTCGGCGCCCTGGAGATCGGCTTCCGAGAGATCGGCTCCGCTGAGGTCGGCCCTGGTGAAATCCACTTCGGACAGATTGGTCCGCGAAAGCAGCGCCCGAACGAAGCTCGCCCGATGGCATCGGGCGCGTGACAGGTCGGACGTGGTGAGGTTGGCCTCGTCCAGGACAGCGTCCACTAACCGTGCCCGGCGCAGGTTAGCGCCATTCAGATCTGCCCTGGGCAGCCTGGCCCCCGTGAGGTCTGCGACGTTGAGATTGGCTTCCCGAAGAACGGCACCCGTGAGATCGGCCTCGGCCAGGTCCGCACGGGCCAGATTGGATCCCAGGAGATTTGCGCCCGAAAGATTGGCGTGATTCAGGTCAGTGGGTCGATTCGCACCAGTCTTGAGGCAGTTGGCATCTCTGAGGTTCGCACCATTCAGATCCGCGCCGACGAACCTGGTGCCGCAGAGACCCGCCTCTATGAGGGTCGCCCCGGCGAGATTGGCACCGCTCAAATTGGCATTTCTGAGATTCGCGCCAGTGAAGTCTGCCGATCGCAGATCGACACCACTCAGGTCGAGTCCGGTCAGGTCCATGCCGGCGAACGAGGGCGGAGATTCCCGGGCCGCAATCTCCAGCACCTTCTCGCGTGAGGGCTTCCTCGAGGAAGTATTGGGCTCATCGGAGAGGCTCTGTATCCGGTAGCCGGCGGTGACGAATGCGAAGGCGCGCTTCAGGATAGGCGTTTCCATGGGAACCTCAGCGGCTGGTGACTGCGGATACGGTATCGGGCGTCCCGCAGGGAGACGCCCGATAGCTACAATGCAGGAAGTATTCCCGCGAAAAACCTCGCCGGCAATCAGCCTTCCAAACGAGCCTCTACCTGAATGTCCACATTGCCCTGCAACGCCCCGGAAACGGGGCACCCCGACTTCGTCTCTTCAGCTGCCTTCTGGAAGGCAGCATCGTCCACACCGGGCACGGTTGCGGTCACTTTCAGCTTCATGGTGCTGATCTTGAAACCATCACCCACTTTCTCGATAGTGCAAGCGGCATCGGTGTGAACACGGGTCGGCGGCGTGCCGGCTTTCTCCAGGGCCAGCGAGAGCGCCATGCTGTAACATGCGGCATGGGCGGCCGCCAGGAGCTCTTCTGGATTCGTGCCCGTTCCCTGCTCGAATCGCGAGCCGAAGGAGTACTGCCCCTTTACGGCACCGGTTTCTCCGCTGAGTGTTCCCTTCCCATCTTTCAAGCCACCTTCCCAGGTAGCGCTTGCGTTACGTGTCGGCATCTATTTCCTCTCCTGGTTGATTGATTCCGCTGCCTCAGCGGCGCTGGATAGCGCCTCGAGCGCACGCTGTAATTCCTCTTTGCGCTTCCGTTGTTGGGCCGTGGGCGGATAGAGCGTGCCCTGGGCTACGCCGCCGCCATTCAGCTGTTCCGCAAGTGAATAAATTCCGCGGCGAAGGCTTCGAAGTTCGGAAGCATCGTCCGTGCGGCCTTCGAGATCGGAAACTGCGTTCTGCATCGCCAATACCTCCACAAGAAACGCTTCACGCTCGGCATATTGGGCTGCGGTGATGGGCATCTGTGGGTCACCGCGCACCTCCACCGTCTGGGTGGCTACGGCACCGTCCGCAGTGAGCGTCACCGTGTAAGTGCCCGGCGAAACAAACGGTCCGCGAGCGGAAAGCGGATGCGGCAATTCCGGCGCCTCGTCGTCCGGCTCGCCACGGCCCGAGGACGGCGGCGGCTCATGACGCAGGTCCCAGACCACCCGGTTTATGGCGCCTGGAGTTTCAGGCACATCGAGCGTCCTGACCAGATCACCGGATGCGTTGGTGACCGTTATCTGCGCAGTCTCTACAGGCGCGGCGAGGTGGTAATTGAGGATCGCTCCGAACGGCGGATTCTCACCTGCGTACTCCGAGTGTCCCCGATAGGAGGTGTCCTTCCAGTAATGGAAAATGGTCGCCGGCATGATGCTGAAGAGGTGCGCGGGCTTAGCGGCCACTGCCGCGTTCCATTCCTCCAGCGGGGTAAGGTCGTCGAGAATGTAGATGCTCCTGCCGTGGGTGGCTACGACGAGATCATTTGCGCGCGGATGGATAGCCAGATCGTCATACAGGGTCGTCGGGAGACCCGGCACCCTGGTCCATTCAGCACCACCGTTGGTCGACATCCACAGCGCGTGCTCGGTGCCGAGGAACAGCAGGTCGGGGTTGTAGGGGTGCTGCTCGATGACATTCACGGACCCTGACGGTAGGCCGTCCATGAGCGGTGTCCAGGTCGCTCCGAAATCGTCCGTCCTGAGAACGTACGGGGCGAAGTCACCTCTGCGGTGACCATCGAGCGTCACATACGCCGAACCCGGCGACCGGCCCGAGGCGAGCACTCGGCTCACATAAGTACCGTCCGGCACACCCATCAGATTTCCGGAAACGTTAGTCCAGCTTGCCCCGCCGTCGCGGCTGACCTGCACATTACCATCATCCGTCCCTACCCACAGAATATCTGGCGAGAGCGGCGACTCGGCGATGGTGGTAATCTCGCTGAAACTGGATTCTCCATCGTTCTTGGAGAGCATCGGTTCGCTGCCGCTTACGCCCATGATGCTGAGCGTGTCGCGGTCGATCTGCCTGGTCAGGTCCTCGGTGCTGTTCCAGCTAACACCGCGATCTCGCGAGATGAACAGGCGATTACCACCGAAATAGACCACCTCGGGATTATGCTGCGAGACCAGACTCGGCGCTGTCCAGTCGAACCGGTAATCCGGCTCACCAGCCGGTGCACGGGGCCCAATATCCATGATGTCGCCGGTCTCGGCATCCATACGGGTAAGGCTCCCGCCCTGCGAATTGGAGTACACGTACCGGTGTGTCGTCGGGTCCGGCGACTGGTACATGCCGTCTCCAAAGCCGATCTGCTGCCAGTCGCCATTGAGAATCCCCAGCCAGTGGCGGGTCGCGTTTGGTCCCATCCACGAATGGTTATCCTGCATCCCGCCATAGATCCGGTATGGCATCCTATTGTCCAGCCCGATCGCGTAGAACTGGCCTATCGGGAGGTTCTTCAGCTTCCTGAAGGTGAGGCCGCCGTCCCACGTTTCATGCAGGCCGCCGTCGCCTCCCAGGTAAAAGTGATCGACATCGGACGGATCGAGCCAGAGCGAGTGATGGTCCGAGTGCACCCCGACGTCATAGGTGGGGGAGGTGGGGAGCGCTACGAAATTGTCGCCGCCGTCCTGGCTCTTGAAAACATCCTGACCTATGACATAAACGAGTTCCTCGTTGTTCGGGTCTATGTAGATGTGGCTGTAATACATGGGGCGCGGGTTGACCTCGCTGACCATTGTCCATGTGGTGCCGCCATCTTCGGTCCGGTAGGTTCCTTGACCCGTCGCGTGTTCTATGGTGGCATTGAGGACACTCGGATTGGACGGGGCTATAGCCAGACCTATCCGACCCTTATCACCCTCCGGAATTCCGTTGGTGAGCTCTACCCAGGTCTCTCCGCCGTCTGTCGTCTTGTAGATTCCGCTGCCGGGGCCGCCGCCATTGAATCCCCAGACGGTCCGCAGCCGCTGATACATCGCGGCGTATAACGTGCCCGGGTTGGATGGATCCATCACCAGATCCACGGCGCCGGTCAGCGTGTCCACGTACAGGACCTTCTCCCAGCTCTCTCCGCCGTCCGTGGTCTTGTATACTCCGCGTTCGGGACTCGCCTTCCACAGGTTGCCGAGCGCCGCGACATAAGCGATATCCGGATTTTGCGGGTGAATCCTTACCCGGCCGATGTGACGCGTTTTCTCCAGACCGAGGTGCCGCCAGGTCGCACCCGCATCGTCAGATCGGTAGACGCCGTTCCCCCACGACGTGCTTTGCCGATTATTCTGCTCGCCCGTACCCGCGTAGATTATATTCGGGTTCGATGGGGCCAGCTCCAGGTCACCGAAGGTGCTTACCGGCATCCCCTCGAAGATAGGCGTCCACGTCGTACCCTTGTTCACCGACTTCCAGATTCCGCCGGACGCGGTAGCGACATACACCGTAGCCGGGTCGTCGGGGAGTGCTTCCACGTCGTGGATGCGGCCGCCCGCTACCGCCGGTCCGATCGAGCGGAATTCCAGGTCACTGAGCTGCGCGCTCGAGAGTACCTCCTGCGCACCCGCCAGCGCGGGAAACAGGAGGGCCAGTGCCAGCAGTCTGAAAGAAGTGAATACACGTGGGAGGGCCATAGCACTCTTCTGGCGAAGGATGAAAGTCATTCGGAACTGATGTGGCTAAGTGGGGCAATGTAAGGTCGGGCGAGGTCATTCGCCACCAGGCATATGGCCGGTATCGAATGTGCTTCCCTGGCATTCGCAGTGTTCCAGCGAGCGGCAAATCGCGCTCGCGGAATACAAATTATAAACGATTACCACATTCTTATGACCAAGGTAGTTATTGTTGGGGCGGGTGCCCGCGGCAACAAGGTGTTCGCCGATCTCATGTCCAGGCACGATACGGGCTTCACGACCTGCGGAGTGGTGGAACCCGATGACGCACGCCGATCTGCGTTCCAGGAGCGCTACGGGATAGCTGACGAGTTCGCGTTCTCGTCAGTCGCCCAGTTTCTGGAGGCACCCCGCTTCGGCGATATCGTCTTCATCTGCACGCCCGATCCAACTCACTACACCCTCTGTAGAGATCTCTCGGAGCGCGGCTACGACATCCTCCTGGAGAAGCCAATCGCCACCAATCTTCCCGATTGCCTGGCACTCCTCGACGTCGAACAGACGCACAAGAACAGGATCTTCGTTGCCCATGTCCTGCGGTATTCCCCCTTCTTCCGTGCGATCAGGGAGGTAGTCACCTCGAGGAGATTGGGAGGCGTGCGCAACCTGCACCTGACGGAGAACGTAGGCCACTGGCACTTCGCTCACAGTTACGTGAGGGGCAACTGGAGATGTG
>DASSKB010000163.1:0-2686 GCA_035690925.1 Longimicrobiaceae bacterium
CTTGTCACCTTGTCACCCCGTCACCCCGTCGCCTTCTCGAGTTTCAGCTTGATGTTCACGAAGTTATAAGGCGGCCAGGGGCCAGTGTACTTGAAAGTGAGGAGGTCCTCGTATTTGTGAGAGACCTCTTTCACTGCGTCGTCGAAAGCCTTTTCGCGTTCGCGGTCGACCAGGTACGCGGCGTTGAGGATCATGCGGTCGCCGATGGGCTTGTTGGAGCGCGATGCCACGGCGACGGGCTTCAGCGCCTCGTGGATGTCACGCACGTAGCGGTTTCCGGCTTCTTCGAGCGCGGCCTCGACCAGCCGGCCCAGCTGCATGCGCGCGAAGTAGGTGGAGTTCTGGGCGTTCAGGTTGATCTCGTCCTTCAGCCGCCGGATCTCCTCGTTCTCGTTCTCTATGCTCGAGATAACCCGTTCGCGGTCCCAGAGCACCTTGAGGCCGAACTCGATCTTATCCTTCATCTTCTCCAGGACATCGTCGAAGGCCTGGTATGTCGACTTGAGCAGCTCCACGATGTCCTCTTCCGTGCGGAAGAGGGTGCCGAAGCTCATTGGAATCACAGTATGTTCGCGCATGACAGTCTCATTGACGAATTCGTGCGCTAGAACGTTTTCGCGGGTCGGATCATAGATCCGGATCGGCGTATCGCTGACCACGGCGGCGAGCTGTTCGAAATGCACGGTGTAGACACCGTTGCTGGCTTCGCCGATGCCGATCTGCCCGAAGTCGCAGTTCTTCGAGCTCTTGATGATGCAGTAGACGTACTTGCCTTCCTCAACGGCCATGAGTTCCTCACTCATAGATCTTCCTTCAACCAGGGCGGACTAGCCGCCGGGAACGGTAGGGAGACTACTTCGAACATATAGATGCAGCAAACACTCAACTCAACGCGGTCAGGACGCTCAGGACGGCTATGACGACTCCGACGCCACCCTTTAGTGCGGTCGCTACCACGCGGCCAAGGAAGGCTCCCCATCCTGCCCTGACCGCCGGTCGTGTCCCCTCGCCGCGCGTCCACTCGAGCACCGCCGCTCCTATGAACGAGCCGACGAATGCGCCGATGACACTACCTATAAGTGGGACCGGCAAACCGACTATCGCGCCGACTATTCCGCCGATGATGGCGCCAACAGCCGCGCGGCGCCCACCGCCATAACGGCGGGCGTAGCGTCCTCCTAAAAGAAACTCGGCGATCTCAGCCAGTAGCGCAAGGAACAGAGCGAGCGCGATTGGCACGAAGCCGACCGTGGTGAAATCCGTCCACCACCCGAAGGCCGCGAGGGCACCGGCCTGAAGCCATAGACCGGGAAGGCCGAAAGGGATCAGGACGAGACCAGTTACCTGTGCGAGAACGAGCAGGAGATATGCCATGGGAATCAGTAGCCCCCGACCTTATCCACCACGTTTAGCATCTCCTCACCGGCGAGGTAACGCCGCAGGTTCTCGACGATGAGATCGGTCTCCCGTTTCCAGTAACCGCGGCTCGTAGGCGATACGTGCGGTGTGATAAGCACGTTCGGAAGCTTCCATAGCGGCGACGATGCAGGCAACGGCTCTTCGTTGAATACATCGAGCGCCGCGCCCCTGAGGCGGCCTGACGATAGCGCATCGATGAGCGCGGTTTCGTCCACTACCGGACCACGCGCAAGGTTGACGAGCACCGCGTCAGGACGCATGCGCGCCAGCTCCGCGGCGCCGATGACGCCGCGGGTGGCAGCGGTATCGGGCACAGCGATGACGATGAAGTCGCTTTCTTCGAGCAGGTCCGGCAGACTCTCCGGTCCCGAGACGCGATCGACTCCGGGCGGCGGCTCGCCGGGCGTGCGCCGGGTACCTATGACCCTCATACCGAGGGCCGAGGCGCGCGTGGCAATCTCGCGGCCGATGCCGCCCAGCCCTACAATTCCGAGCGTGGCGCCGCTTATCTCTCGAACTGGTGTCGATTCGTCTTCAAACGGAGCCTTGTCCCATCGGGACCTGGCCTGCGCGCGGAGGGCGAAATCCAGACCGCGCGCGAAATACAGGATCACGGCTATCGCCCACTCCGCCATTGGCGGTGCGTGCACCCCGGCGGAATTGGTGAGCACGATATCCGAGTCGCGCATGGCTGGAAATAGTGAACTACCGACTCCGGCGGCTGCGGAATGGACCCAGCGCAGTGCAGCGGGCGGCGCGGTGGCTGCGGCGAAGAGGGGCGGCGAGATCCCGAATCCCACGTATATTTCGGCACCACGGATGGCTGATATCGAGGCTTCCGATCCGCCACCGCCATCGGCCTTCCCATCCACCGGGGCATCGACCACCTCTATCTCCCAATCGGCCGGCAACGCCTCCCGAATGGCGTCGATAGTCCAGTCGGGCACGGCCCAGATCGGGCGCTCGTCCTTGAGGTCGATGACGATGCGGGGCATGAGCTAGAACTCCCTCGTCATGCGGTGGACGCCGGGACGGGCAACCAGTTCGCGCACCACGTGCTCGTGGCGGTGTACGGGGCCCTTCACGTCGAACGATGCTTCGTACCGGTCCACCCCCTTCTCAACCGACGCCGTCTCCACGCGCAGGTTGTCCGCGCGGAAGGTTGCTTCCACCAGCTCCAGCATGGCCGGATCCGCATCCAGCACGAACACATAGCGGCGGCTGCGGCGCTTGCGAACGAGCAGGAACTCCAGCCGCCCAAGAAGGA
>DASSKB010000164.1:0-6003 GCA_035690925.1 Longimicrobiaceae bacterium
GCCTATCGATATGCGTAATAGGAGAGAGGATCTATTTGCTAGCAACGAATGAGTCGAGGTTGATTCATGAAGTCGACTCCTCCGGGAATCTGGTCCGATCCTTCGGTAGTCTGGTTAAAGTTCACGATGACAAGCTTGCAATTCACGCTGAGAATCTCAAGGATTCTTATAATCGCGGAAGGCTTTACTGCAGTCAGAACCCTGCGCTCGTTGTACTTCTGCACGCAGAGCTCCCATGGGTTAGAGCGTTTACGCCAGACGGTGAGCATCTCTGGACAACCACTCTCGAAAATTACCATCGCCGAAGGCGAAAATTGGTGATGGATGGGCAAGCCCTACAGCTTATGCCCGACCCCGAAAGTGGGACCGCCCATTCCGGCTCCGGCATTGCGCGCATCGATGCCAACCATATCGCCATCACACTCCACGAAGGAAGCCTGGCGGATCCTAAAGTGGGCCTGGAGGCGCGGGTGCTCAGATTATCCGACGGGCGTGAAGTCCGAGCTATGCCCGCACCGTCGATCCTCCGGTTTATTCAAGCCGGCAGGGTGTACGGTTATGAGAACCTTCCGTATCCAAGGATACTCATTTATTCGCGTGATATTCTCAAGAACTAGGCTGCGTTATCCCCGCGGCCACCGACGGCGCCTCGTCCGCCCACGGCAAAGGCCCGAGCGCCCGCTGCCGGGGTGCGACCTCATCGAGAGTGGCGGCGTCGTATAGCCTTCCGTTCTTCATCACGTACTCGAGAGTATTGGAGTTGCGGATGTTCTCGAGCGGATTCTCCCGCAGAATAACCAGATCAGCCAGCTTCCCCGGTTCTATAGATCCGAGGTCGTTCTCCAGCCCGAGCGATTCTGCGCCCATAAGGGTGGCGGCGCGGAGCGCGTCGTGCTCCGAGAGGCCTCCCGACTGCATCGTCCAGAGCTCCCAGTGGTAGCCGAGGCCCTGCAGCTGACCGTGGCTCCCCACGCCCACACTACCGCCCGCTTCCACGAGGTCGGCGACGAACTCGGCGTGGTTCTCGAACGCGTAGACATCTGGATGGAACCAGCCTGGCCGCCGGAGCGCCTTACCAGCAATCTCCTCGTAAGGTGTGAAGCGCCTGAGCTTCGGGTCGTTGAAGGGGTCTTCGGTAGCGTAGTAGTAGTTCTCCACCCATGGCCCGCCATAGGTCACCAGGAGCGTGGGAGTGTAGGTGATACCGGAGAAGGCGAACAGCTGCACCCAGTCGTCGTAGAGCGGGAAGACAGGGGTGTTGTGCTCCTGCCCGGAATAACCGTCGATCGCCTCGGTCAGGTTGAGGCGTATATCGAGTGAGCCCTCGGTGGTCGGCATGAGCCCGAGCTCGCGCGATGCCATCACTATCCATTGGCGCTGCTCCCGGTTCCCAACGACGTACTGCTTGATGGTCTTCGTGTCCCAATATTCGCTGTAGCGTCGCAGGATGTTTCGAGCCTCCTCCATATCTTCCACCTGCTCGGCCCAGAACACGCCGGGACCCGTGGAGAAAATGCGTGGCCCGACTATCTCGCCCATCTTGACTCTGTCGGAGTAGGTGAGAACGTCGGTCGTGCCGGTTTGCGGGTCGCGGGTGGTGGTCACGCCGTAGGCCAGGTTGGCCAGGTACTGCCAGACGGTAGGCTTGTGCACACCCCATGACGGCCGGAGGTGAGCGTGCGTGTCGACGTAGCCCGGCAGGATCGTCATACCGCTGACGTCGATGACCTCAGCGCCCGCGGGGATCTCGACCTGCCCGGAAGATCCTACTGCGGCGATCCGGTTGTTGCGGATGACGATGTCGGCGTTCTCGATTACTTCGTCGCCGCGCATGGTGATGGCGCGTGCGCCGCGGAGCACGGCCGTCCACTCGGGAATGTCCCGATCGACCTGAATGGCAATGCGGGTTTCCTGGGGTTCATACGCGGATTCCTGAGATTCAGAGGTATCTGCCGGTGCGCCCGCGAGTTCTTTGGCCGCCCGCTCCACCGAATCTGCCGCGGCTAGGTCATACACCAGGTGCGCGTTGCCTATGGACCAGTGGACGCGTTCGCCGTCATTGCTCCAGACAGGGAAGTCCGCGCCCACTTTGGTGAGTTTCCGTACCGGTACCGCCGCGCGGTCGGGGTTAGCGACCGAAATCTGCGGTGCATCGCCACCCACGAGCGGGACGTTGACGACGTAGAGGTGATGGGCGACCAGCGCGAGCGCGCGGTTCTCGTCGGGCGATACAAAGATCGCGTCAGCCTCGATCGGCTCGTCCTCGCCTGGCAGTGTGGCGCCGACGACGTTCAGGTGCTCGCGCACGTCAGTCCCGTCCCAGCGCATGGAGACGAGGCCCTCGTCGCTCGACGCGTAAATCCTGTCGGGGTCCTCCGAGAAGTGCGGGTTGGATCTGTCACCGGTGGGCGCGATAGTGTTGACCTCACCGCCCTCGGCGGAGAGCCATACGAACTCGCCCGGGTCTCCGCTCACCCTGGGGCCAGTAGACTGCCGGAATGAGCGGGCAGAGCGGCGCACCGCGACTATGCGCTCGCCGTCGGGTGACCAGACGGGGCTCTCGTAGAGTCCGGATAGCTCGGTCAACCGCTCCCGGTCACCATCGCCGTCCGCGCGAACCTTGTAGAGGTTCCCTTCCTCGTCACCTTCTAGCCAGCCGCCAAATGCGATCCATCGACCGTCTGGCGACCACGTGGGTTCGTGCGCGCTGATCCCCACATCGGTAAGGCGCTCCGGTGTCCCGTTGGGATAATCCATCACCCAGAGCCGATTGGCGGCAGTGAATGCGAGGCGCTGGCCGTTCGGACTCGGGACGGCGCCGCGGATCTGCTGGAGAGTAAAGGTGGGCGTGTCTTCGATCGGGTAATCGAACTGGACCTCGGGACCCATCGGGATCGACGCGTTCACGGTAAACGGGATCTCAGTCGGCGCCCCGCCGTCCACCGGCACGCTCCATATGCGGCCGCCGTACGAGACTACGAGAGATTCCGAGTCGGGCGTGAAGCTCATCCCCGGCAGCACGTCCATGGTCGCGCGCGATTCCTGATCGTCGTGCTGCACCGGATACGCGAGCCAACGTTCATCACCGGTTTCCAGATCGCGGATGCGGAGCCCGGTCTGGGCGTTGTAGCGAGTCCCGTAAACTAGCCATCTACCATCGGGGGATATTGTCGGCCTGAATGCCGAGCCGTAGCGCGAGGTGCGCTCATAGCGCTCGCCGCTCTCACGGTCGTACACCGCCAGCTGGTACTGCGGGAACTGAGCATTGTACTCCCAGCTGCCCTGCCGCTGTGCGAACCAGATGTAGCGCCCGTCGGGGGTGACTTCGGCCCCTATGGTGCGCAGCCGCTCGGGTTCGTCGATGAGCTGGATTCCCGAGCCGCCATCCACATGGTACAGCCAGAGCTTGTCGGTTCCGCTGCGAATACCGCTCTTCGAGGCGACGATGTATTCACCTTCAGGAGTCCAGGTGGGAGACTGATACCTGTTGGTCTTGCCCTCAGTGATCTGCGTGGTGTCGGAGAGGTCCGTTCGGACGGTGTAGAGGTTGAGGCCGCCGTCGGCATCAGAAACGTAGAGAACCTTTGTTCCGTCGGGCGAGAAGCGCGGCTGACCATAGAACGCCATCCCCGTCATGAGAGGCGTGGCCGTCCCGCCATCCATCGGCACCGTGTATAGGTCCCCGAGCAGATCGAACACTAACATCTCACCGTCAGGGCTCACATCCAGTGACATCCAGGTGCCTTCATTCAGCGTCGCTGTGAAGGTCCGCGTCGGCTCCAGTGGAAGGCCATTCTTTGTTGTATCGGCTGGTGCGGGCGAGGCGATGGCGAGCGCCGGAGAAACGAGAGCGGCGAGCAGGATCGACAAGGTAGCGAGAGCTGGACGCACGGGACCTCCGGGGGATGTGGTGGACACGTAACCGTTGGGGGTTATCTGACCTGACTCATGACAGCGGCGGCAGCACCGACTCCGCCGAGGTCCCACACCAGGTCCTTGAACGAAGCGGTTTCGGTTTCTGCCCCGCGGTCGCGGAGCTCCTTCCACACGCCAACACTCGTGCCGACGCCAACGCCGACAAGCACGCTCTCGTCTGAATCCATACCCGCAGTGTTAGCGGCGCTGGCGGCCAGGCTGGTCACTACGAACGACGCGAAGAAGTGCTTGAACTTGTCTTCGGCCAGCCAAGCGTCCGGCGCGGTTGGCGCACCGCTGAACGAGAATACGAGAAGGAGTGCGGCCGGGTTCATGTCTATTGCTCCTCGGTGGTTGCCCAGCTCCGCGCGGCGGCCAGCGCCCGGCGCCAGCCAGCGAGATTACTCGCCCGCTCCGAACCCGCCATGCGGGGACTGAACACGGTTTCCTCCCCGCGGGCGGCGAGGAAATCCTCCGGCGTTTTCCAGAGGCCGAGCGCCAGGCCGGCCAGACCGGCCGCTCCGAAGGCGGTAGTGTCCACGACCGCCGGGCGGCGCACCGGAACTTCCAGTATATCCGCCTGGAACTGCAGCAGCCAGTCGTTCTCCGAAGCCCCTCCGTCCACCCGCAGCTCGCGCATGGCGACTCCACTGTCCGCCTCCATTGCCACCGCGGCGTCGTGTGTGGAGTATGCCATCGCCTCGAGCGCCGCGCGCGAGAGGTGAGCGGCGCCCGTGCCCCTGGTCAGACCGACAATGGTCCCACGAGCGCGCGGCTCCCAGTGCGGCGCCCCCAGGCCAGTGAAGGCGGGCACGAAGTACACGCCATCGTTAGACTCCAGCCCCCTCGCAAGTCCCTCGGTCTCGGGCGCCGCTTTGATGATGCCGAGGCCATCGCGAAGCCACTGTACCGCGGCACCAGCTATGAATATTGCGGCCTCGAGCGCAAAAGCACGCTCACCGCGCGGGCCGCAGGCGGCCGTGGTAAGCAATCCGTGCTCCGATTCTATGCGACGATCGCCCGTGTTCAGTAGCAGGAACGCTCCCGTCCCGTAGGTGTTCTTGCCAAACCCCGCGGTCCAGCAGCCCTGGCCGAAAAGCGCCGCCTGCTGGTCCCCGGCGATGCCGGCGATTGGCAGCTCAGCCCCCAACGCGCTAGCGGTGCTGGTGCCGTAGACCTCACTTGATCCATGCACCGCCGGCAATACGGCGGCCGGTACGTCCAGCATCTCCAGGAGGGTGGCGTCCCAGTCGCCGTCATCCAGGTTGTAGAGCATGGTGCGGGAGGCGTTGGTGGGGTCGGTGATGTGCAATCTCCCGCCGGTCAGATTCCAGATCAACCATGAGTCGATGGTGCCAGCCGCAAGCCCACCCGCCTCCGCACGCTTGCGTGCGCCGGGCACGTTGTTGAGCAGCCAGGCCAGCTTGGTACCGCTGAAATACGGGTCGATTATCAGGCCGGTGCGGCGCCTTATCTCCGGCTCGAGCCCATCTTTCTCCATTTTCCGGCAGATGTCGGCCGTACGCCCGTCCTGCCACACAAGCGCGTGGTGCACCGGCTCGCCAGTTTCCCGATCCCAGAGGACGATCGTCTCCCGCTGGTTGGTTATACCGATCCCGGTGAGGGCGTCCAGGGTGGTTTCCGCGGCGGTGGCCGCTTCAGCAGCTACCGCACGCGTTACCCGCCAGATCTCGCTGGCATCGTGCTCGACCCAGCCCGGTCGGGGAAAATGCTGGGTGAACTCGCTGTACGCCCGTCCCCGCACGCGCCCGTCCGAATCTATGACGAGACAGTGGGTGCCGGTGGTGCCCTGGTCTATGGAGAGGATCATAAAAAAAGCTATCAGCTATCGGCTATCAGCTATCAGCAACAGCGCTTGCGGTCGATTCCAGGCCTCCGAACGTGTATCGCCAGCCGTGGCGTTCGATCAGTGATAAGGTCCGAACGATCGGGAGCCCCATAACCGCAAAGTAGTCGCCGGTGATGGACTCGACCAGCGCGGAGCCGAATCCCTGGATGCCGTAGGCCCCCGCCTTGTCGAGCGGCTCGTCCGTCGCGGCGTATTCTTCGCACTCGCGCGGCGTAAGC
>DASSKB010000165.1:0-3794 GCA_035690925.1 Longimicrobiaceae bacterium
TGATCGACTCCATAGTGGAGGAGGCGATGCGTGAAGGGCAGATTCCGGGTGTCTCGGTAGCCGTCACCCGCGGCGGCGAGCCGGTGCACGTGCGTGGCTACGGGTACGCCGACCTCGAGAACGATGTCGAGGCGACCCCCGAGACGGTCTACCGCATCGGATCCGTCACCAAACAGTTCACCTCCGCAGCAATTATGCGGCTGGTGGAGGAGGGGAAAATAGATCTACAGGATCCCGTTAGTGAGTACATCCACGGCCTGCCAGCCTGGTCAGACGAGGTCACCATCCACCATCTCCTGAATCATACCTCGGGCGTGAAGAGCTACACCAGCGTACCGGAATGGCTGGAGCTCATGCCTCTGGAGATGACCCATGAGGAGATGCTCGAGGTCTTCAAGGACGAGCCGGTCGACTTCGCACCGGGCGATGATTGGAGCTACAACAACTCCGGGTACTACATGCTCGGGATGGTTATAGAAAGCGTCACCGATCAGACGTATGCGGAATATCTCGAGGAGGAGTTCTACGAGCCGCTCGGCCTCGAAGGCACCGTCTACTGCGGCGAAGCGCGGCTGATCGAGAATCGTGCTGAAGGGTACGTGGTCGAGGACGGTGAGATCTACAACGACCCGCCGATCGACATGACGCAGCCTTACAGCGCCGGCTCTCTCTGCTCCACTGTCGTGGATCTGACAAGGTGGGCACGCCTGCTCGCGAGCGGTGAGGTGGTCAGCCCTGCCTCTTATCGCACCATGACAACTCCGACCCGGCTCAACGATGGGACGGAGCACCCTTACGGCTACGGTCTTTTTACCGGGACACTCGAGGGTGAACCATCCATAGCCCACGGCGGCGGCATCAACGGGTTCATCTCGTACCTTGCCTACTACCCCGAGGCAGATGTATCAGTGGCGGTCCTGAGCAACAGTCAGAGCGCAAACTCCTCGGCTATCGCCCAGGAGATCGCGCGACGAGTCCTCGGACTTCCCGAAGAATAGAGCCCGTCCAACTCCTCC
Organism: Longimicrobiaceae bacterium; assembly: GCA_035690925.1. Taxonomy (GTDB): domain Bacteria; phylum Gemmatimonadota; class Gemmatimonadetes; order Longimicrobiales; family Longimicrobiaceae; genus DASSKB01. The sequence continues at coordinate 1,017 of DASSKB010000165.1, forward strand.
CCGCGACGACTACCATGACCGACCTGGCACACGTAACACGGTGGACCACCCTCGCGCTGTCGCTATCGCTTACAGCGTGCGCCGCCTCCCCGGCCAGCGCGCCGCTGCCCACCCCCGAACAGCCATTGAACGGCCTCGACTCATACATCGAGCAGGCCGTGGAGGAATGGGGGATCGCGGGCCTCGCCATCGCAATAGTGGACGATGATTCCATCGTTTTCGCCGAGGGTTATGGTGTGCGCGACGTACGCACCGGCGAGCCGGTCGACGAGAATACTGTCTTTGCTATCGGCTCCAACTCCAAACTGTTCACGTCGGTATCCACGGGTATGCTGGTGGACGAGGGTGTAATGGACTGGAGCGATCGGGCGACTGAGCATCTACCTGCGTTTCAGCTTTACGACCCCTATGTCACGCGCGAGATCAGGATTCGCGACCTGCTTTCTCACCGTAGCGGCCTCGGCCTGCGTGGCGATCTACTCTGGTATGGCTCCGATCTCAACCGGGAGGAGATCCTGCGACAGATTCGCTATCTGGAGCCGAACAGCAGCTTCCGCAGCGAGTTCGGGTATCAGAACATTATGTTCCTCGCGGCGGGTGAGGCGCTCGCCAATGCCGCCGGCACGACCTGGGACGACTTTGTGGAGCAGAACATCTTCACTCCGCTGGGTATGGAGCGCAGCACCACCAGCCCCGTGCCGCTCGAGCAGATGCAGAATGTCGCTCAGCCGCACGTGAACGAGGACGGCCAGTTGATCCCTGTCCCCTACAGGAACATCGACAATGTCGCGCCCGCCGGTTCCATAAATTCCAGTGTGATCGACATGGCGCAGTGGCTCCGAATGCTGCTCAACGAGGGCACTTATGAGGGCCAGGTACTGGTCGACACCGCCACTCTGGCCGAGATCATGTCGCCCCACACGATAATGGGCGCCCCGTCCGATTCGCTTTTCCCATCCACACACTTCCTCTCCTACGGGATGGGGATAGTGGTGCAGGATTACCGCGGCGCGAAGGTCGGTTGGCACACCGGCGGCATCGATGGCATGCTCTCACTCGTCGCTCTGCTGCCCGAGGAAGAGGTCGGCGTTGTGATCCTTACCAACTCCATGGGTCACAACAATCTCTTCACCGCGCTGATGTACAGGGTGCTCGACGCGTATCTCGGGGCGCCGCCGCGGGACTGGAGCGGGATCTTCCTCGACCAGACGCTGAAAGCCGAGGCAGGTGCCGCCGAGCGCGCGCTCGAGGCCGAGGCGGCGCGGGTAACCGGCACCACACCGTCGCTGCCACTCGCGCAGTATGTGGGAACGTATAGCGACGAGATGTACGGCGATCTCGAAATCCGTCAGGGTGACGGCGGCCTTACGCTCCACAAGGGGTCGACGTTCGTAGCAGATCTCGAACACTGGCATTACAACACCTTCAAGGCGAACTGGCGCGACGGCGCCGGCCTCGTCGGCGACGTTCTCTCAACCATCGTCTTCGAGCTGAATGCACGCGCCGAGGTCGAATCGCTGGAGATTCCCGGCCTCGAGGACTTCGAGCGCGTGGACGACGAAGAGGCTCAGGGATGAACATGAATACTCTCCGGACTCTTCGGGGATTCGGAAGCGCGGCCGCACTGTTGGTCGCCGTAGTGGTATTCGCCGCCGGATGCGAGCCGACCATGGGGGAAGCAGAATTCACACACGAGATCGTGTCTACAACTAACATCGCCGACAACCGCGAGCCCCGCGAGCTCTTCGCGCCCGCACCCGACTCTGACGGCATAACCCGCGTACTCGTCTACCACGACATGGAGGGGCTGAGCGGGCAGGACGATTGGCGGAGCTTCATCTACAGTCATTCAGAGCAGTATGCCCATGGCCAGGAGATGCTGGTGGCCGACGTCAATGCCGTCATCGATGGACTCTTCGCCGGTGGCGCCGACGAGGTGCACGTGGTAGACGCCCACGGCAGTGGAAACCCTCGACCCGATATTCTCCAGGATCGCCTTGACCCGCGCGCCGAGCAGATCTTTCGGGACGAACCGTTCCGCCAGTATGTCGACCTGGTGGAGCCGGGAGTCTACGACGCCATTGCGGCCGTCGGCATGCACGCCAAGACGGGCAGCGGCGGCTTTGCATCGCATACCTACACGCTGGGGATGGAAATCGTGATGAACGAGATGCCGCTCACGGAGACGGAGTTGATCGGCTACTCGTGGGGGCGGGCGGGAGTACCGGTGATCTTCGCTTCGGGAGACGACCGCCTCGCTCAGGATCTCCAGACTATGCCCTGGCTACGTACGTGACGGTAAAGGAAGCGACCAGCGCTTCTACCGCGGAGCTCCGGCCGGTGGAAGAGGCGAGAGAGGACCTGAGATCCGGGGCGCAGCTCGCCATGGAGACCATCGACGATGCGCGGGCAATGCGTCTCGCTACCCCCGTCCGCACCACACTCCACGCGCTGCCACCCGCGGATATCTCCGCAGCGGAGGATTTGCCGGGCATTGCGTACGAGGACCAGCGAGCGACCTTCGTCGCCGACGATTTCCAGAGCGCCTATGATGGTGTGATCGCCCTGGTGCATGTTGCGACCGCAGGTTATTCGGACGTTCTAGGCGAAACTGTCGCGACTCACCCTGACGGTACTCAGCTGCTCAACCAGTTCGGCGATAACCTGATGATGCGCTGGCTGGAATACGAATCTGGCCGCTGGACGCCCGAGGCGTCCCGATCACAGGCATCCGACCGCGTGCATCACGGCGCTAACTGACAATCGCTTCTCCTGATC
>DASSKB010000166.1:0-6998 GCA_035690925.1 Longimicrobiaceae bacterium
ATCTCATCGAAGGCACCTGAGATGTGGAGCCATTCGTCGTCACGCAACGCGGGCGCCATGGCGGTGAAGATGTACTTGCTCATGTCCAATCCGGGTTCGGGTTCGGGATCATATCTGCGCGGAGCGGGCGGTTGTGGCGGCCGGGCGGCCTTTATGGTCTCCCACTCGTCGTATTTGTCGCTGATATCCTGATAGGTGGCGCGGTCGCGGCTCATGTGCCCTCTGCGGAGTGGCTGAGTGCGAACACGTAGGCCGCGATGGCCCTGACCTCTTCGTCGTTGAAGCTCCCGCCGCCAAGTGGCGGCATGGGTGCGGGGAACTCCATGGGAGCGGGCACGCCCGCGTGGATCAGCGGAACGATCTCATCGAAGGCACCTGAGATGTGGAGCCATTCGTCGTCACGCAGCGCGGGCGCCATGGCGGTGCCGGCGCCCGCAGGTCCGTGGCAGGTAGAGCAGACGGTCCCGAAGAGCTGTGCGCCCTGCTCGACCATCTCCTGTGTAACGCCCGCGGGAGCGAGGTTCGAGGCCAGCACGGGGACCTCGGCGGCCTCGCCGCCTATCATGGCCACCACCGGTGGCGGCGCGGGGTTGGCCACGGCCGGTATTGACCCGCGGTCGCGTTCGACTACCGCAGGATACGCGGTATTGGACGCGGGGAAGTCGCACCCGGCGAGGGCTATGGCCAGCAGGACAGTAATTGAGCGCGTTGACATGCTATTTTTCTGACGACGTCGAAATCGGTGATAGTAGTCGGAATGCACTAAAAGAACCGGCACAGGCCGAGTTGGCAAGACCTGCGCCGCCTAGTTGTCCTCTACCGGCTGAATCCCGTACCGCTCCAGCACGGGAACGCCGTACTCGAAGTTGTAGTACGTCATCCCCTGGAGGTCCAGCAGCGCCCGCCGGTATCCCATGTAAGCCTCCAGGAAGTTCTGCCCGGTCTCCATCTGCTGCTCCAGGGCCCGCATGAGGTCCTGGATGCTTATGGCGCCGCCTCGGTACTGCGCTAGACTCTGCCGCGACACGCGCTCCGCCAGATCCAGGTTCTGCCGCATGTTCAGCGCGCGACGCTGGTATTCGTCAAGATTGGCCAGGGTATTGTTGATGGAGATCTCTATCTCCTCGCGCTCCTGGGCAATGGAGAGCTCGGTGCCCTGGATTACCAGCTTCTGCGCCTCCAGGCGCGCCTCGCGCTCGCCCCAGTCCCAGATGGGCAGATAGCCTCGCACGCCCACGGTGTAGCTGTTACGCGGATCGTCCATGAGCTGACTGAACTGCGGATCCTCCATCTCCCGACCATAAGTTATCTCCAGGTCCATTCTGAACGAGTTCCTGCCACGCACGTTCTCGAGGTCGATCTCGTTCTCGCGCCGCCGGATCTCCAGCTGCCGGAGCTGCGGCCTGAGCGTCATGCCGAGCTCGATGGCCCGTACGCTGTCTATCTCGATCGGGTTGAGAGCGATGGTCGGGTCTATGACTATGGAATCGGCCACGGACAGCCCGAGGTCGGGCTTGAGCCGGGCCGCCTCCAGGCGGAAGTCGCTCCGCGCCTGCTGAAGCGTCGACCGCGCGTTGGAGAGCGCTACCTGCGCCTGGCTCACCTCGATCGCGCTCGACGAATCCGCGGCAGCGCGCATGTTCGCGGCGGCCAGGGCGTCCTCCAGATTGTCCACGAAGCGCTGGAGTATGACCGCCTCGCGCGAGAGCTCGAAGAGCTCGTTGTAGTTCCGCGCGGTGTTGTATATTATCTCGATGGCGTCGTCCTGGAAGTCGAGCTCGGCCTTCATAAGGTCCAGCTCGGCCTCCTCAAGATCGTTCTTGAGCTCGTTGGGCTGGAAGAGCGACTGCTGATAGGCGACGAAGTAGCGGTTGTAGTAATTGAGCTCGCTGTCCTCCTCCTGGAACTGACGGTAGCGATAAACGCGGTTGTTCAGCGAGAGATACCCGTTCGTGGGATAGCCGAAGAGGATTACCGGCTGCTCGATGCTGAACTCCATCTGCCAGCGCCGCGAGTTCTCGTCCACTATCTCGTTCCTGCCGGTGTCGAAGTTGTAATACTCCTGCGATATCTGCTCGAACTCGGGCAAAGCGAAGTTCATGTAGACCTGGGACTTGAGGCCGGCGAGCTCGGCCTGGAGCAGCTTCTCCGTACGCTCGACTTCGAGACGCACGCGGCGCACCTGGTAGCTGTCGTCCATCGCCATCTCCACCGCCCTCTCCAGCGTGAGGTCCACTACGCGCTGCGCGGTGATGGGGGTCGTGGAGAGGGTTGTGAGGGTCAGGAACAGCGCCGCGCGAGTAGCGATATTGCGGCAGAGCCAACAGGTGCTTCGATTGCTGGTGAGGTTCATGGCGCGGAAATCGTGGTCATGTCGTCGGGAATGCGCCTAAAGATAGGGCGTTCGCCGCGCCGCGCCAAACCGCGGTTGTATTGTGTCGAAAAGCAGCGGCTGTGATCGGCTAGATGCAGAGTGGGAAATCCATCTCATCAATGTGAAAGGACAGCGCCATGCAGAAGATCGTTCCGCACTTATGGTTCGCTCACAACGCCGAGGAAGCGGTAGCCCTCTATACGTCCATCTTCCGGGACGGCAAGATCGTCTCGACCTCGCGGTATCCCGAGGCCGGTCGTGAGATCCACGGCATGGAGCCGGGGTCCACCATGACGCAGGAGTTCGAGATAGACGGCCAGCGGTTCGCCGCGCTGAACGCCGGTCCACACTTCACCTTCACGCCCGCCATCTCCTTCATGGTCAGCCGCGAGACCGCTCAGGAGATAGATACGCTATGGGCGACCCTCGCGGAGGGCGGCCAGGTGCTCATGCCGCTTGGCAGCTACCCGTTCAGCCAGCACTACGGCTGGGTCCAGGATCGCTACGGCGTGTCATGGCAGCTCATGCTCCCCGAGGCGGGCAGCGAGATACGACAGTCGATTATCCCCTCGCTCCTGTTCGTCGGCCAGAACGCTGGCAGGGCAGAAGACGCCATCAACTTCTACACATCCGTGTTCGACGACTCCGAGGTCGGCATGGTGGTCCACTACGGTCCGGGCCAGGAGCCGAACGCGGAGGGCACGCTGATGTTCGGGGATTTCACGCTGGCCGGACAGCTGTTCGCCGCCATGGACAGCGCGCTCGAGCACGAGTTCGGCTTCAATGAAGCCATCTCGCTGCTGGTGAACTGCCGCGATCAGGAGGAGATAGACTACTTCTGGGACAGGCTCTCAGCAGTCCCCGCGGCCGAGCAGTGTGGCTGGCTCAAGGATAAGTACGGCGTCTCCTGGCAGATCGTGCCCAGGGGTATGGACGATTTCCTGAACGATCCCGACAGTGCGAAGGTGAACCGCGGGATGCAGGCTCTCCTTAAGATGAAGAAGATAGATATCCGCGCGTTCGAGGACGCGCTCTGACGGTTCTACCGCTCGCGCTCGAATAGGTAGGCGCTCTCCTCAAGGCGCGCCCCGCGCTCGTCAGCCACCGCGAAGCGCCCGCCCTGGTACATAGCAGCGGCGCCGTAGCGGCCGTCCTTGGCTATCGCGTAGAAGTTGAGGTTGTAGCGAGGGCGGCCGCGCTCATCCAGGAGCCGCGCCACCGTCATCCCCAGCGCCCGTTCGAGCGTCTTGAGGCACGCCTCCTCCGGCGACATCCCCTGTCGCATGAACTCGACGGTGAGGAACGCTCCGCAGGTCTTGATGTTCGCCTCCCCCCGCCCCGTGGACCCCGCCGCGCCCACGCGGTTGTCGCAATACTGTCCGGCGCCCACGATCGGTGAGTCGCCCACCCGCCCCGGTAGCTTCCAGGCGAGCCCGCTCGTCGTTGTCACCGATCCGAGGTCGCCACCGGCGGTGACCGCGTTCATGTTGATGGTGCCGGTCGTGAACTTAATCGCGAGCTCGTCGCCCATGTCAAGCCAGTTGTCGTCAGGGTTGAGCCGCGAGCGCCAGCGCAGCCAGTCCTGGCGCGACTGCTCAGTGAGCAGGTCCTGTTCCTCGAAACCCATGCGCAGCGCGAAGAGCTTCGCGCCCTCGCCCACCAGCATGATGTGGTCGGTGTGCTCCATCACCGCCTTGGCCACGAGCGAGGGGGTGGCGATGTCCTCGAGCGCGCCAACCGCCCCGGCGCGGTTGGTGGGGCCGTGCATGCAGGAGGCGTCGAGCTGCACGACGCCCGCCTCGTTCGGCAGCCCGCCCAATCCCACCGACTGGTCTTCAGGATCCAGCTCCTGGATGTTCACGCCGGCAATCGCGGCGTCGAGCGGGTCGGTGCCCTGGGTCAACATCTCGTATGCCCGCGCCACGCCGCGCAGCCCGTTGGCGGAGGCTATCACCGCGGGCCGGGCGACCTGGCGAGAACCGCCCAGTCGCGCCACTGTGGCCGCGGCGTCCTCCGGCCGGCCGATGGTGAGCCCTGCGGCGGCGGTGGCGGCGGTACCGAGGAAATGGCGGCGAGAGAGGGACATGAGAACCTCCAGTCGAGGGGGAAGGACGCGCGGTCTACGCCTCGCGCGCCGCGCGCTTGAGGCGTTCTACCATAGCGTTAAGGCCGACCTCGCGCGTGCCGAGGCCTATGTCGTTCATTATCTGGCGGACGAAATCATCCGGAATGCGCAGAACGGTCTCGGGCGGCTCGCCGTTCAGCGCATCGAAGAGCATGGCCAGCAGCGCGCGTATGGTGGGCGCGCCCTGCGGGACATCCGCGTAGAAGTACATGCGGCCGTCGACGACTTCGGGGAAAATGGCGACGGGCGTCAGGCACTCGTGCACCGCGTAAGCCTCCCGGTCGAGCTCTTTTAATCGGTCGGGGAGCGGCTCCAGCCGGTTTGCGTACTGGACCAGCGCCTGCCGCGTGAGGTCGGGTGTCAGCGTGGCGAACCGCCGGAGGATCTTTGCGATGCCGGGTGGTACGCCGTTGGGGGTGGGATCAGTCATAAGTGCCTGTTAATTTCCGGTCAAAAGTCGCGGCTCCGTGGGTCTCACACACAGGCGCGGTCGCTGAATACGCTCATGGAGCGCATGTGAGAGGCAATAGAACTATGCCCGACCTATCCAGAAGTCGGGGTGGCGGCGCTGGTGGCCGGCAGCCAGAACCAGCACCCGTTCCGGCTCGATACGATAGATCACCACATAGGGAAAACGCCGCACCAACAGCTTGCGCGCCCCGCGCCTCATGGGTGTCCCAATCTCTGGATTTTCGCCTAGGCGCACAAAGACGTGCTCGATTTCCGAGACAAACTCCGCACCGAGACCCGGTGCTTCGCCCTCGTAGAAGCGGGCCGCTCGCCGGATATCCGCCTGTGCCGAGCGAAGCGGAGTAACCGAAATCACCGCGCAAGTTCGGCGCGGATCTCCGCGAGCACCTGCGAGGCGGGGATCGCCTCCTCTTCGCCCGCAAGGTAGCGCTGATAGCGACGCTCGGCTTCGTTCTCCCATGCCTGCTCGATTTCAGAATCCTCATCGAGACTGGCGATCAACGCCTCGGCTAGCCGCGCGCGCACCTGTCGGGGTAGCTTGAGGACTTCGGCTTCAACTTGCTCCATGCTCATGTCACCAACTCCGGGTGCGGGTTCACCCTAAAATAGCAGAAACGCATCGAAAATGCGCCATCATCGCGACGCCGCGCTTCCGACGCCGAGCATATCGGCTTCCCATGCATTGCAGGCCGGCCTTCGACGAGTCGTATTTGATCGCCCTCCTCAGTCGAGTCCTACCACCGGAAACGAGAACTTCTCCGCGAGCGAGGTCCGGGGTCAGCGTGGCGAAACGCCGGAGGATCTTGGCGATGCCAGAGGGTACGGCTGTGGGGGATGTTTCAGTCATGACTGCCTGTTGAGTTCAGTTCGAAAGTCGTACCGTGCAACTTGATTGCGGTGGCTATCAGATCAAGACATCCGCAACTTCGTAGTATAACGTGTTGATCGGGTGCGAGAGGATTCTACCGGTCTTAGCTAATGAAATCAAAGTAAGGTAATTGCGGATATCTCCGACTCGCTACTTGACTAACAGTACGCGGTAGCAGTAAACAGCCAATGGCGCATCTGCTTCCGCTTCGTGGATGGGGACGCTTACGATGTCGAGGCCTGCGACTATCATTAAAACGGGAGGTGTAGGATGACCATAGCGAATAGGCTGCCAATGAAGCGGCGACCGACTCATCCGGGCGAGATGTTGCGGGAGGATTTTATGCCTGACTTCAATTTGACCGTAGCCGCCTTAGCTGAGGCCGTCGGAGTATCACGGCAATCGATCAATGAACTGCTACGCGGCCGGCGCGCGCTCAGCCCCGCGATGGCGTTGAGACTGTCCCGCCTGTTCGGCAACTCACCGGAGTTCTGGCTCAATGCCCAGCGTGCGGTCGACCTGTGGGACGCCTCTCAGGCGATCAAGGAGGACGTCGCGCGTATCAAGCCACTGCGGGTTGCCTGACTTAGGCTTACTACAAAAGCGAGAGACCTCTGACCCGCGAACTGCGGCCGTAGAGATCTCTCGCTTTTTTGCTACGATGCAGCCTTAGAACGGACTGCCGACTGTCGCCTACCTCAGTCGAGCACTACCACCGGAATCGAGAACTTCTCCGCGAGCTCGCCAAAGATGGCACTGGCGATGATCTCGTGCGCCATCGACGACGGGTGAACCCCATCGTACGATATCAGCGACCCGAATCCGATCGCCGGGTCCGGGCTGGGGCAGGTGGTGACTATCGCCGCGAAGATGGCCTGCTGATCGCCGGTCTGGAGCGCCGCGGGCAGCGCCTGGCACTTCCTGATGGCGTCCGGATCGTCCACCGCCGCGGCCAGGATGAGGTTCGGGTCGATGTATAGCCAGCCGTTCGCCTCGGCCGTCGCCGCTATGGCGGCGTTGAACCCGGCTACGCGCGCGGATATCGCCGCCTGCTCGGCCGGGGTGAGCACGTACGGGGCGTCGTTGGCGCACGATATCTCCGGGACCTCGGAGGTGAGGATCTGGAGCGAGACCAGGTTGAATGCCAGCGGGTTCGGGGT
>DASSKB010000167.1:0-5632 GCA_035690925.1 Longimicrobiaceae bacterium
CGGTATGGGCCCGCACCTCGCACTTCGCACCTCGCACTAGTCGTTATTCCGCTCCTGCTATTTCGCCGGCTTCGGTGATCTCGCCGGTCTCCTCCAGCTCTTCGGCGATGACCTCTTCGTTGAGTACGCGCGCGACGTCCATGACGGAGTCGCCGGGGCCGAGGTTGATCAACCTCACGCCCTGCGTGTTGCGGCCGATCACCCGAATTCCGTCAACCGATTGGCGGTTGACTACGCCTGATCTGGTGATGAGCATAAGCTCGTTACCCGGCACGACATCCCTGATCGCCACAACCTTCCCGGTCTTTGCCGAAGTCTTGATGTTTATCACACCCTTACCGCCGCGGCGCTGGAGCCTGTACTGGTCGATCTCGGTGCGCTTGCCCATCCCCTTCTCGGTCACGACCAGCAGCGTTGTACCCGACTTCAGCACGACCATCCCGATCACCACGTCCTCGGCGCTGAGGTTGATGCCGCGCACACCGCTCGTCGCGCGGCCCATCTCGCGAGCATCGCCCTCGTGAAAGCGGATGGCCATACCCTCGCGCGTCGCGAGCACGACATCGCTCTCGCCGTCCGTCAGCTGCACGTCGATCAGCTCGTCGCCCTCCCAGATGTTTATCGCATTGATTCCCGTTACACGCGGGTTGCCGTACGCGGAAAGCGCCGTCTTCTTAACAGTCCCCTTACGCGTAGCAAAGATGAGATACTGGTCGTGTGCGAACTCACGGACCGGCACCAGCGACGCGATGTGCTCGTCCTTGTCCAGGTTTATAAGGTTGACGATGGGCTTACCGCGGCTCGCCCGACCGGACTGTGGGATCTCGTAGACCTTCAGCCAGTAGCAACGGCCCTGACGCGTAAAGAACATCAGGTAGTCGTGCGTGCTGGCGACGAACAGGTGCTCCACCCAGTCCTCGTCCTTGGTGCCCATCCCGCTTATGCCGCGACCGCCCCGGCCCTGCGCGCGGTAGGTGTCCATCGGGATGCGCTTTATGTAGCCTGAGTGCGAGACGGTGATGACCATCTCCTCATCAGCGATCAGGTCCTCCAGCGAAAGGTCGCCCGTCTCACCCATGATCTGCGTGCGGCGCTCGTTGCCGTACTTATCGGCGACCTCATTGAGCTCATCGGTGATGATGCCGAGCCGGCGCTCCCGGCTCTCCAGGATATCGCGCAGATCGGCTATGGTAGCACGGACTTCGGCGAGCTCGGCCTCAAGCTGCTCGATCTCCAGGCCTGTCAGCTTGGCCAGGCGCATGTTCAGGATGGCGTCCGACTGGCGGTCGGAGAGCTCGAAGCGCGCCCGCAGGCGCTCGCCGGCCTGAGCGGAGTCGTCAGAGCCACGGATGATCGCGATGACCTCGTCGATGTTGTCGACGGCGATCTTCAGGCCTTCCAGGATGTGCTCGCGGTCGAGCGCCTTGCCGAGCTCGAACTGCGTGCGACGAATAAGCACCTCATGGCGATGCTCCACGAAGTGGTAGAGCATTTCCTTGAGCGTCAGTACCTTCGGCACACCATTGACCAGCGCCAGCATGATCACGCCAAAGGTGCTCTGCATCTGCGTGTGCTTGAACAGCTGGTTGAGCACTATGTTGGGGATGGCGTCCCGCTTGAGCTCTACCACTATCCGCATGCCGTCGCGGTCCGACTCGTCGCGCAGGTCGGCTATGCCCTCTACCTTTTTGTCGCGCGCAAGCTCCGCGATCTGCTCGATCAGGCGCGATTTGTTGACCATGAAGGGAATCTCGCTGATGACGATCCGCTCCCGGCCATCCTCGCGATCCTCGATCTCCGCGCGCGCGCGCATGAGCACGCGACCCCGGCCCGTCTCGTACGCGTCGGTGATACCATCGCGCCCGTATACGTAGCCGCCAGTCGGGAAGTCGGGACCACGCACGAACTGGCGCAGGTCCTCTACCGTACAGTCGGGGTTCTCTATCAGGTGGACGCATGCGTCCACCACCTCACGCAGGTTGTGAGGCGGGATGTTCGTTGCCATGCCCACGGCGATGCCGCTGCTGCCGTTGATGAGCAGGTTGGGAAGCTTGGACGGCAGGACCGTCGGCTCCAGCAGCCGATCGTCATAGTTCGGCGAGAAATCGACAGTCTCCTTGTCGATGTCCGCCAGCATCTCGGTGGCCATCGGCGCCAGTCGCGCCTCCGTGTACCGGTAGGCCGCAGCGCGATCGCCGTCTATCGACCCGAAGTTCCCCTGCCCGGCCACCAGCGGGTAGCGCAGGGAGAAATCCTGGACCATCCGCACCATAGCGTCGTAGACCGACGAGTCGCCGTGCGGATGATACTTGCCGAGCACATCGCCCACCACCGTCGCGCTCTTCTTGAAAGCGCGGTTCGGCGAGAGCCCCGCCTCGTGCATCGCGTACAGGATGCGGCGGTGCACAGGCTTGAGCCCATCCCGAACGTCGGGGAGCGCACGCTGAACTATCACGCTCATCGAGTAATCGATGAACGATTCGCGCATCTCGTCTTCTATGAGACGCGGTAAAATTCTCTGCTCGGCCATGGAGGACGACTAGTGCGAGGTGCGATGTGCGAAGTGCGAAATTGCGTGGATATCCATACACCGTGGTGGGTCGGATTGTGCCCTCATAATCCCGTTATGCGCACGAAAGTGCGAAGGTGCGAAAATGCGGAGGCCCCTCGCATTCCCGCACCTCGCACCTCGCACCTCGCACCTCGCACTCGTTGTTCAATAAGCCCGTCTGCGGTTGTCCAGGTCCAGGTACCTGTCACGCAGCTGCGTTTGACGGCTGACGAGGGGGATCTCGCGACCCTCGATGAAGACGTACTCGACCGGCGTGAGCAGCTCCAGCGGATCGCCGTTCCAGACTACCACGTTGGCCACCTTGCCAGGCTCGAGGGAGCCGTGCGAGTCCTCCACGCCCCAGATCTGCGCCGGGTAGAGCGTTATGGCGCGCAGGGCTTCCGGGTGCGGGAGACCGTATGCGACTGCGTTACCCGCCTCCTGCTTGATATCTCGCGCGTTGTGCGTGTCGCCAGTCGATATGGCGATCTTTACACCGGCCCTGTCCAGGATCGCCGCGTTATCGTAGCGCGCGCCCAGCTGCTCGAAGTTCTGCGGCAGGTTCTGTAAGACCTTGAGCACAACCGGCACACCGGCCGCGGCGATCTCATCGGCTATCATCCAGGCTTCGGTCCCGCCCGAAATTATGAGGTCCAGGTCATACTCCTCCGCAATGCGCATGGCCGTACGGATATCGCTCGCACGATGCGCCTCGATGACCAGCGGCAGCTCCCCCTCGATTACCGGAATGAGCGCCTCGAGGTCCAGCCGGCTGGCCGAGAAATCACGCGTGGCATTGCGATTGTAATCCGCACGCCGCTCAGAATATACGCGCGCATCGTCGAGCAGCTCGCGCAGTCGCATCGTCGAACCGGCACGGGCTCCACCGCCCGCATCCTGCGAGCCCTCGCCGAGCGTCGCGAACATAGCCACCGGCGTCTCGACCAGCAGATCCGAAAGGCTCTCGCCAGCCAGATCAATGATGACGCCCTTCCCGGCTATCAACCCACCAGCGGGAACGGTGACTGCCGTTGTTACCCCGGCTATACGAGTGACGGGGATAACCACGGAGCGCGGATTGATCCCCTCCGCCACATTGAAGGCAGCCGTAACGCGGTCCTCCTCGCGCATGGCGAAGTCGTTGGTACCGTCGACCGCGCCGACCTCGGTGAGGCCCATGTGCGTGTTGGACTCGAAGTAGCCGGGTGTGACATTCATGCCCGTAGCATCGATGCGACGAGCGCCTTCGGGTACATCCACATCAGTGCCCACCGCGACTATCTCTCCGTCACGGATCAGGACTGTGCCGTTCTCGATCGGCGCGCTGGTCATGGGGTGGACCGTCCCACCCTCGATCGCGATCGTCTGGGCTGTCAGCGGGGCAGCGGCCAGCAGTGCGGCGGCGGCCACCGTCAGGGAAGTTCTAAACATTAACGGGCCTCCCCGGGAAGTATGCCAAGCTCGAAGTCGGTGACCGGTTGTACAGCCGGGTTGTCGATGTCGTACATGAGAGCGCCGTCGATGAATACCTGTTCCGCACGGCTGTAAACGCTGAATGGGTCGCCGGACCAGACCACGACATCGGCGCGCTTGCCCTCTTCCAGCGTTCCAGTCTCGTCCAGAATACCTAATGCCCATGCAGGGTTGGCGGTAATCCAGCGGAGCGCGTCGTTCTTGGAGATTTCGATTCCAGCCTGTCTTCCGGCCAGCAGGGCCTTTGCGGCCTCTTGGTTGAGGCGCTGGATCCCGCCCGCGTCGTCCGAGTGGACGATCGCGCGCGCGCCAGCGTTGTGGACGAGGGCGATGTTGGCGTTGGTGCCGTCGAACGCCTCCATCTTGAATCCCCACCAGTCCGCCCAGAGCGAGCCGGCGATATCCCGTTCCGCCAGCAGGTCCGCGATCTTGTAAGCCTCCACGCCGTGGTGGAACGAGCGGATCTCGTAGCCGAACTCGTCGGCGATGTCGATCATCTGGGCCATCTCATCCGCGCGATAGCAGTGATTGTGCACCAGGATCTCGCCATTCAACACTCCGGCGAGCGTCTCCAGGCCCAGATCGCGCGTCGGCCTGTCGTCGGGGTTGCTGCCGGCCTCCTCCCAGTCGTCCCATCTGTCCTTGTATTCGGCTGCCTCGATCCACGCCTCACGGAAGCCAGCGACATTTCCCATCCGCGTGGCCGGCCCGCCGCGATTGCCATATACACGCTTCGGATTCTCGCCACACGCCATCTTCAACCCATACGGCGCACCCGGAAACTTCATAGCCTGCGCGGTGCGCGCGGGGATGTTCCTCAACGTCACACTCCGTCCGCCGATCAGGTTGGCCGAGCCGGGGAGGATCTGCAGTGTGGTTATGCCGCCCTGCAGTGCTCTCACAAAGCCGGGATCCTGCGGCCATACCGAGTGCTCCGCCCAGACGTTCGCGGTCACCGGGCTCGTTGCCTCGTTGCCGTCAGAGTGCGCGGCGACGCCGGGGCTCGCATACACGCCAAGGTGCGAGTGGGTGTCGATGATGCCCGGGGTTACGAATTTTCCGGTCGCGTCGATCACTACCGCACCGGCCGGCGCATCAACGCTCGTACCGACAGCGGCGATCTCGCCATCGACCATGAGAACTTCGCCGTTCGGGATGATCTCGCCAGCCGCAGTCATCACCGTTCCCCCACGAATCACAGTCGGCTCGGAGCTGAACGGTCTGTACGTCGACGGAAATGGTACCTCGGCAGTCGCCGCGGCGTCCGGCTCGGGCCCGGCCGGCGCACTCGCCGCCGGCGCACAACCAACGACTCCGGCCAGCACGAGCGCGAATAGCGCACGATTCATAGACAGACTCCTGGGATTTTGTTGATCGAAATGCGCGGAAATGGAGAGCGGGAAAGTAGGGCGGGCGGGAGGTGGGGGCAAGGTGGGAGGGGGCGGGTCATCGGTCGTTAGCTATTAGCTATCAGCTGTCAGCTATCAGCTATCAGCTATCAGCAACTGCAACCGCTATCGCATCGCTGTCACCCCGTCACCCCGTCACCCCGTCACCTTGTCACCCCGTCACCCCGTCACCTTGTCACCCCGTCACCTCGTCATGTGT
>DASSKB010000168.1:0-24265 GCA_035690925.1 Longimicrobiaceae bacterium
CGCGGAGACGCTGAGACGCAGAGAAAAGCAAAGGGGATTCAGGTTGAAATTAGGGTAAGTTCTGAACGTAATAAGAATAGTTTATCAGTGCCTGAGGTCCATCTTGGATCCGGTATACGGCAGTGCAGTTCTCCGCGCCTCGGCGCCTCCGCGGTTAAATTTTACAAAATCCGAATGTCTTAATATGCCCAAGAAGAATGATGGGGCTTGTTCTGGACGGTTTAGTGAGTATTTTAGCCTGTGGAACAACGTGCCGTTATTCCCGTATATTACTGCGGCGGGCTCACCGCCGATATCCCAGATATTCGTAGCGCCGGCCCGAGCGCGGGCCGGGCAAAGTCGTAGTTCCAGCCTCTAATGCCATGATGGAGACCCGCCAGCCGATCCTCGCGGCCGTCGCCGCAATTGTACTGCTCTTCTGCATCCCGATGCAGGCGCCCGCCCAGTCGCTCAGGGGTTCGCCCTCGAGTGTGGACCGCATGTATCGACAGGCGGTTAGTCATGACATCTACTTCTACAAGACGGGCGATGGTGTTCGCCGCGCGGCTGACGAAGGACGTTTCCTTCGGCTGACGGGCAACGAGCATTATAGCGTGCACGACGTGAGCTATCCGGTTGTGAGGCCGGCTACGTATACTTTCGTGACGCGGCTGGCCGCCCAGTACCACCGCGCGTGCGGTGAGCCGATGGTGGTTACCAGCGCCACCCGCCCGAAATCGGATCAGCCGTGGAACAGCCATCCGCAGTCAGTGCATCCGACGGGCATGGCAATCGACCTGCGCAAACCCGCCGGGCGCTGCCGTACATGGCTGCGCGAGACGCTGCTATCGCTCGAGCGCGCCGGGATGCTCGAGGCCACGGAGGAGTATCACCCACCCCACTTCCATGTCGCGGTATTCGCCGCGCCTTACACCCAGTACGTGGAGCGCCGCGGCGGCACCGTTGCGACCGCGAAAACGACAATCGACAAATATCGCGTCCGCCCCGGCGACTCGCTCTGGGCCATCGCCCGCCGCACCGAGACGAGCGTCGAGACGCTGAAGAGCGCGAACGATCTAGATTCATCGACAATACAGCCCGGGCAGGTTCTGGTCATTCCAGCCACTCGCTGACGCGGTCTTAACCGCATCGGGAATTAACCGCGGAGGCGCGGAGGCGCAGAGGAAAGCGAATGCGATTCTTCTGGAAGAAGATGTTAAATCTGGATATAAATTTAAAAAATTATCAGTTCCGGCGGCCCCTCGGGGACCCTGAATAGCGAAGTTCTGTTCTCTGCGTGCTCCGCGCCTCCGCGGTTATTCTTTTCGGAGATGTTGGCCGAAAGCCGAGCAGGATTTAACCGCAGAGGCGCGGGGCGCAGAGGAAAGCGAAGC
The DNA here is from genome assembly GCA_035690925.1 of Longimicrobiaceae bacterium. Classification (GTDB taxonomy): domain Bacteria; phylum Gemmatimonadota; class Gemmatimonadetes; order Longimicrobiales; family Longimicrobiaceae; genus DASSKB01. Next base: position 1,374 of record DASSKB010000168.1, read on the forward strand.
CTGCTCTTCGAGAAGAAGGTTGTAAAGCCGGAGATTAATCAAAAAAGTTATCAGAGCCGAAGGTCCATCGCGGATCCGATGATACGGCAGATCAGTTCTCTGCGTGCTCCGCGCCTCCGCGGTTATCCTTTTTGGAAATGTTGGCCGAAAGCCGAGTAGGATGTTATGGCAGAGTACGCAAAGACGCAGAGGAAAATAAGAACAGGCATTCCCCTTCAACAAACAGGTGCTCGGATGAGCGAAGAGAAGCTGTTGGCTGTACCCCATGATCGTCGTGCGTTCATGGGGTATTTTTCTGGGATGGGCCTTGGGTCCACGCTTTTCCCTGGTGTTCTCTGGGGGCAGGTGGCCACTGGTCAGGAGATAACCACCGAGACCATCGCGTGCGCGGAGGAGATAGCGGGGCTGGACTTCACCGCTGAAGAGCGCGACATGATGGTGGACGATCTGAAACAGCAGCGCGAGAGGATAGCCGCGTTGCGCGAGATACCGATCCCCAATTCCGTCGCGCCGGCGTTCCACTTCAGTCCGCTGCTGCCGGGAATGGAGATCGTGGCGGAGCCGGAGCGCCCGATGGTACGTGCGCGAACGCCGGTCATGGCGACTCCGGGGAGCGTAGAAGACCTGGCGTTCCTCCCCGTCACCGCTCTGTCCGAGCTGGTACGCCGGCGCGAGGTGACCTCACTGGAGCTCACGAAGATGTACCTGTCGCGGCTGCGGAAGTACGATCCTGTGCTACACGCGGTGGTGACGCTCACCGAGGAACGCGCGCTGCCGCAAGCCAGGGAGGCGGACGCGGAGATAGCGGCCGGCCGCTACCGCGGGCCATTGCACGGCATCCCCTGGGGCGCGAAGGATCTCCTGGCGGTCGCGGGATACCCCACCACCTGGGGCGCGACACCGTACAAGGATCAGACGTTCGACGAGGACGCCGAAGTCGTCAAGCGGCTGGATGCCGCGGGTGCGGTTCTCATCGCCAAGCTCAGCCTGGGCGCGCTCGCGTCGGGCGATGTGTGGTTCGGTGGCAAGACCAGGAACCCATGGAATACCGAGCAGGGCTCGAGCGGGTCGTCGGCCGGACCGGGCTCCGCCACGGCCGCTGGTCTGGTGGGGTTCAGTATAGGCAGCGAAACGCTTGGGTCCATCTCGTCACCATCCACTCGGAACGGCGTGACGGGGCTGCGGCCAACGTACGGCCGCGTGCCGCGAACCGGCGCCATGACCCTGTCCTGGACGATGGACAAGCTGGGCCCGATGTGCAGGAGTGTGGAGGACTGCGCGCTCGTGTTCGACGCTATCCGGGGTGTGGACGGCCTCGACCTTTCGGTCCGCAACGCGCCGTTCTCGTGGGATGCCACGCTCAAGCCCGGCCGCGTGCGAATAGCCTTCTTCGAGGATGCCTTCGAGCGCGAGACGGACTTCGCCACGCTGGACGTCTTGCGGTCACTCGGTGCGACGCTGGTCCCTGTCGGGATCCCGGAGTTCGACTATGGCGCCATGCGCCTGATCCTCGGCGCGGAGTCGGCCGCCGCATTCGACGAGCTTACGCGCTCCGGCCGCGATGAGCTTCTGGTCCGGCAGGATGAGAACGCCTGGCCAAACGGGTTCCGAGCGTCCCGATTTATTCCCGCTGTCGAGTATGTGAACGCGAACCGCGCGCGGACTCTGGCGATGCAGAAATGGGCAGAGCTAATGGCGGATGTCGAGGTCATCGTCACCCCGACCTCGGGTTCATCGCAGCTAGTGGCGACCAACTTCACTGGCCACCCCGCCGTCATACTGCCTAACGGCTTCCGTGAGGAGGATGGTATCGAGACTCCCGTCTCAATCACCTTCCTCGGCAACCTCTACGGTGAGGATAAGGTGCTATCCGTCGCCCACGCATACCAGGGCGCAACCGACTTCCACCTGCGCTACCCGGAAATACAGCTGCCATAGTGCAGAACTACGAGAGTTTACCGCAGAGACGATGTTACCGCAGAGACGCAGAGACGCAGAGGACAACAGAAGAAAATGAGGATTCTTTTCGAGATAATCCTGATAAACACCGAAATTAGAAAATCGTCATCCCGAGGGAGCCCTTCGCTTCGCTCAAGGGCAGGCTCCGCGACAGAGGGATCTCCACGCGAGGGTCAGCAGCGGGGTAGAGATCCCTCGACTCGCTTCAGTCCTCTGCGTCTTTGCGTCTCCGCGGTTAATTATCTCTAATTGTTCGGAATAATCAGCTGAACCTGACCGCCGGGTTCGACGGTAATGGCCTGACTCACCGGACTTGCGTCGCCGCCGATGGGGTCGGCTACGAAGCGGAGTGAGGCGACGCCGAAGACCAGATTGGCGGGGATTTCGAAGACCCGGGTACTGAGGCCCGTGACGGTGCCGAGCCTTACCTGGCGCGAGCCCTGGACGACATAGACATTCATGTCCAGCCAGTTGCGGTTGTCCACTCTGACGGTTGTCGCCGGTTGTTGTCTGCGGGCATCATCGCCAGCTTTGTTGCCGGCGCACGCGGGCAGTAGCGCGAGAAACAGCAGGACGCTGGTTGTCAGGAAGATGCGACGCATTGATACCTCCGTGGTTGGTAAAGCCTGGCAGTCAGGCCCTCAGAATGGGTGCATTACTCGCGCCGCGCTGCGGATTCCGCGCGTTACAGAGCCTCGGTGATGGCCGCCGCCAGCCCCGGATCGCCGGGCGGCAGGGGGCCCAGGTGCTTCCAGACAATTACGCCGTTCCTGTCGATAAGGAATGTGCTCGGTACGCCGAGTAGTCTGAAGATGGCTGATACGCGCTCCGCCGGGTCCAGCCAGACGGGATATGTCATACCGTAGTCCTCGGCGAACTCGCGGATGTTCGCCTCCTCACCGCGCGCATCCACGCTCACGCCGATCACGGCGAGGCCCTCGTCCGCGTGATCCTCGTGCAGCTGTTGGAGCACCGGAATCTCCTCGCGGCACGGATGACACCATGTGGCCCAGACATTCAGCAGTACCACCTCTCCGCTCAGCGATGCGAGTGAAACCGAATCGCCGGCAAGGGTGACCGCAGAATAGTCCGGAGCTGGCTGCCCGACCTCACCGATGCTGCGGCCGGCATCGACCGAGCAGCCCGTGGATGCGGCGGTGAGCAGGAGCGCTAGCAACCAACTTTTCATCATCCTCATGACTCCCCGTCGACGCTGGCGCTGGCAACGCGCACGTGCGATGGGTCGCCGGGCTCGGTCCAGGCGAAGATCACGCGATCTCCGCTCCTGACCATCTGGGGGAAGCCGCTCGCCCGGGCTCCACTTGAGACCGCGACTGTCTGTGCTTCGCCGAGAGTTCCGTCGGGATGGACCTTGCGGACGCGGACCTCGGCGCCTTCGCCGCCCGTGCGCTCGATCCAGGTGACCAGAGCGCTGCCGTCTTCGAGCAGCTCGACATCCACACGGCCGGCCGGGTCACCAGCGTCCACGCGAGTCGGTGGGCCGAAGCTCTGACCACCATCACCCGAAAAGGCTACGCGGACACGCGCGGTGTCCTGCGCACCGGTGAACCACGCGACGGCAACATTGTTGCCGCTCGCCTCGACCGACGGTCCGTTCACCGGGCACGCGGCGATCTCCCAGCCGTCGCGGTGTACAGGCTCCCCGCTCGTCCATGCGCCATCGACGTAGCGCGTTATGTAGATATCACGGATCTCGTCGTCGGTTCGGTCGCGATAGACCACAACCGGCCCCGCCTCAGTCAGCGCGGCCGAGGTCTGGCAGCAGTCGCAGATGCGCTGATCCACGAGGCGCTCCACGCCGAGCGCGCCGTTCGGGGCGATGGTGGTGTACGCCAGCGTCATCTCGCTGGACGCGCCGTAGCCCTCGTCGTACTTGCGGCCGTCCAGCCAGACCGCGCCCAGCGAGTCGCCTGCGGCGGCGAATAGCGAAACGAACCCATGCTCAGCCTGCGCACTGTCGCGGTGCGGGCGCACGGGATCCGTCCAGGTGACGCCGCCATCGGCGGATTGGGTTATGCGCACGCCGTACTGGTAGCCCGTGCCATCGCCCTCGCGCTGGAGCCAGTGCGCCGCCAGCCGACCGTCGGGCAGGGCGACTATCGACGGGTAATCAGCCCAGTTGACGAACCAGTCGCCGCCACTGGCTATGGTGCGCGCGGGGGACCACGTACCGCGCTCGAGCGTCGCGAAGCGCAGTGCGTGCGCGGAATCGCCGGCCGGCTCGAGCCAGCTGAGGATTACCGCACCGTCAGCGGTGACCGCTAAGTTCGGCTCCGCGCTGCCAGGCGCCGCCGGCGACGATATGGGCTGCGCCGCGGTGAGCGTCGAGGAAACGACAGGTTCCTCACTTCCGCACGCCGCGGTAAAAGCGGATATCGCCAGCACAAAAAGGCTATTCGTCATCCCCGCGCATGCGGGGATCCAGCGTCGTTTCGAGCAAGGACGCTGGATGCCCGCTTCCGCGGGCATGACTAAACTGGTTAAATGACGCATTTTTACGACAGTCATTCGTGAAAGGTATCGACAGAACCCTGCCGATACAAATGAAAACGGCGGGCTTTCGCCCGCCATTCCATTACTGCGCTTGCTTTCCTGATCGCTTCAGGCGGCGCCGACCAGCGACTCTTCGTCGGAGTTCTCTTCCGACTCGGCGACGATCGCGTCGTCGCTCTCATCGGCCTCGTCGCTCTCGGAGACCTCGTCCGTCTGAGATATCGCCGTGTTGCCCTTGCCGTGGGCGATGACCGGCTGGCAGAACCTGGTGCCGATGTTCCGCAGCTCGGTGACCTCTTCGGGGGAGAGTCCTGGGAACCGCTCACCCATGTAATCTACTGTATCTTCAATCCACTCCGTCTGCTGCTCGGCTGTTGCCTTCAACACCCCGCAGCGATGGATGTGGCTCATCAACTCGTCACGGGCCATTTCAAGTTCAGATTTCTGATGCTTGCTCAAAGCGTCTCCTTTTGTGAGGTGATCGTCCGGCTCCATGCTGACGCAACGCGTCGGCCGAGGCACCGCATCGTGCACTCGAACCACGTGAAACCCGGTATTAACGTAATCTGTATTCTATCTCAATGAGTACACTGGCGCAACCGCAGAGTTCCCGCTACGGGAACGCTTCAGTGGACCGCTACGGGTGCCCGCCAGTCCTCCGGGTAGAGCGATACCCGCACGTACTGGGAGGTATCCAGGAACCGGACGGCGGCGGCCTGAATTGTGGCCGCGTCGAGGGTGGCTAGCCACTGATCGTAATCGTCGATCTCGCGCGGATCCCAGCCGTACCTGTCGTAGACCATCAGCTGGGAGATCCAGAAGTGGTTCTCGCGCAGGTCGGTCTGGCGGCTGCGCAGCTGTATCTCCCGAACCTTGAGGATATCGGCGGCGGAGGGGCCATTGACCTTGAGGCTGTCCATCTGGGCGAACGCGACGCGTGTGAGCTCCTCGAGGCGATCGGGCTCGGCGCCGAACCCGACGCTCACGCGGTACTCGGGCCGCGGATCGCGCCAGCCGGACGCCGACACCTGAACGCCATAAGTGCCGCCGAGGTCCTCCCGTAGCGACTCGCGCAGCCGAATCCGCATTACGCCAGCGAGTGCGTTAAGCTCGTAGAGTCTGTCCAGGCTGAAGTCCAGCGGTCCATGGAAGACGATCTGCGTACGGGCCTTCGGCTCGAGTCCCTTGTAAACCGTCCTGGTCACGACGCCGTCTGGCGCGCGTATCCCCACATCCTTCCAGCTCTCGGTACCCCTGGTGGACGGAAGGCTGCCCAGGTATCGCAGTACCAGCGGCCTTATCTCCTGCGGGTCGAAGCTCCCGACTATATAGAACGTGAAGTCGCCGGCGTCGGCGAAGCGCGCACGGTAAATCTCGAGCGAGCGGTGCAGGTCGAGCTTATTGAACATGGCACTGGTCGGCGGCTGCGCGCGCGGGTGATCCTGCGTAAGCGTGACCCGAACAGTGTCGGCGAAGAGTACTTCCGGGCTCGCCAGCCGGTTCTCGAGCGCGGCCTGCGCGTGCTGCTGATACGCCAGGAATGCCGCGGTATCCACGCGGGGCGCGGTGAACTTGAGATAGACCAGCTTGAACAGCGTCTCCAGGTCGCGCCGTGAGGACGCGCCGGAGACACCTTCGTGCAGCTGACCGATGTCCGCGCCCACGCCCACGACCTTACCCGCGAGCCGCTTGCGCAGCTCGATGGCGTCGAGCTGTCCGATGCCGGCCACCTGGGTAACGGCTGTAGCTGTGAGAGCCGCGATGTAGTCGTCGTCGGGGATCAGCGAGGTGCCGCCCGGGCTGCGCGCCGCGAGAAGCACCTCATCCTCCTTGAAATCCGTTGGTTTGAGGATGACCTCGACGCCGTTATCGAGAGTCCAGCGGAGGGTTCCTATCTCAGGAATCGAATCCTCGGCTACTATGACGCCCGGCTCGGGCGGATCGCTTATCAAGGGCTCGCTGGAGAGCGAGTCGGCGTAGGCGGCGAGCCTTAGATCGCCGGCTGCCTGGATCACCTCCTGTAGCTCCTCGGCCGTGGGCACGGAGGCGCTGTCGCGGGGCGGCGCGCTCACCGTGACCACCCGATTACTCTCCTGCGTCCACCGTTCGGCCGCGGAGTTGACCTCGGCGACGGTTATCTCGGGGAGGAATCGGCTATATAGGTCGAACTCCGTCTCCATGTCCACCAGCGTGCCGCCGTACAGGAAGTGCGAGGTGTACTCCGCGGCGAACCCGCTGGAGCGGACATTGTCCCGCTCGCGGTACCGCTTTTCCATCACGCGCAGCAGCTGTTCCTTCTCGCGCTCCAGCTCGGTTGCGGTAAAGCCGTGCTGCTGGACGCGCTGGCTCTCCTTGAGGAGCGCCGCGAGGCCGGTCGCTATTCCGCCGTCAGGAACCCGAATCGTGAGGATGTATGCCGAGAGCGGTCGGATGAAACGACCATGGAATGAGGAGACGTCCACGAACGGCGACTCGGGCCGCTGGGTGAGCTCACTGAGTCGATTGGTGAACATCCCGCCGGCGAGCGACTCGACTATCCAGTTGCGGTAGGCGGCGTCGGTGGTCCAGACATTCGGACGCTGCTTCATGTACAACGTGACAGTCGAGTTGGTTGCTTCCGGGTCGGTGGCGATGGAGATGAGGGTCTCGTCGTGCGGCGCTACCGTGAACTCGCGGCGCGGGCGCGGCGACTCGGGCATCGGCAGGTCGGCGAAGTGTTCCTTTATACGCGCCTCCATCAGCGCGGCGTCGAAATCGCCCACGGCCACGACCGCCATCAGGTCGGGGCGGTACCAGTCGTTATAGAACCGCCGCAATGCGGCCGGATCGAACGTGCGGATCGACCGGGGCGTGCCGATGGGGAGCCGCTCTGCGTAGCGACTATTCTGCATGAGGACGGGGAACTGTTTGTCGCGCATGCGTGAGGCAGCGCCCTGGCCGAGCCGCCACTCCTCCAGCACCACGCCGCGCTCCTTCTCTATCTCGAGTGAATCGAACGCGAGCAGGTGTGCCCACTCCTCGAGTATCTGCATGCCTGTCTCCAGCACCCGCGGAGTGTCGGTGGGTACCGTGAGCATGTAGACGGTCTCGTCGAAGCTGGTGTATGCGTTGATGTCCGGGCCGAACCGCATCCCCACCGATTCCAGGTAGTCTACCAGCTGGTGCTCCTCGAAGCTCTGCGTTCCGTTGAAGGCCATGTGCTCCACGAAGTGTGCGAGCCCGAGCTGATCGGCGTCTTCCAGCACGCTGCCAGCGTTGACCACGAGGCGGAGCTCGGCGCGATTGCGCGGCTCGTTGTTCTCGCGGATGTAGTAGGTGAGCCCGTTATCGAGCGTACCCACGGTTACGGCGGTATCGATGGGCAGCCTTCTACCGGCATCGCCCTGAGCCATTGCTGGTGATGGCGATGCGGCGGTTGCGAGAGCCAGTCCGAGCAGGAGGGCTCCGTTGAGGCTGGATAGCGACAAGCTCATAGGGGTGTGGCCGAATGGTCGGAGAAGACTATCTCCCATATGTACCCTGAAGCGGGCGATTTGTTGGGCTGGCATAAACGAACACCGCCGGAAGCAGTTGCTTCCGGCGGTGTCAAAGTTCTGCCGCAACCCGACGCGATGCCGCGTCGACGCGGAGTTCTCGCCTTCGATTCGGCTAGGCGCCGAAACGGCGATCGCTTGCCCGTGTCAGGTTACGCACAGGATTACCAGATAACAAGGGATCACCTCCTTCTTTAGGGTTCATTCGCGGGCTTGACACCCGAATTCGTTTACGACCAACTGGCCGTTAACGAATGGCCACTGACGAAGATAATTGAAACTTTTGTAAATGCAAGCCGTGCGACCGGCTGGTAAATGCTACGCCTTTTTGGCTGCCGCCGCGGAGCGGCGCCTGGCTCGGCGCGGTTCCACGAGAACGTTGGATGCCGCGGCGAAGAACGGCTTCGCTTTGGGATCCGGGAGCTTGAGCTCCAGCAGACGGCTGCCGTCGCCGGTCTTTCCGCAAACGCGGACCACCTCACCTACCCCCTGCACGCAGTAGACCTCCTCACCTATCGTGGGCACGCGGTCGGCACCGGTCTTCCAGCCCGGGCGATGCTCGTGGTTCACATATAGGTCCGAATCGGTCAACCGCTTGGAGCTGTTACTGTGTGCCATTCCTCATTCCTCCCCATTCGGGAGCGCTCGCGCGCGGGTTTAGCTGATTACTTGTGCCTGTATGTGATGCGGCCTCGGGAAAGATCGTAAGGCGAGAGGGCAAGCGATACTCGATCGCCTACAAGCACGCGGATCTTGAACTTGGACATCTTTCCGGCCGCGTACGCCAGCACCATGTGGCCGTTTTCAAGGCGGACCCGATAATTGCGGTCCGGCAAAACTTCGGTCACGACACCTTCCATCTCGACAGCTTCTTCCTTCGCCATACGCATCCTCCCGCCGACCTGCGGAGAGATCGGCGCTAAAGCGAGCGAGCGCGTCAAGCAGTACCGGTGGACCCGGCCTGCACGTCTGAATTGGGATTGATACACCAGAAAGCGCGATCGGTTGCATACCGGCCGCGTGGTCAGAAAAGAGAACCGCGGAGGCGAAGAGAACCGCGGAGGCGCAGGGTACTCGGAGAACTGATCTGCCTTATCGCTGCTCCGTGATGAATATATGGCACTGATAAACTTTTTTGATTTAGATCCAGATTCTACCTTCACCGCTATTGGAATCGCATCCGTTCTCCTCTGCGTCTTTGCGCCTCCGCGGTAATTATTCAACCGCGAAGGCGCAGAGACGCAGAGGAAACGAAACCAGATATGTGGGATTTGCTAACGGGATTCGGGATGCGAATGGGTTATCGCAATATCCATATCCTGCGGGTGGGATCAGGCTACTTTGGAGGTTGCCGTAGTGGCGAAGAGCGCATCCAGATCGGCGGGTGCGGTGGGCCTGGCAAGGAGATAGCCCTGTCCGAAGTCGCAGCCCATCTCACGGAGTGCGTTCAGCTGGGCCTGCGTCTCGATTCCTTCACCGATGACTTCGAGGCCGATGCTGCGAGAGAGCGAGATTATGGTGCTGACCAGCTGAGCGCTCGTCCCGTCCTCCGCCATATTCCCGATGAAGCTGGTGTCGATCTTTAGCGCGTTGAGCGGGAGGCGGTGAAGGGAGCTGAGGCTGGAGTAGCCGGTCCCGAAATCGTCGAGGTAGATCTTAACACCCAGCGCTCTGAGCTTACCGATCAGCTCGGAAGCGGTATCGGAGTTCACCATTATGACGCTCTCGGTGATTTCGAGCTTGAGCGCACTGCCTTCCAGGCCAGACTCGGCCAGCACCCGGCCCACCTGATCGACCAGGTCGGGGTGCGCGAACTGCTTGGCGCTGAGGTTCACCGTCACCGAAAGGTCGTCCCGGTGCAGGCGATCGCGCCAGGAGCGCGCTTCGAGGCAGGCTTCGCGGAGCACCCAGTTCCCCAGCGGGAAGATGATGCCGGTCTCCTCCGCGACGCCGATGAACTCGCTGGGCGCGACCCACCCGCGGTCGGGATGTTCCCAGCGCACCAGCGCCTCCAGGCCGACGATATCACCATCGGCGAGCGCGAAGATCGGCTGATAATGAACGCGGAACTCGCCGCGATCGAGCGCGCGCCGAAGGTCCGTCTCCAGCTGCAGCCGGGTGAGTGCCTCGGCGTGCATGGTGCGGTCGAAGACCTCGATGCACGCGACACCTGCGGCCTTCGCACGGTACATGGCCATGTCCGCATTGCGGAGCAGGTACTCGGGCCGTTCATACGCTGAAGAGCTGAGAGCTATGCCTATGCTGCCCGAGGTGAAAACGTCGAAACCGCTCAGGTTCACCGCGGCTGAAAGCTCCATCTGGATCCGCTCCGCGACGCGCGTGGCGTCGCTGATCCCGGACAGGTCGCCCAGCAGAATCGCGAACTCGTCACCGCCGAAGCGGGCCACGGTGTCCTCGGTCCTTAGGCACCCCTGCAGCCGTCTGGCGACGGTGCAGAGGAGCTCATCGCCCACATGATGCCCGAGGCTGTCGTTTATAACCTTGAACCTGTCCAGGTCCAGGAAGAGCACCGCGAAAAGATACTCCTCGCGGCGCTTCGCGCGCAGAATGGAGTGCGCGAGCCGCTCCATGAAGAGCATGCGGTTGGGGAGTCCCGTCAAGGCGTCGTGCAGCGCGTCGTAGCGGAGCTGCTCCTCCATCACCCGGCGGCTGGTGATGTCCGAGGCGAAGAGGTGGACGACCTGCGAAGCCTGGTGGGGATGGTAGGTCCACGAGAATACCTTCTCACCCACGGCGACCTCGACGCTCCTGAAACCCTGCCCGTTCTGGAGGCAGGTCTGAACCAGCTGGCGATGGTTGTCGGGGAGCAGCGCCATAACGTCGATCTCGCCGATCTCTTCGGTTATCCGCTGTGCCGCCGGGTTCACATGCAGGAGGTTGCCCTCGCCGTCACTTTCCAGGATCGGGCTCGGATTCTCTCGTGAGAAGGCCGCGAGCCGGGCATTCTCCTCCTCCGCCCGCACCCGCTGGGTAACGTCCAGGAGGGTTCCGATTATGGCGGCCTGGCCATCGATCCGGGTTCGTGAGCCGTGGACTTCCAGGTCCACGAGGTCGCCGCCCTTGCGGAGCCCTCTGAACGAATAGTGTACGCTGTCGTCCTCCCCCACCAGGCGCTGCTCGACCATCCCCACTACTCGGTCGCGATCCGCGGGCGAGACCAGCGCCGTAACCGACGAGAACGCTGTCACATCGGCCGGGACATACCCGAAGATTTCTGCGAATCTGGGGTTCACATAGGTGAACCGGCCACGCTGGATGATGTAGATGCCTACGAGCGACTGCTCCACCAGGCTACGGAACCGGCTTTCGGCCGCGGCGAGAGCTTCCTCGGCGCGCTTGCGGTCCGTGATGTCGTGCATGATGCCCTGGTAGCCCAGCACCCTGCCATCGTCCGAACGCCGGACAGTGGAAGTGAGCAGGCAGTCCAGGACATCGCCGTTCTTCCTGCGCAGCTTAACTTCGAAATCGCGTACGGCTCCGCTTCGCTCGATCTCGGCGCGGAAACGTTCGCGATCCGCCGAATCCACGTAGAAGTCCTCGGCGTGCAACCCGAGAAGTTCCTCGCGCGAGTAACCGAACAGCTCCGGGAGCGCCTGATTGAAGTCGGTGAAGTTGCCTTCCCTGGTGGTGGAATAGATTGCGTCCCGGGAATCCTCTACCAGGGTGCGGTACCGCTCTTCGCTCTCGCGCAGCGCCTTCTCCGCCACGTGCCACTTGGCGCGGAACTCCAGCTCGGTGGTGACCGACGCCGCGACGCCGCGCAGGAGCTCGATCTCGCCTATCGTCCACTCCCGCGCGTCGCCGTCCATTACAGCCAGCGTGCCGAAGTTCCTATCGTCCGAGCCGGAGAGGGGGATGGCGAGACAGGCACGCACGGCGGTTACCCGCGGCGAATCCTTGCCGGTCGACATGCCCGCGGCCGCGTCGTAAAGGAGGAACGGCTCGTCGGAGCTTACGCCGTGGCGGCAGAGGGTTTGCGCAACCGCGTCCTCGATTCCGGAATCCCACCGATCGAGCAATCCGGCCGATGCCGCGAGCACGGACCGCTCGTCCTGGCACAGGAACAGCCCAGCGAATGGCGCGTCGAGCACCTCCGTTGCCAGCCGGGTCAGACGCGCGAGCGCGGCATCAGCCGCGAAGTCGTCCAGCCGGGCGATAGCGTCGATCTGTATAGCGTCGCTCGATCGTCGAGCGGTATTCGCTTCCGGGAGTGAGATGCTCGTGGCCATAAGGTACCTGGCACGCGTCGGCAAATCCGAGCGCGGGATGGGGGAGAAAGGCAGCAGGATCGCGCTGCACAATCGAGTATCGGCACACAACTGTCTCCCACTAAAGCGCCAGACTACGAATCCCGAGGGCGCTTCAAGAATTGGCTGGGATCTGACGATACTAATCGATGAATAATCGCCCGCTCCCCCATTGGTCGCCGAGTGCCGACATGATATTCTTCCTGGTTACCGCCCATATTCTCGCACTTGTATTCCTGCGCTGGATTCTCGAGCCCGCGTGCCCCGACTGTGCAGCGAAGCGGTGGAACGAGAACTCGGGAACGCTCCAATGCCGCACCTGCGGTTGGAACAACGCGGGCGACAGCATCCCCTCCGGCGCGGTGGCCGACGCCTCCTGATCGACAAATACTTTGTGATGTTGTTCTTCACGTAGTATTCTACTGTCGATTGCGGACTACTCTCCCACCGGCGACTGATCGCCGGCCGGGACCTTTCGCCGCCCTATCAGGAGAATCCTATGCCCAGCACCTTCTTCATGTCCCGCTTCGGGGACCTCACGTTGAATCTGCTCCGGATCGTAACCGGTCTCCTGTTCATGCAGCATGGCGCCCAGAAGCTGTTCGGCTGGTTCCGCGACGAACCCGGCCAGACGGTGGAGCTCTTCTCTTTAATGGGTCTGGCGGGTGTGCTGGAGTTTTTCGGCGGGGCACTCATCGTTCTGGGACTCCTCACACGGCCAGTAGCTTTCGTGCTCGCCGGTGAAATGGCGTTCGCGTACTTCACTGCCCACTTCCCACGCGCTTTCTGGCCCATCCAGAGCGGTGGGGAAAGTGCGGCGCTATTCTGCTTCATCTACCTTTTCCTCTCCGCGCATGGCCCCGGTAGCTTCAGCGTCGATGCCATCATGAACCGGAACCGCACGGACCCGGAAACCGTCACGTAAATCTTCTCACAGTCAGCAAAATAGGATCTTTTCCAATTTACGTGAATCAACCGCAGAGACGCGGAAACGCAGAGGCGCAATCCAAACGATATCATGCTCAGAATTTGGAACCGCCGGAGGCCTGAGCCCTGCCTCTGCGTCCTCAGCGCCTCTCCGGTAAATCTGCCGTTAATCGCGGCAAAAAAATCGGAGTAGAACCAAAAAATAGAGGGCCCTCCCGGCAACTCAGGACAACGAGCTGCCGGGAGGGGCCTTGACCGTATTGTGAACAGCGTTTAGTTTTTTGGCGCTGTTCATTTCTTATTGGGAGTTTTGTCACATTATGGGAATAAATGAACGTCGGGAGAGAGAGAAGGAGGCGCTGCGTACGCGGATTGTCGAGGCGGCGCGAGATATCGTGTCCGCTGAAGGGTTGGAGGCGCTGTCCATGCGGGCGCTGGCGGAGCGAATAGAGTACTCGCCGGCGACGCTCTATCTGTATTTCAAAGATAAGGACGAGCTGATCCAGGAGGTGGTGCGGGAGGGATTCCGGAGGATGGGCGAGTGCATGTGCGCCGAGTCGTCGGAGCTGGGAAGCGGGGCGGACGCGACACAGCAGCACCGGGCATCGGGTCGTGGCTACGCGCGGTTCGCGCTGGAGAACACCGCTTATTTCCGTGTGATGTTCGAGCTGCCGACGGTCGCGCAGATGGATTGTCCGACCCATGACGAGGAGGAGGCACAGACGGGCCAGGAATCGTGGACGCCGGTGGTGGAAGTAGTGCAGCGGGCGATGGACGCTGGATTGTACGCCCTTCCGGACGCGCATCGGGGAGCGGTTATTTCCTGGGGCCTCGTACACGGATTGGTGTCGCTGTACCTTAGCGGCCACCTGGCTGAAGTGGTTATGTCGAATGAGGAGTTCATGAAACTACTAGAGGATGCGATGGACTCCCTACGGGTGGGCTGGACGCCTCGTGAAACCAGGCAGGCGGACCTTGCGTAGGGCAGAGCTTGCGGATTATGGGAGCCGGCCTGGAAAGCCAGGCGCAATCTACCACGAACAGCGGACGGTACGCCGTCCTTCGGGGAATTTGATGAGAAAGTGGATAGCGATATTGATACTGACGGTCGTGGTCGGGCCGGGTGGGCTGGCGGCGCAGGAGGTGACGGCCGACAGCGTGGGGCTGAGCCTGGAAGAAGCTGTGCAGCGTGCGACCGGCCAGAGTGAGGAGATCCGGCTGGCGCGATCGCAGGTGGACCTGGCCTCGTCGCAGGTGACCTCAGCGAGATCGGCGGCGTTCCCGCAGCTGAACCTGAATTTAGGGTACACGCGGACGCTGGCATCGGCGTTCGACACAGGCGGCGAAGCCGTAGAGATCCCGGACTCGCTGAAGTTCAACCCGGACCCGACGGCGCCTCTCGAGGAACGGGTGACCTACCTTGAGAACAACGCGCAGAAGGCGGCGTTCGGTGGCCTGAGCGGTCTGTTCGGGAATCTGCCGTTCGGCCAGGAGAACGCGTACTCGTTCACTTTTAGCGGCTCGCAGCTTCTGTATTCGGGCGGCCGTGTGGGCGCGGCTCTCGACATAGCTGAGAGCTTCGAGGAAGCCGCTCGGCTGACGCTGAACGAGGAGATGGCCGAGATAGAGCTCCAGGTGCGGAGCGCGTACTACACGGCGCAGCTGGCGCAGGAGCTTCAGACCATCTCGGCCGCGGCACTCGAGCAGGCCGAGCTATTCCTGGAGCAGGAGCGCCTCCGGCTGCGAGCTGGTCGGGCATCCGAGCTGGAAGTAATGCGAGCCGAAGTGTCGCGCGACAATCTGCGGCCGCCGTTGGTGCAGGCGCGTAACGCCGCGGACCTGGCGAAGCTGAATCTGAAGCGCCTGGTGGACATCCCGCTCACCCAGCCGATTCAGCTGACCACAGCGCTGGAACCGCCGCCGCCGGATGCTACGGCGCTCCCGGCGCCTGAGGTGCGGATAGCGCAGCGCGCAGCGGTTCAGGCGGCCCAGCAGCAGGTAGCGATAAGGGAGCAGCAGGTACGGATAGCAAAAGGCGCGTTCCTCCCCGAGGTTTCGCTGCAGATGAACTACGGCAAGCAGCTATTCCCGGAGTCGGCCTTTGATTTCGATAGCGATTGGCGCACCGACTGGTCGGTCGGCATAGGAGTGCAGATACCGGTCTTCAACGGCTTCAGGCGAGCGGCCGACGTGGATATAGCGCAGGTGGAGCTAGCGCAGTCGCGTCTGCAGCTTGCCCAGCTCGAAGAATCCGTGCGGCTGCAGTACGAGCAGGCGCGTGGTGAGAAGGAGAGAGCGCTGGCGGCGATAGCGGCACGGCAGCGAACGGTCGACGTCGCCCAGCGGGTGTACGACCTCACCGTTCTGCGGTACGAGCAGGGCGTCGCCACGCAGCTCGAAGTCTCCGAATCGCGGCTCGCGCTACTGCAGGCACGAACGAATCTGGCGCAGGCCACTGCCGACTACTACATAGCCGACGCCGGGCTTACGCGGTCCATGGCGGAGGCCAATCCGGACGCGATGAACGCGCCGCCGGTAACGCAGCCGGTTCGGCCGCAGCCAGTTCAGCAGGATATTCCCGGAACGAGCCGGCGCGGATCGCCCGTCGGATCAATACGTTGATCACCCACGTCTCTAAGAGTACGTAATGAAACAGTATAGTAAATGGACCCGCTCCACCCTCAGTGTATTCGCGGCGCTGGCACTCGTTGGGGTCGTAGGTTGCGGCGGTGACGATGCCACCAGCGCGGTGGAGGAGGAAGTCGTTGTCCTGGGCCCGCGCGACGTTCAGCCGGTCCAGCGCGGTGAGGTGAACGCCACCGTGGTTCTTACCGGGTCGCTCAACCCTTACCGGATAGTGGAGGTACGCGCGCAGGTGCCGGGTACCCTCGCCAACCTTCGGGTGGATGAGGGCGACCCCGTCCGTCAGGGGCAGGTGATGGCGACTATCGAAGCCGAGGGCATCCGAAGCCAGGCGGCCGGCGCGCGAGCCGGCGCGGCGGCCGCAGAGGCCAATCTGGCGCTCGCGCGCCAGCAGCTCGAATCGGCGCGAATGCTCTATGAAGCCGGCGCTATGTCCGAGATAGATTTCCGAACTGCGCAGGCAGCGTACGAGGCGGCGCAGGCCCAGCTAGCCGCGGCGCGCGCCCAGGCCGCGGGTGCGGGTGAAACAGCCAGCCGGGCCACCATCACGGCGCCCATATCGGGTGAGGTGAGCGAGCGTGAGGCAAACCAGGGTGAAGCCGTGAGCCCTGGCCAGTCGCTGTTTACAGTCGTGAACTCGCAGATACTGGAGCTACAGGGCCAGATCCCGGTGGAGCAGGCGGCGCACGTGCGGCCGGGGCAGCCCGTGGAGTTCACAGTGGACGCGTACCCCGGCCAGGTGTTCCGTGGCGAGGTGGCGCGGGTGGATCCCACGGCCGACCCTGCTACGCGACAGATCGGCATTTACATGAGGCTGCCGAACCAGGAGCGCGGCCTGGTGGGCGGTCTGTTCGCCACCGGCCGCATCATGCTGGAGAGCAATCAAACGGCCATTCTCGTACCGACCGCCGCCATTCGCCAGACGGGCGCTCAGAGCTATGTCTGGGTAGTGGAGGACGGCAGGATTGTGCGTCAGGAAGTGACGCTCGGCGCGCGCGACGAGACACGCGGCGTGATCGCAGTAACCGGTGGGCTGTCGGGCGGTGAGCGGGTTGTGGTCGCACCCGGCGAGCTTACAGAGGGAACGCAGGTCCGGATATCTACAGAAGCTACAACGGACAGCACAGGTGAGGGCGGTTGATTATGGAAGAACCAAGAGTGCCAGCAGATAAATCAGGGTCCGGTGGGCTGAGCGGTCTGGCTATCAGCCGACCGGTCTTCACCACCATGGTGATGCTTCTGCTCATAGTTCTGGGCGTGTTCGGCTACAACCGACTGCCGATCGACGAGTTCCCGGAGATCGACATTCCGGTGGTCGTAGTGCAGACGGTGTATCCGGGAGCATCCCCCGAGACGGTCGAGCGTGAGGTCACGCAGCCACTGGAGGAGGCGTTCAATCCGGTAGAGGGTGTGGACCGCATCACCTCCACCTCGCTCGAGGGCGTCTCCCAGATCGTGGTCGAGTTCGACCTGGAGCGCGACGGCGATCAGGCAGCGCAGGATGTACGCGCTAAGATCGACGCCGTTCGGCGGGATCTGCCGCTGGACATCGAGGCACCGGTGGTCCAGAAGTTCGACCCGGCGTCGCAGCCTATCCTCTCGATAGCGCTGTCGTCAGCCACGACGCCGATCGTGCAACTCACCTCGATCGCTGACGAGACGGTAAGGCGGCGGCTGGAATCCGTTTCGGGCGTGGGCAGCGTACGGCTCGCGGGTGGGCTCGAGCGTGAGGTCCGCGTGTTCCTGGATCCTAACAGGATGCAGTCACTGGGTATTTCCGCCAATGACGTGATCATGGCGCTCCGGAGCCAGAATCTGGAAGTGCCGGCGGGTCGCGTGGAGCGTGGGAATGTGGAGGAGCTGGTGCGCGTCACCGGCCGAATAACCTCGCCCGAACAGTTCGGGCAGATAGTGGTGGCGAACCGCGACGGTCAGCCGGTCCGGCTGGAGGACGTGGCGCGGATCGAGGACGCGACCGAAGAGGAGCGCTCGGTGGCGCTCGTGAACGGCGAACGCGCAGTTTCCATCGACATCCTCAAGGTATCGGGTGCCAACACCGTGGCGGTAGCCGACGAGGTGACGGCGGCACTGGAAGAGCTCCAGGCGGTGCTACCCGCCGGGGTGGAGCTCCAGGTGATCCGTGACAACTCCGTCTCTATCCGTCAGTCGGTCGAGGACGTGATCCACGAGCTGTTCCTGGGCGCTATCCTCACGGTGATCGTGGTGATGCTCTTCCTGAACGACTGGAAGGCGACGGCGATAACATCGCTGGCACTGCCGGTATCGGTTATATCGTCGTTCGTACTTATGAACGCGCTGGGGTTCACCCTCAACGTGCTCACCTTGATGGGTCTATCATTATCGATCGGTATTCTTATCGATGATGCCATCGTGGTGATCGAGAATATCGTGCGGCACCGCGAGATGGGCGAGGACCACTTCACAGCCGCGCGCGTAGGAACCACGGAGATCTTCCTTGCCGTTATGGCGACTACCCTATCGATCGTGGCCGTGTTCGTGCCGGTGGCGTTCATGGGCGGGATCATCGGCCGGTTCTTCTATCAGTTCGGCCTTACGGTGGCGTGGGCGGTGCTCGTATCGCTCTTCGTTTCGTTCACGCTCACTCCGATGCTCTCGGCCTGGTGGGGCGTCGATCCGCACCCGGCGGACCGACCGGGCGGCAATATCCTTACGCGCGGCATCTCCAGATTCAACCGCTGGTTCGACGCGCAGGCTCTCCGGTACCGGGGCATAATTGCGTGGGCGCTCGGCCACCGGAAATCGACGCTGGGCATAGCTGCCGCCGCGTTCGTAGGGGCTTTCCTGCTGTTCCCGTTTATCGGCGGCGGGTTCATGCCGGAATCGGACGACTCGCAGTTCGGTGTGACCTTCGAGACCCCTGAGGGCTCGTCGCTCGCCTATACACGGGCCAAGGCGGAAGCAATAGGGGAGATCCTGAGGGACATGGAAGGTGTGGACTACATCTACACCACCGTGGGTGCGGGTGTGACGGGAACTGTAACGCAGGGTAATACCTACGTTAAGCTGGTGCCGCCGAGCGAGCGAGAGCTTTCGCAGACGGACATGATGGTGGTCGCGCGTGAGCGGCTCACACCGCTCTTCGGAGTGCAGACTTCGATCCTGGTGGCCGCTGGCGTGGGCGGAGCGCAGAAGCCGTTGATGGTCAATCTGCGCGGACCCGAAGTGACCCAGCTGCAAACGATCTCGAACCAGATAGCGGCCGCAATGGAGGAGATCCCCGGGATAGTGGATATCGAGACCTCACTGGGTGATCCGCGTCCCGAGTACCGCATCGAGGTCAATCGCGACCTGGCCAATGAGCTGGGTCTGGATATCCAGCAGATAGCGGGTACTGTCCGCCCGCTCCTGGCTGGTCAGACAGCGACTACCTGGGAGGACCCGACGGGTGAGGAGCGCGACGTGGTGGTTCAGGTGGCGGCCGATCAGCGGACGTCGCTGCAGGACCTTACCACGTTGCCGATAGCTACGTCCGAGACCAACGCGGCAGGCGCCAACATCACCGTGCCGCTCGGCCAGATCGCGAGCATCGAACGGGGTGCGGCGCCTGCCCAGGTGGACCGTAGCGACCTGGAGCGGGTAGCCACCGTGTCGGCGAGTACCGCACCGGAGCTGTCGATTTCCGAGGCATCGGCACTCATTCAGGAGAAGCTTACCACTATCGAGCTTCCGCCGGGATATTCGGTTCAGCTCGGCGGTGAGACCGAGCAGTTGCAGGAGACGGTTGGCTACGTGCTGGAGTCGATAATGCTCGCCGTCATCCTCATCTTCCTTATTCTGGCGTCGCAGTTCGAGTCGTTCACGCAGCCGTTCGCGATCATGGTCTCTCTGCCGCTCTCGCTCATCGGCGTGCTGCTGGCTCTGCTGGTCACGAACGACACGCTGAACATGATGTCCATGATAGGAATAATCATGTTGATGGGACTGGTGACAAAAAATGCCATTCTGCTGGTGGACAACGCCAACGAGCGGCGTGCGCTCGGCGCGGATCGATGGACGGCGCTGGTCGAGGCCGGTCAGGTCCGGCTGCGCCCGATCATGATGACCACGCTGGCGATGATCTTCGGCATGTTGCCGATCGCGCTGGCGCTCGGCGAGGGTGGCGGCTTCCGCGCGCCGATGGCGCGCGCGGTTATCGGCGGGTTGATAACCTCGACGCTGCTCACGCTGGTAGTGGTGCCCGTGGCATATACCTACTTCGACGATCTGGGCCTGTGGGTGAAGCGCAAGTTTATATCTGAGGACCGCGATCGGGAGCTGCACGAGGAGCAGCAGCACGCGGGCCTCGCACCGGAGCCTGTTCTGGTGGATTGATGGAAGTTAGTCGTCAGGCCCTTGGCGCGGCGGGACTTCAGCGGCTCGGCCGCAGGTGGCTGGTGGAGCTCGGCCGCCGCGGCGAGTCGCTGGTGCGTCAGAGTGGCGAGATCGCCCTGATCTTCTGGGGATCCATGTCCGCCTGGCTCACCGGCCGGCTCCCGCTGCGGGAGCTGCTGGGCCAGATGTACTGGATGGGCGTGCAGAGCCTCCCGATAGTAATGGTCACAGCGATACTGTCGGGGTTCGTGACTTCGCAGCAGGGTGGCTACCAGTTCACCGGCTCGGTGCCACTGTACGTGCTCGGCAGTGTGGTAACCTCGAGCATAGTGCTGGAGCTGGGGCCGGTGCTGACGGCTATTGTATTTATAGGTAGGGTGGGTGCCCGGATAACAGCTGAGCTCGGGACGATGCGCGTTTCGGAGCAGGTGGATGCGCTCTACTCGCTGGGCCGTGATCCGATCCGCGTCCTCGCCGCGCCCCGAGTTATCGCCGGCATGCTGGTTCTGCCGCTGCTGGTCGCGATAGCGGACATAGTCGGGATCGTCGCGGGGATGGTCGCCGCGGAGGCCACACTGGGGCTCGGCAACGAGACTTTCCTGTACGGCGCGCGGGTGTTCTGGCACACTTTCGATCTGTACTATTCTGTTGGTAAGGGCGCTGTGTTCGGCTTCATCATCCCCCTCATAGCAGTGCACATGGGCCTGCGGACCCATGGCGGTGCCGAAGGAGTCGGCCGCGCCACTACCACATCAGTGGTCTACATGATTATGGCGATGTTATTCCTGGATGCCCTGTTCCCGACGATCTTCTTACGGTGAACAAGGTGCATCAGTTTTACTTGTTGATCGATCCAAATGGTTGAGTATCGCGGTATCTATAAAGCGTTCGACGCGCCCGTTCTGGCCGGCGTTGACCTGAGCGTCGCTACCGGTGAGATGATGGCGATAGTCGGACACTCGGGAACGGGGAAGAGCGTGCTGCTGAAGAGCACGATCGGCCTCGTAACGCCCGATTATGGGGATGTAACCATTGACGGGGAGTCGGTGTTCCACGGCGATCGCGACACGCTCGCCCGCGTGCGCCGCAAGGTGGGTTACGTTTTTCAGAACGCGGCCCTGTTCGACTCCATGACGGTGTTCGAGAACGTCCGGCAGGGCCTCAGCGAAGCCGATCTCAAGGAGATGCGGTTCCGGCACGTACTGCGGCAGGTGGCCGAGGCGCTGGAGATGGTGAACCTGGACCCACGCGCGGTGCTCTCGAAGCTGCCCGCCGAGATATCAGGCGGTATGCGCAAGCGCGTGGGGCTGGCTCGCGCCATAGTCGGGCGCCCGGAGATACTGCTCTACGACGAGCCGGTAACCGGTCTGGATCCGGTGAACGGCGCGGTGGTCCACCAGCTCATCGAGCGGCTCTCGGACGAGCTGGGCGTCACATCGATCATCGTAACGCACGACATCGAGGGCGCCCTCCCCATAGCCGATCATGTGGCCATGCTGGATCGCGGCAAGATCCGCTTCGTGGGCACTCCCGGAGAATTCCGGAACAGTGACGATGTCCTTGTACGCGCATTCCTGGAGCGTGACTCGATGACCGCTCCTTCAAATATTATGGAGGTCGTATGACTAGATCCGGGGCCCCGGACGGTCCCCGCGCGGCCACGCCCGGTCGGATGACCGAGGATGATCTGCTCCTCGCGCTCCCGGCGCGGTCAGCTACCAGGGAGCTGCGCGTGGGTGCGTTCGTCCTGGTGGGAGTGCTCGCGTTCTTCGTGGCGCTCTTTACTCTAACCGATGTCGGCACCTTCCGCGGCCGGTACTACGCATCCACCGTGGTGGAGGATGCGGGCGGCCTGCGCAACGGCGACCCGGTCCAGATGCGCGGCGTGAACATCGGCCGCATCGCGGGCTTCGATATAGTGCCCGAAGGTGTCTCCATCCGTATGGAGCTCCAGAACGAGTACGATGTGCCTGTCGATTCACACGTCGTTCTCCGCTCCAGCGGCCTGCTGGGCGGGATGGTAGCTGATGTAGTGCCCGGCAACGCCGAGGCCGAGCTGGATGATGGCGATGTCATTCCCGGAACGTCGGAATCCGGTTTTTTGAACGCCGCGGTAGATGTCGGTACCCGCGCCGATTCCGTGCTCGGCAGGATGGCCAGGCTCCTCTCGGATAGAACTGTGGGCGCGGTAGGCGAGAGCGCGGTTGAGCTGCAGATCCTGCTGGAAGAGCTCTCGGCGCTCGCCTCGGAGCAGCGCGCCGCGCTCTCCACGCTGTCGAGCAGCCTCACGCGCTCAGCTGAAGGCGTGGAAAGCGCCGTAGCCGGTCCCGAGCTGGCGCGCGCGGTTGCGAACATCGACTCGCTCACCGCCCGCCTGGACGAGACGAGCGCCTCCCTCGCCCGCGCAAGCACCTCACTCGAGACGGTGCTCGGCCGCGTCGAGCGCGGCGAGGGCACCCTCGGCCTCCTCAGCGCCGACGAATCCCTGTACGTCAACCTGAACTCCGCCGCCGCCAACATAGACAAGCTCATCGCCGAGATCCGCGCGAACCCGAGCAAGTTCTTCGACGTACGCGTGTTTTAACTACGAGTGCGAGGTGCGAGGTGCGAAGTGCGAAGTGCGAGGTGCGAAGTGCGGAGTGCGGAGTGCGGAGTGCGGGAGTGCGGGAGTTTTCATACCGAGGAGCGAAGCGAC
>DASSKB010000169.1:0-55401 GCA_035690925.1 Longimicrobiaceae bacterium
GACGTACTCGACGGAATTCAGTCTGCGGGTGCGACCCGTTTCTCGCTTCAGGAACTGGAGGGCTAGGCGATGGCGATACAGAGCGGCGGCTTCAAGCGCAAGTCAAAAGTAGCAAGCGAGATTCCGGACAGTTCACTGGCCGATATCGCCTTCCTTTTGCTGATTTTCTTCATGGTGACGACCGTGTTCCGCACGGAATCCGAGCGTGAGATTACCATGCCGGAGGCCGAGGCAACGCAGAAGGTAGATGAAAAGCGCAAGAACATCCTGCACGTCTGGGTAGATCCCGACGGGTCCGTCTTCATAAATGACGCTCGCGTTCCTATGGAGAATATCTCGGACCTGGTCCGGCCACTGTACATTGAGACCGATCAGAAGCTCGTTGTCGCGATCCGCGCGGACCGATCTGTGCAATACAGCACCATCAACGACATCTCCGAGGAACTTCGTGAGGGTGGTGCCTTACGAGTGAACTTCGCAACCGATTTCGAGGAGAGACTCTCCTCGGCGAGGAGGTAATATGGCAAACGGAACCATGCCCATGCCGGGCACCTTCGGCTCGTACAACGCCAACGATCGCCTCAAAGGCTCCTTCAACAACTGGTTCTGGGGCTCGTTGGCCGTCGCCGCAGTTGCGCACTTTGCACTGCTCGCATTCTGGCCTGACATGCAGGCTGCGGACGTATCCTATACGTCGGAGCAGCTTCAGCAGATCGACGTGATCCAGGAGTTCGAGATTCCGCCGCCACCGGAGCAGATCGCGCGACCGGCGGTTCCGGTGCTCTCGACCGACGTGAACATCTCGGAGGACATCACCATCGGTGAGGTGACCTTCGACGAGAACCCGGTGAGCGATCTCCCGCCGCCTCCGACCGGGCAGGGTGTAGATGTATCCAGTCAGCCGACCTTCACGCCGTACGAAGTCAGGCCGGAGATGACCAATCGCGACGAGTATGCGAGGATCCTGACGCAGAAGTATCCGCCCATGCTGCGCGATGCTGGTATAGGCGGCACCGTAGTGCTCTGGGTGTTCATCAACGAGCAGGGTGAAGTGCAGAATACCAAGGTTACCACGAGCTCCGGATACGAAGCTCTGGACCAGGTGGCCATCGAGGCGATGCAGCAGGCGACGTTCAGCCCCGCGCTGAACAGAGACCAGCGCGTTCCTGTCTGGATCCAGATGCCGGTGACCTTCCAGACACGCTAGTGATCTGACGGTTTGATCGGGTGTTGCACTGGCCGGGGCTCCGCGTATGCGGGGCCCCGGCCCGCTTGCGCCGGGGTCAATCGCGACTGTAAGATCCGGCATGACTGATAGACAGGAACTTGAGCGCCGGTTGGCCGGCGTAGAGGAGGATATCCGGAAGGCGCGAACGTTTGCGGGCCTTCCTGTAGACGGCGTGGACGTTCTCGCGGTTACCAAGACTCGCCCGTCGGACGCAATCAGGGCAGCGCTTGCGGCTGGGGTTATCGATATCGGTGAGAACCGCGTCCCGGAGATGGAAGCGAAGGTCGCCGAGATCGGGCGTAGCGCTGCTCGTTGGCATCTGATCGGGCATCTTCAGCGAAACAAGGTGCGGCAGGCCGTGCCGCTATTCGATCTGCTCCACTCGCTGGACTCGCTTCGTCTGGCAAGAAGCTTATCGGCCGAGGCGGTCGAATCGGGTCGGGAAGTCCACGCGCTCATCCAGATCAACACGTCGGGTGAGGAGTCCAAGTTCGGGTTCCCGGCCGAGTCGGCGCTCGATGCGACCGCGGAAATATGCGAGCTGCCGGGTCTGGTGATAGACGGGATGATGACCATGGCCCCGCTCACCGATGACGATAGCGTGCTCCGTGGCACTTTCTCCCGGGCACGCGCTCTGTGGGAAGAGGCGGGCCGGGTAACGCCGCGGTTCAACGCGATCCACCTTTCGATGGGAATGAGCAATGATTATCGGATCGCTGTCGAGGAAGGCAGCACCCTGATCCGCCTGGGAACCGCACTGTTTGGGGGACGGGAAGTATGATCGACCTGACACCGCTGGACGTACGAAAAAAGAAGGGCGACTTCCGTCGTGGCCTGCGCGGCTACGAGCCGGCTGTCGTTGATGATTATCTTGACCTGGTGGCGGAGCGGCTCGAGGAGCTGGTGCGGGAGAACGCGACCTATCGTGAGCGATCGGCGCAGCTCACCGAGACCGTTACCGCGTTCAGAGAGCGCGAGCAGGCGATGAACGATGCGCTGGTATCGGCGCAGCAGCTACGCGAAGAGTTCCGCGCGCAAGCCTCGCGCGATGCGGACTTACTGCTCCGGGAAGCGCGCTCCGAAGCGGAGCGGATCATTGCCGAGGCGAAGCGGCAGGCATTGGCGGCGGGAGAGTCCGCGCGGAGAGTGCATGCGCAGCGTGCGCGCTTTCTGAGAACGTATCGCAGCTTCATTGAACGGCAGCTTGCCGACGTGGAACAGGAGGAGGGTCGGGTGAGAGCCGATGTGGAAGCATCGCGCGCGCGGCCCGGGGGAGATCAGGCGAAGTCCGATGGCGACACGCCCGGGGCTGCTGCCGGAGTCGATTGAGAGTGCCTGGGGATGGGATGCTCGCCATCGAAGCGGCGGTAAGGGCGATACGGAAGCGGACTGACTTTGCTCCGGAGATCGCCATCATCCTGGGTACTGGCCTCGGCGGGCTCGCGGGTCGGATCGAGCTGGACGCGGAAATTCCCTACGAGGATGTGCCTGGTTTTCCCCTGTCGACTGTGGAGAGCCATACGGGACGGATGCTGTTCGGGCACCTCGCGGGTCGGCGGGTAGTTGCAATGCAGGGCCGTTTCCATAGATATGAAGGATACACGCTTCAGCAGATCGCGTTTCCTGTACGGGTGATGCGCCTGCTGGGTGCCGGGACGCTCGTCGTCTCCAATGCGAGCGGTGGAATGAATCCGCTCTGGTCGCCGGGTGACCTGGTCCTGATTTCGGATCACATCAACCTGCTTGGCGATAGCCCACTCGTTGGCCGGAACCTCGACGAGCTGGGACCTCGGTTCCCGGATATGTCGGCACCATACGATGAGCGCCTCCAGCAGATCGCTCTGAGAGTCGCCATGGCCTCGCGCATTCCCCTAAGGCGCGGCGTATACGTGGCTGTCGCCGGCCCGAATCTGGAGACGAGAGCGGAGTACCGCATGTTGAGAACGCTGGGTGCCGACCTCGTTGGCATGTCGACCGTCCCGGAAGTTATCACGGCAGTACACGCGGGAATGCGGGTGCTCGGCGTCTCCATTATTACCGACGCATGCTTGCCCGATGCACTCGAGCAGGCTGATGTTGCCCGAATTATTGCCACCGCGCGCGAAGCGGAGCCGCAACTCACCACGTTGATCGAAGGCGTGGTGATGGAAATGGAAGTTGAGAATTAGGACGCTCGCAGCTCCGATCCTCGCTGTTCCTCTGCGATCCTCCGCGCCCCTGCTGTTGAATATTACCGTAGAGAGCGCGGAGGACCCATGGAAATTCCCAGCGCACTGATTCTTACCTCCGCATCCTCCGCGGTGAATCTGCAATTAAATCGTGCTGCAATAAAGTTAAAAAATTAATCGAGTATATGAAACGATATCCCGAACTCCCGCCGACCCCTACTGCGCTCGAAGATGAAATCCTCCGTCTCTGGAAGGAGGAGGATACCTTCGGTAAAGCACTCGAGCAGACGGCGGACGGTGAGCCATTCGTATTCTACGAGGGCCCACCGACCGCCAACGGCCGGCCGGGAATCCATCACGTATTTTCGCGAACCATCAAGGATTCCATCTCCCGATTCCGCACCATGCAGGGCAGGCACGTGCCAAGGGTGGCAGGCTGGGATACGCATGGTTTGCCGGTCGAAATCGAGGCCGAGAAGCGGCTCGGTATCTCCGGGAAACCCGACATCGAGCGGATCGGCATCGCCAGGTTCAACGAGGTCTGTCGCGAGAGCGTCCTTACTTATACGGAAGAGTGGGAACGATTTTCTGCGCGCATAGGGTACTGGTTGGACTATTCGAAGCCGTATGTAACTTTTCGTCCCGAGTACATAGAATCGGTATGGTGGATCCTCAAGCAGATCGCCGATAGCGACCTGATCTATCGCGGCCATAAGATTCTGCCCTACTGTCCACGATGCGGTACCGGCCTTTCGAGTCACGAGGTCGCACTCGGTTACAAGGATGTTCTCGATCCGTCGCTTTACATCACCCTTCCACTACTTACCGATGGTGATGGTGCAGATGGCCGTGAACTTCTGGTGTGGACAACCACGCCCTGGACGCTCGTCTCGAATGTGGCTGTGGCCGTGCATCCGGATCTCGAGTATGCGGAAGTAGCGCACGACGGTAAGCGCCTGATAGTTGCTCGCGACAGGGTCGCCGCGCTTTTTGGCGACGAAGCAGAAGTCCTACGGAGCTTTCCAGCCAGCGAGTTAGTGGACCTGCGCTACAGTCGGCCGTTCGACTGGGTGGACGCGGAAGATGACCCGGCAGGTGCCCGTGAGCGGGCGTGGCGCGTGGTTCCGGCAGACTTCGTTTCGGCGGCGGACGGCACGGGAATCGTCCATATGTCCCCCGCGTACGGCGCCGACGACTACGCGGTAGGCCGTGAGCAGGGGCTTCCTGTCCTCCAGGCCGTCGATGACCGCGGGGCTTTCTTCGAGTGGATTCCAGAAGTTGGTGGCCAGTTCGTCAAGGACGCGGACACCGCGCTGATCAAGCTGTTGAAGGCGGCGGAGCGCGTTTTCCGGTTTTCGCGCGAATCCCATTCGTATCCACACTGCTGGCGGTGCGGGAGTCCGCTATTGTACATGGCGCGCGATTCCTGGTTCATCCGCACCACTGCATTGAGGACTGAGCTACTCGCCAACAACGACGAGGTGAACTGGTATCCACCCGAGGTGGGTAGCGGCCGGTTCGGTGAGTGGCTGGAGAACAACGTAGACTGGGCGATATCTCGCAATCGCTACTGGGGGACTCCGCTCCCGGCCTGGGTTTGCGACAGCGAGCCCCGCCACCTGGAGTTCATAGGATCGTACGCGGATCTCGCGGAGCGCGCGGGTGAGCTGCCCGAGTCGTTCGACCCGCACAGGCCATTCATCGACGAGATAACCTGGCAGTGCGAGCACGAGGGGTGCTCGGGAACCATGCGACGTACGCCCGAAGTCATAGACGTGTGGTTCGACTCGGGCTCTATGCCGTACGGCCAGTGGCATTATCCGTTCGAGAACGAGGAGAAGTTCGAACGCTACTTTCCCGCCGACTTCATCTGCGAAGGGGTAGACCAGACGCGTGGATGGTTTTATTCGCTCATGGCGATCTCCACCCTCCTCGGTCGAGGTCCGGCTTACCGCAACGTGGTGGTGAACGATCTGGTGCTGGACGCCGACGGACAGAAAATGTCCAAGTCCAAGGGCAACGTCGTAAACCCCTGGGAGGCGATAGACGAGTTCGGTGCGGATGCCATTCGCTGGTACATGCTGTCGATATCGAACCCGTGGCTCCCGAAGCGGTTCGATCCTACGGGCGTCCGCGAAGTACAGCGGAAGATGTTCGACACGCTCCGCAACACTTATCGCTTCTTCGCGCTCTACGCCAACCTCGAGGACTGGGAAACCACCGATAACGATCCAAAGTCTGCGGAGCGACCCATCATGGACCGCTGGCTACTCTCGCGACTTACCGCGGTGGCGGACAGGGCCACATCGGATCTGGAGGGCTACGATCTGACACACGCCGTGCGGACTATCGGAGAATTTGTGGTTGACGACCTCTCCAACTGGTACGTCCGGCGCTCGCGCGACCGGTTCTGGGGCAGTGCGGACCGCAGCGACGGACGAGCTGCGTTCGCCACGCTGTACGAGGCACTTGTCGAGGTGTCACGACTGATCGCGCCGGTAGTTCCATTCGTTTCCGACTGGCTGCACCGCGCGCTTCAGGACGGTGCGAGTGTTCACCTGGCGCGCTACCCGCACGAACTTCATGAGCGCGACAAGGCCCTGGAAAATGGAATGGAGGCGGTCCGCAAGCTCGCCACTCTGGGCCGGGCGGCGCGCGAAGAGGTCGGGATTCGCGTGCGGCAGCCATTAGGAATCGTTTACGCCGTAGTGCCCGAGGGGAGCACGGTAGGGCCAGAGCTACTGGAGATACTTCGCGACGAACTCAATGTTCGGGGCGTGGAGTTCATGGATAAGGCGGAGGCGTTGGTGACATTCAGCGCCCGACCCAACTTCCGGGCGCTGGGTTCGCGGTTCGGCAAGCAGACACCCGCAGCGGCGGACGCCATTCGAGAACTTTCATCCGAAACGCTCTCGGCGTATCGCGAGGGTGCGGAACTGTCGATCACCGTCGGTGGAACCGCCTTCGTCGTGGAACCGGGCGAGTTGGACGTAGTGCAGTCGGCGCGCGGTGATTACATAGTCCAGGCGGAGGGCGGGTTCACGATTGCATTGGATCCGACGCTGACCCCCGACCTGAAAGCTGAAGGCCTGGCGAGAGAACTGGTAAATCGGGTGCAGCGCCTGCGTCGCGACGCGGGCTTCGAGGTATCCGATCGTATACGACTTGGCATTAGTGGCGACGAAGCGCTTCGCAGCGCATTAGAGCGTCACAAGGGATTCGTAACGGGCGAAACGCTGGCGACTGAGCTGGTAATGAGCGCCGACGAACTTCCGGAGGACGGGTTTACGACAATGCGAGAGGTTGATCTGGATGGGGTGAAAGCTCGCATAGCGTTGGGGCGATGAATGGCTCGCCAGCGGCCGCTGAGAACCTGCGCGCAGGGAAGTTTCGTCTATACGGTTGGCTGGTGGGGGCCATCCTTTTCTTCGACATACTGACCAAGTACATAGTTCAGCGAACCCTCATCCTCCACCGGCCGGTCGAGGTGATCGGCGATTATTTCAGGTTGACCTACATCTTCAATCCAGGCGCAGCCTTCGGATTGCACCTGGGGCCGTACTCGCGCACCATCTTTCTGGTCCTTACGGTCGGCGCTGTAATCTTCCTCTTCCAATGGTACCGCTCCACGCCGCCCGACGACCGTCTGCGGCTCGTAGCCATCGCCTCCGTTACGGGTGGTGCGATCGGCAACCTTATCGACCGGATCCGCTCGGAGCGCGGGGTAGTAGACTTTCTGGATGTGGGCATTGGGACCCTTCGGTGGCCAGTTTTCAATATCGCCGACATCGCCGTGACGACCGGCGCAGTACTCCTGGCTATCTCCTTATGGAGGGAGGAGCAGGGGTTCAAGCCAGATGAATCGTGAAGAACGGCTTGTCCAGCTTAAGGTGGAAGAGGACAGCCCCGCCCGACTCGACGTGTACCTATCCGATCGCCTTTCGATGTCGAGGTCCAGAGTAGCGCAGCTGTTCGACGCTGGTGAGATCACCGTAAATGGCAAGCTCCCCAGGAAGCGTGATCGGCCATCATGCGGTGACAGCATCGAAGTGCGACTCCCCGCCCCCGAGCCATCGCCGCTCACGCCGGAACCGCTACCGCTGGATATCGTGTATCAGGACGACGACCTGCTGGTCGTAAACAAGGCCGCGGGTATGGTCGTGCATCCCGCACCTGGTCACCGGTCAGGGACGCTCGTCAATGCACTCCTTCACGCCGTTGACGACCTCTCGGGCATCGGCGGTGTTCTACGGCCGGGCATAGTACATCGCCTGGACAAGGATACGTCGGGCCTGCTGATTGTGGCCAAGCACGACGAGGCACATCGTAGGCTCGCCGACGCCCTCAGGAAGCGCGAGATTCGACGCCGATATCTGACACTTTGCTGGGGTGGCCTTCCCGACCAAACGGTAACCGTCGAGGCAGCAATAGGCCGCGATCCGAGGCACCGTAAGCGGATGGCGGTAGTAGAGGAAGGACGGCGCGCCCTTACCCGTTTCCACCGCCTGGAGCGTCTGCGCGCCGCCGATCTTCTGAGCGCTGAGCTAGGAACGGGCAGAACACATCAGATACGCGTTCACCTTCACTCCCTTGGCCATCCGGTGGTAGGTGACGATACTTATGGAACGGGTTGGCAGCGAGGCTTTTCCGGACCCGAACGGGGATGGGCGAGGGAGCTTGCTCAGCGCGTGCCGCGGCAGTTCCTGCACTCCGCAGATCTGCGATTCACTCACCCGGTTACGGGTGGGGAACTGCATTTCACCGTCCCACTACCAGCGGACCTGCATGACGCGCTGGACTGGGCACGTCGCACGTCGGCCGCCCGTTCTTGACCCCTCTGGAGGGGGTGGCTATACTGGTTTCTCTTTAAAGAGAGTGATGTTTCAAGACCCCGAGAAAGAACTCCCCGACACAGGCGGGAATGCGGGCGAGCGGGCGGACTCGAGCCGTGTCGTGCTGTTGCCGGCAGGCTCTCAATTTTTTGGAATCCCGGTCGCATCCGTGCGTGAGGTAATTCCAGCACGCATCGCTACTCCGCTTCCAGGCGCAGCCGAATGTGTTCGCGGACTAATCAATCTCCGGGGAACGATAGTAACGGTCTTCAGCCTGTCCGGACTTCTGCGACTTTCGGAATCCGACTCCGCGGCCGAGAAAAGCATAGTACTCGTGGAGCACGGTGAGAGGGTAGTTGGCCTGGAGACCGAAAGGGCCGTACGGATTTTGCGAGTTCCCTCGCACGAGGCGGAAGCCCCTGGCGATGTGCGGATGATCAGGGACCCGGATAAGGTCGCTGCCGGGGAAGGTCGGGAGTGGTGCGACGTTTATACCATGCTGAATATCGACGATCTTTTGACCCCGCAGTTTCACTGATGCGGGGCATGCAATATCCTCTGACGGGAGGTTAAATGGGTCGGACCGTATTGATCTGTGATGACGCCATATTCATGAGGACCATGATCGGCGACATCCTCAAACAGGCTGGCTTCGAGGTGGTTGGTGAAGCCGAAACCGGTTTGCAGGCGGTGAAGAAATATCGTGAGCTGCAGCCCGATTTCGTCACCATGGATATAGTGATGCCTGACATGGGTGGGATTGATGCGGTTCGGGAGATAGTTGAGTCGGATCCCGCGGCGAAGGTCCTCATGTGCAGCGCCATGGGCCAGCAGGCGCTGGTCATAGAGGCGATCCAGGCGGGAGCCCGCGACTTCGTGGTGAAACCGTTTCAGCCATCGCGCGTTCTCGAGGCGGTACAGCGGGTCCTCGGTTAGGTCGCGGCGACGCGGCCGCTGCCTTCCTATGAAGCGCACCGACTACAGTGACATCTTTCTCACCGAATCGCGAGAGCACGTCTCGGTCATAAACGAGGCTCTTCTCGCGCTCGAGGCCGAGCCGGATAATTCCACGGCCATCGCGTCGGTATTCCGCGCAGTTCATACGATCAAAGGGATGGCTGCCGCGATGCGCTATACCGGCGTCGCGGAGCTTGCCCATGCGATGGAACAGCTGCTGGACCCCATCCGAAGTGGTGATCAGAAGATCGAGGACGATACCCTTCAGTTGCTATTCTCCGCCACCGACGGCGTGGAGCGCGGAGTTGAAGTGGCCGCGGACGATGGGGAGCCGCTCGACGCGTCAGCGATAATTCGTCGTCTCAACGCGGCGGCCGCCCTGGGCGCGTCCGCTACCGATTCGCTGAATGTCGTTATCCGGTTAGATGCCGCCGCACCTCTGCCGGGAGTACGGGCGTTTCTGGCGCTCCGCGAAGCACGCGAGCTCGGTACGGTCATGGGGGTGCATCCCTCGGAAGATCGACTCGGTGACGACGATTTCCAGGGCACGATCAGCTTCTGGCTCGACTCCACCGTCTCTCCGGAAATTATCCGCGAGCGGCTTCTCGCCGTTGGCGACGTGATCGACGTGTCCGTCGAAGCGGCCGGTCCGGAAGTCGGCGTTGAGGAGATGGGGACCGGAGGATCACCCGCCCTACGGCGGGGGCGCTTCATACGCGTCGATCTCAACCGTCTGGACCGGCTGGTCAATCAGATGGGCGAACTGGTTCTGGTGCGGGACAGATTGCGCCGTGAGGTCGGCCCGAGCGCAAACCCGGGGCTGGAAGAGGCTGTCGCCCTTGCCGCCAGGCTCATTAGCGAGATGCGCAACGAGGTCATGCGCGTGCGGATGGTCCCGGCGGGACAGGTGTTCGACCGCTTCCCGCGCCTCGTCCGCGACGCTGCCCGTGCTCTTGGCAAGGCGGTGGATTTCATCGTGCAGGGTAGCGAAATAGAGCTGGATAGGACACTCCTGGACGAGATAGGCGATCCACTGGTCCACCTGCTGCGCAATGCCGTGGATCACGGTATAGAGACGCCGGCGGAGCGAAACGCGGCGGGCAAGCCGGAATTGGGAACGCTTCGGCTGGAGGTAGAGCGGGAAGGATCCGGTGCTGTAATAAGGGTATCTGACGATGGACGTGGCATCTCACGTGATGGAGTGCTGGAGGCGGCGGTTGCTCGAGGTCTCATCTCGCCATCTACTGCCGCGCACCTTTCCGACGAAGAGGTGTTTCGGCTGCTCACGCGGGCCGGCTTTACCACGAGTGCGCGGGTAACCGACGTCTCCGGGCGCGGTGTGGGACTGGATGTGGTCGCCAACCGGGTTCGCCTGCTAGGTGGTAGCCTCGACATCAGCTCGCAGCCCGGAAGAGGCACCGCGTTCGAGGTTCGGCTGCCCCTTACCCTCGCTATACTGAGGGCAATGCTCATTCGTTGCGATGGTGTGGTTTACGCCCTTCCGCTCGCGTATGTGTCGGAGACGGCGGAAGTGAGCGCTGCAGACATTCGAGCCGCCGGCGCAGGCGAAGTGTTCCTGCTCCGCGGCGAGCCAATCCCGCTGATTCGATTGCATTCGCTTCTCGGGGTCGAAGCGCCTCCACGCGGCACTAATGTCGTAGCGGTTGTCCTGGAACTAGGCGATCAGTGTATTGCCCTCGAAATCGATGATTTCACAGGGCAGCAGGAAATCGTGGTCAAGGAATTCGATAGTACGGTCGACACGCTGCGCATTTTCTCCGGCGCGACGATTCTGGCAGATGGAAGTCCCGCGTTGATTCTGGATGCGGACAGTGTATTCTCAATGGCCGCCGGCGCGGCTTTTCCCCACTCCTGACCCCTCGGACCATGCTTGATGTCAGAGATTTAGAAGAGATCCAACTCGACGGGCTGCGTGAAGTGGCCAATATCGGAGCGGGTCACGCGGCAACAGCTCTCTCGCAAATGACCCAGTGCCGCATAATGGTGAACGTGCCGCGGCTCCAGATTGTCCCTCTCGAGGAGGTGCCGGACTTGTTGGTTCGGCACGACGAAGTGGTCGCGGCCGTACTGCTGCATGTGCTGGGCGATCTCACCGGACGGGCTCTTCTGATCTTTCCGCAGAGTTCGGCTATCAGGCTGGCCGAGATCCTCCTTCATCGTGAAGCGGGCAGCTCCACTGATTTCGGCGAGCTGGAACAGTCGGCCATTACTGAGGCTGGAAACATCCTTTGTGCGGCTTACATGAATGCCCTCTCGGACTTCCTTGGCATGATGCTGCTCCCGTCGGTACCGACAATGGTCATTGACCTTTGCGCTGCCGTCCTTACCACGGCCTGTGCTAATTTTGGGGAGGGCCGGGACTACGTTTTCAGCATCAAGACCGAGTTCACCATGGAGGATGCGGAGCCAGTGGAAGGTCATTTTATACTACTCCCCGACGCTGATTCCCTCAACGTAATTCTCCGGACGATTCGCCTGGCCTGAATTCTCGTGCCTCGTATAGCCGTTCCCGGCCACTCACCCCGCTCAGAGCGTGATCTGAAGATCCTGCGCGGGCTTGCGCAGCGAATCGATCAGGCCGACTCGGGCGGCTATAACAACCTGGGCGTTCTCTACTTCAACAAGGGTATGTTCCAGGACGCCGTCGCCGCGTTCCAGCGTGCGCTCGACATCGATCCCAGCATGGAGGTGGCCGAGCGGAATCTGGAGATCGCGCGGATCGGGACTGGTTACTACAAAGAACGAATCAAGACACTGGAGGATGCGACCCGCCGGGATCCTGCGGACCTCGCTGGGCGTAGAGAGCTGGCGGTGGCATATCGGAACAGCGGTGCCTTCGATAAGGCCGTTTCGGAGCTCCGGCGAATTTACGATTCCGATCCGACCGATCTCCTGGCGATTGTGGAGCTGGCCCGTTGCTCGAGGGCCGCGGGGAGCATGGATAGAGCGCTGGAATGGCTTGCGCGGGCGCGGATCCTCGATCCCGATAATGCATCGGTCCACTTCGACCTGGGAGAGCTGCGATACCAGCGGGGCGAGAACTCGGAAGCGCGGGCCTCGCTCGAGGCAGCCGTACGGCTGAATCCGGGATACGCGAAGGCATTTCGGCTCCTGGGGCTCGTCTACAGCGAGATGGGTGAGGTTGAGCGTGCGGAAGCCGCCCGCTCCCACTCCCATGCGCTCGATCCGGATGCACACGACACCCAGGAAAACCTGTCGCTCGACCGGTACCATCCGGCTCGCTATGGCGAGCTGCAATGGGCAGTCACCGATCGTCCCGAATCTGCGCATGACGGTTTTCTCGCCCACTACAACCTCGGCATCGAGCTTCGCCAGAAGGGTTTGTACGAGGATGCGCTGCGGGAGCTGGAAACCGCGCTCGACGAAGGTGAGGACCCCGACCTCGCACGTCAGGCCATGGCGGAGATATATCTGGTCAGTGGTCGTGGGGATGAGGCAGCCCGGATTTATACCGAGCTCCTGGAATTACAGCCGGAGAGTCCAAAGCTCTGGAACGAGAAGGGTGTCAGCCGCCATCAGGCGGGCGACCTGAAAGGTGCGGAGGAATGCTACCGGATGGCGCTCACCGGCGATGGTGATTACGCGCTCGCCTGGAATAATCTGGCGGTCGCTCGACTACACCAGAACGATCCCGCCGGCGCGGAGAGCTGCCTGGCGACCGCACTCGGCCTGCGGCCAGATTTCGGTGATGCCTGGTGCAACCAGGGTCTGCTTCACCTGCGTGGAGCGGAGCCGGGTGCTTCGCTCGCCGCCTATCGAAAGGCAGTCGAGGTCGAACCGGACTCGGTGGCTGGTTGGATCGGAGTGGGAAGCGTGCTGCTGGACACGCGTAATTTCGAGGAGGCGCGTAATGCCTTCGCGCGCGCCGTCGAACTGGATCCGATCTCGGCTTCGGCGCATTACAATCTCTCGTTCAGTCTGTCCAACCTCGGTGATTTCGAAGGCGCGCTTCGCGGCACTAAGCGCGCGCTCGAGCTGGACCCGTACTACGCCCCCGCACGCTTCCGGCTGTCGATAGAACTTCAATTCGAGTACGCCGAAGTCTATGCGCCGGAGCTCGATGGTGCCGAAACCATCGGTGACGGGAACACTCCTTCCGATTTCCAGCTGGATGGAGGTGAGCTTGACACGATTTTCGGCGACATGGTCGGGCAGCCGAAACCTGGCGCGCGGAACATGGATCGCATGGACGAAGCGCTCCGGGCCGCCGCTGACTTTTCCCGGCAGGGCCTGTTCGGGGAGGCCGCGGAGCGCTTCGAAGCTGCCCTGGCAGACCTCAACGGCCAGCCTTGGAGCAGCCGCCACGCGCAGGCTGGACTCGGTCATGCCACGGCGATGCTCCGTCTGCGCCGGATTGCGGATGCGCACGGATCGCTCACCGCGGTGCTTCGCGCCGAACCGGATAATCCTGATGCCGTTCGTCTGCTGGGTGAAATTGCGCTGGAGTCGGGCGATGCCGTTCGTGCGCTCGAGCTGTTTGCGCGATCGAACGCCCTGGGTGGCGCTACCCCTGAGGATTTCTGCCTCGTTGCGCGGGCAGAGAGGGCTGCTGGGGACCCCGAGCGGGCGACGGCGGCGCTCAGGAAGGCCATCGCCCTGGATCCTGAGTTCGTAACTGCCCGCTCGGATCTGGCCCGCCTCCTTCTGGTCCAGGGCCGCCTGACCGAGGCGGCCGACGAGTGCGCGATCGCACTGGAGCTCGCACCGCATCACCAGGACACTCTGCTGGTTGCCGCTGAGCTGGAGCGACGACGTGGCAGGCACGAAGTAGCTATTTCCTGGCTTGTGGAGCTCCTCTCGGTTGATGCCGCGCATCTGCGAGGACTCCTCCTCCTGGGACTCACGCTGCTCGACGCGAAGAGGTTCGAAGATGCCATCCGCGCACTGTACCGCATACTCCATCTGGACCGGACCGCACAGGAACCGCTTTACTATATCGGTGTGATCATGGCAGAGCAGCAGAGATATCGCGATGCTATGCGATACTGGAGGCGGGCGCACGAGGTGAATCCGGAAACTCCCCTGGCGCGATCGGCACTCGGTAAAGTAGAGGCGGCGCTCGATCACGCCCGCCGCAAGGCCTGAGAAATGGCAATAGAGGGACCGCTCCACGAGCTGGCTTTGAGCGATGTATTTCAGCTCCTAGACCTTTCCCGGAAGACGGGCGTCCTCACGGTCCGCGGCGGCGGCCGCGAAGAGCCGGCGGTAGTTCGGTTCGAGAAAGGGGCCGTGGTAGGCGCCGAATACCCGGGAAACTCGCGCCGGCTGGGCTACCTCCTCCTGCGTGCTGGTAAGGCGACCCAGGTAGACCTCGACAGGGCGGCGGCCGAGCAGCTGGCGAATCCCGGGAGAGCGTTCGGTGCCATACTCGTCGATCAGGGTTCCGCCACTGAAACGGATGTACGCGTCCAGCTTCGCTTTCAGATAGAGGAAACTGTCTTCGAGTTGATACGCTGGAAGGACGGCTACTTTCGTTTCGATGAAACGCCACCTATGGCTGGCGATGCGGTACCCATAAGTCTCGCAACCGAATCACTTCTCATGGAAGCGGCTCGGCGAATCGACGAGTGGACTACCCTGGAGACGAAGATCACCGACATGGATCTCATCCCTCGACTCGTGGCAGCGGACCCCGAGAATTCGCCCGTCCTGGATCTACGACCGGACGAATGGGAGGTGCTGGCTGAGGTGGGCGGCGAGCGCACGCTGGAAACGATCGCCAGGGATCTCGGACGCGGTGACTTCGAGATTGCCAAGACTGCTTTCGCACTCCTATCCACTGGAATCATCGAGGTCGCACACGCTGTCCCGGAAGAGCAGGATGACTCCAGTCAGTTCATGGCCGGAGGAACCGAGATAAGTTCGGCCGGAAAGTCTTTTGAACGTGGTCGTATCCACGCGCGGGCCGGCCGGTGGCCGGCCGCCCATGAATCGCTCGTTCTGGCCACCCAGCAGGACCCGCTCATGGGTGCCGCCCACTACCACCTCGGTTTCGCGGCCGCAAGGATCGGCGACCTGGCCGCGGCAGAAGCTGCGTGGCGCACGTATCTGAGACTCGGGGAATCCGAAGGCCATCGTCAGGAAATTGCCTTTCGCGCGGAACGGGCAGCCGCCGCGCTCCGGCGCCTTCTGGAGCAGGAGGGACCATGAGCAAGGATGCAGCGGTGAACGCGAAACCGGCTCGGTTCTAATGTCGCTCGTGAATTATTCGACGCGGGAGATTACCTGCAAGATCGTCTATTACGGCCCCGGCCGATCGGGGAAGACGACGAACTTGCAGTATATCCACACGCGTGTGCCCGAGGGGCGGCGAGGCAGCATGGTTTCTCTCGCCACAGACGGAGACCGCACGCTGTTCTTCGATCTGCTACCCCTCGACCTCGGGTCGATATCCGGGTTCCAGACTAAATTCCAGCTGTACACGGTCCCGGGCCAGATCTATTACGATGCGACGAGAAAGCTCGTCCTGAAGGGCGCCGACGGAGTGGTATTCGTCGCGGACAGCAAAGGTAACCGGCAGGACGACAATGTGGAAAGCTTCAGGAACCTGCAGACGAACCTTCTCGAACAGGGTGTGGACCCGCGCGAGTTCCCTATCTGTTTTCAGTACAACAAGCGTGATCTGCCAGATGCCGCTTCGGTCGGATCTATGGATCGGGTTCTGAACTATCGGGTCCTTCCACGCTTTACCGGCACAGCGGCGCGTGGCGACGGAGTTTTCGAAACCCTGCGCGGAATAACCGAACTGGTGCTCCGCCGAGTGGCAACCCGAATCGATCGGGCCGGATCGGCTGTACTCTGAGGGTGGAATGAATAACATGCTGGACCCGCACTCGACCTTCGATACCTTCGATATTGGACCGGCGAATCGCCTGGCCGCCGCCGCTGCGCGCAGCGCCGCTCAGGCACCTGGCACCGCCTATAATCCACTTGTCATCTACGGAGCCAAGGGTGTAGGTAAAACGCATCTACTGACGGCGATGGGCCATCTAGCCAGGTCCGTTAACAGAGATATCGAGGCACATTATGAACCGGTAGATGTATTCGTAGACCGTCTGACAACCGCTATAGCGGAAAATGGTGTTCACGAGTTTCGCACCGCGCTCAGCGGTCTCGACCTCCTGATCCTGGACGACCTGCAGAATCTCTCCGGAAAACATCGCAGTCAGCAGGAGCTCATCGAAGTCTGGGGCAGGTTGATCGACCGTAGTGCACAGATAGTCGTCGCCGCGGATCGCCCGCCCCACGAGATAGAAGATCTGGATGACCGGCTCGTCGCACGCCTCGAAGAGGGCCTCGTCGTGGACCTGGGTGGAGCGGAGGAAGCGGAACCGGCAACGGGCGCGGCGGAATCGGATGAATTCAGCGATTTTCTCTCGGATGTTTCATCCACAGTAGCTGCCGTCGTGGAAGGAGCGCCATGGAGGAAGGCCCTTGCGCAAGCAATCCTCAGGTGGGAGGGGGAGGGCATCCGGACCCGCAGACTGGAAAGTGCGCTGGAGGCCGATTCCGCTCCCGACCTGGACGCATTGCTGGGCGGCTTCGGTGAGGACGTGCGACGTCTCCGTGAGATTTCCGCCGATCTGCAGGCCGTGGGCCCTACCGATCTCGACCCCGCGCTACTGTACGATCCCGACCGCCTGCAGGAGCTGCAGGCGATCCTGGACCGGGCAAGGCCATCGCCCGCGCCAGTCCCTCGACCTGCTCCGCGCGTGGAAGATCCGGCTTCGTCGCCTGCCGTCGCGGAAGCGGGGCTGGCCACCGACAGATGGTTTTTCAGACGTGACAAGATCGACTGGGCCTGGGCCGCACTCGACGACAGACTGCTCGAGGAGATGGGCTGATGGCCATAAAAGGCAGCCTCCGAGAAGCGAGTCTACCCGACGTGCTCCAGCTCCTGGCAATGGGTCAGAAGACCGGTTGTCTGGCGGTAACGGACCGCGCGAACTTCGGGTACATCTACTTCGATCGAGGGCGCATCACATACGCCTCGATCGTCAACCGCCGAGATCGCCTGGGCGACCTGCTGGTCAAGAACGAGCTTCTGAGTTCGGCGGAGCTCGCGGCGGCCGTGGACGCGCAGTCGTCAGACTTCAGCCTGCGACTCGGCGAAATACTCGTCGCACGGGGTTCGATCACGCGCGAACAACTCGAGCAGTACATCCGCATCCAGATCGAGGAGGCTGTCTACTTCCTTTTCACCTGGAATCAGGGATCTTTCTATTTCGAAGCTGACCAGCGGCCGGATCCGGACGCAATGCAGGTCCTCATCAACCCGGAAAGCCTTTTGCTCGAGGGTGCCCGCCGGATCGATGAATGGAGTCTCATCGAGAAGAAGGTCACTTCGCTCGACATGATATTCGCGGTCGATGATGCGGCTCGGCCCGATTCCGACGAGCTAACCGCCGAACAGCAGAAGATTTTCCCGCTCCTGGATGGTAGTCGCAGTGTCCATGACCTGATAGATGAATCTGGCCTGGTGGACTTCGAAGCAGGCAAAGCGCTGTTCGGTCTGATCCAGGCTGGGTTTGCCAGGCCCGTGGGAAGGAAGGAAGCCCAGCGGGAGATAGTAGCTCCTTCGCGAATCCACGAACATCGGAACCTCGGAATAGCCTTTTACAGAACGGGCATGTTCGAGGAAGGGGTACGCGAGTTCAGGCGCGTGCTGGACCTGGAGCCCGAAAATCGTGAGGCGCGGTTTCACCTGGGTCTCATCGGGCTGCGTAGCGGCGAGGATCA
The DNA here is from genome assembly GCA_035690925.1 of Longimicrobiaceae bacterium. Classification (GTDB taxonomy): domain Bacteria; phylum Gemmatimonadota; class Gemmatimonadetes; order Longimicrobiales; family Longimicrobiaceae; genus DASSKB01. The sequence continues at coordinate 17,967 of DASSKB010000169.1, forward strand.
GGTGGCGCTCTCGTATTTCATGGAGCTGGCGGAGCTCGGTAGTCGCAGCGCATCCACCTTCCACAATATGGCGCTCGCCCTGGAACGACTCGGACGGCAGTCCGCCGCCCTGGTAGCGGTGGAGGAGGCTCTCCGCCTCGCCCCCAACAGTCCCCAAATACTCCTTTCCCGGGCGATTCTCCTGCTTAAGACCGGCAGGGCACCGGAGGCGGCCGCTGCGTTTGGAGCTTATCGCGAGGTGCTTGGCGACCATGAGAAACTCCCATCCGCATATTTCATTTTCGCCACCATAGCGGAAGCCGCCGCCGGGCGAGATGAAAGAGCAGAAGCTATCGGTTACGAGGGTCTGGAACGGTATCCGAGCGCCGGCCGCCTGCTGGTGGCCGCTGGTGCCGTCCACGAGCGCCGCGGTGAATGGGACGAGGCCGAGGCCTTGTACAGTCGGGCCGTAGATGACGAACCCGACCTTCCCCAGGCCCAGCAGTCTTTCGGTGACGCCCGTTACCGCCGCGGTGCCTATGATCAGGCTGCGGAAGCCTACGAGCGGGTGCTACAGCTCGCACCCCATCTCGCGGAAGATGCATGCTTCAAGTTAGGCAACATCCACTACAAACGGGGTCAGCGTGAGGAAGCAATCGCCCTCTGGCGGCGCGTTCTCGAGCTGAACCCTGACCACGGCGTGGCGGCTACGAATCTCGAGCTGGTGCAGACAGTCCTGGCCGGGGCACCCTGATGTCTCTTCCCTCCATCAACACTGGTCTCCACCCTCTCATAGAAGATGATGATCAGCTGGACGCCTTGAAAGAAAAGATCCAGCGCGAACGCGGATTCAACTGCGTACATTACAAGGATAAGTGCTTGCGGCGACGTATCGCTGTGCGCATGAGAGCTCGTGGTCAGAATACGTACGGTGGGTACTCGGCTCTGCTCGATCAGGACGCAACGGAGTATGAGATGCTGCTGGATGCTCTCACGATCAATGTCACCAAGTTCTTCAGAAATGCGGATACCTGGAAGACAATAAGTGAGACCTTGCTGCCGAGACTATTCAACGACCGGCGGGCTCTTACCCGTATCTGGAGTGCCGGTTGTTCCAGTGGTGAGGAACCTTATTCCATCGCAATACTTCTTCATCGATGGGCCGAGGAGAATGGTCGCCTCGAGGACCTGCGCCATTTCCGGATCATCGGCACCGATATTGACAGACGAAGTCTCGAGAGCGCACGACGTGCGGAGTATCTGGATCTCTCGCTCACCGAAACTCCTGACGATGTGCGTGAGAGGTGGTTCTCACCGGGTTCGCCGTTCCGGCTCAGGTCGGAGGCTCGCAGGTACGTATCTTTCCTTCATCACGATCTGATCTCCGACGAAGCCGAGCGAGATTACAGCCTCATTATGTGCAGGAACGTCATCATATACTTCGATCGAGAGATTCAGGAAAAGCTCTTTCAAAGATTCTACGACTCGCTCAGACCAGGCGGCTACCTCGTTCTCGGGAAAGTGGAGACGTTGCTGGGTAGAACCCGAACTCTTTTCCAGGCGGTAAGTAACCGCGAACGGATATTTCAGAAGCCGGTATGACCGCTGATGAAACAATCGTGAGGGTGGCACAGGCAGCGGTGCGGCGAGACCATGGCACGCTGAGGGCAGTCGGCCTCGGTTCCTGCGTGGCGATCCTGCTGTACGATTCAGTCGCTCGGACCGGTGCCATGGCCCACGTCCTCCTCCCGGACCCCTCCGCCGCGAGGGACAGGTCCAACCCGGCCAAATTCGCTACAACCGCCGTGGACTGCCTGGTGTCGCAAATGCTGCCGCTCGGCGCGGAGCTGCCACGGATCCACGCACGACTTGTCGGGGGTGCTTCGATGTTCTCAGGTATGGCAGCCGTCGGATCTCTCAACATGGGCGCCCGGAATATCGCGGCAGCACGCAGCGCTCTTCAGGCAAGGGGAATTCCCCTGCGCCGGGAAGTCGTGGGGGCCAAACACGGACGATCGATACGGTTCACAGTGTCCGATGGCCGTGTAGTTGTAAGTGCGGCTATGCATGATGATGTCGTCATCTAATAGCGAGGCGGCCATACCCGCGCGCTTCGCAGTTGTTATCGCGGCGTCTACCGGAGGGCCTCGCGCGCTGGCCCAGCTGATACCGCAGCTGGATTCTCCATTTCGCGCCGCGGTTCTGGTGGTGCAGCACATGCCCTCACCTTTCACACACGCACTCGCTAAGCGGCTGGATGCCCTCAGCGCCATCGAGGTATTGGAAGCACGCCATGCGGAGGCCGTTCTGGAAGGCAAGGTGTACTTCGCACCGGGCGGCCGGCATATGCGCGTAACCGGTACGAGTGGAGGTGCCCGGCTCTGTCTGGACGAAGAGGCTGAGCTCTGGGGGGTGAGGCCCGCCGCGGATCATCTCTTCAGAAGCGCCGCTGCTGTTTTCGGACCCGGAACGGTGGGAGTAGTGATGACGGGAATGGGACGGGACGGAGCGGATGGCCTGGAGGCCGTGGTTGCGGCGGGGGGTATAGGCGTTGCTCAGGACCGCCAATCGTCGGTAGTCTATGGTATGCCACAGGCAGCCGCTGGCATCGCCCACCGGGTACTTCCCCTGGACCACATCGCGAACGAAATCAATGTGCGGATCGGAGAGATGCACGTGCCTGATCGCGTAAGCCGCCAGACTTCCATGGAGGATAACGCGTGAGAAAGGCAGCTCCAGCCGTTGGGCACAATCAATTTCTGGTCTTCCATATCGACTCCGAAGAGTTCGGCGCGGATGTACTGTCCGTCGTGAGGGTGCTACCGTACGACACCCTCGAGACCTTACCCGACGCACCTGAGTTCGTCGAAGGTCTTCTGCCACTGCAACCCTCATCGCTTCCGGTCATCGACCTTGGCAAGCGTTTCGGTGGATCGCACAAATCTGCTGGACCAGCGGCCCGCATCCTGGTTGTGGAGGCCAAGGGAACGCGTCTCGGCATTCTCGTCGATTCGGTTCAGGAGGTCCTGGCGGTGCCCGATTCCGATCTGGCGGACCCACCGGGGTTTATCAATGACTCCGCCGCAAATGTTCTCCACTGCGTGGCGGACCTTGGAGATCGCCTGATCCTGATCCTCGACCTGACGCGTATACTGTCGTCAGAGGAAATCGCCGAGGTCGCGGCGATGGAACCGGGTCGTTCTCCTACCGATGAGGTGGTCGAATGACAGCAGATCCTATCGAAAATTTCCGCACGCGTTTCGAGAGCATCCGCACGGATATAGAGGCGGCCGAGCGGTCCGGGCCGGGCCACGATCCGTCACGACTGAGAGATGAGATCGTAGTTTTCTTTCGCGATGTCGAGCGGGCGGTCCAGGAACTCGAAAGGCTGAAAGAAGAACTTCGCCCACTGGTGGATCGATACAAGGCTATACGCGAGCGAGGCAGGGATATTGCGACCAGCTCGCGCCGCGCTGATCACCTGGGGAGCTCGACCTTTCGGGACAGAGGTTGGAGCGCAATCGCCGCCGGTGACTTCGCTGGTGCTCGGGCGGCCCTCGAGCGGGCTCTGGAACTTGCGCCGGGCGATCCCGATGCAGGCGCTCTCCTCGGTTGGGCACAGATGGCCATGGAAGATTACGACGACGCGCTGGCTACGCTTCAGACGGTCCTCCTCCGCGTTCCCGATCATGATCTGGCCAGGGTGAACCTCGGGTACGTGTGCCTGAGAAAAGGCATTTATGGAGAGGCTATCGAGCACCTCTCCCGAGTGATGCGCGCAGGACGCGATCGTAAGGCGGTTCTCTATGCGCATCTCTATCTCGGTCGTGTTTACCTCGACCGGGAAATGCTCGATGATGCCAGGGGCTTCTTCGAGAAGGCGATAGAACTCGGACCGAATCTCATTGAGGCCTACTGGGAGCTCGGTCGCGCGCGATATCTGGACGACGATGAGGAAGGTGCGGTAGAGATATGGCGGAGCGGTATCGAAGCCAACCGCTTCAGCCCGTGGGGCGAGCGCTGCCAGCAGGCAATTCGCCAGGTCGAGGAAGGCGAGGCCGTCACGTTCGGCTGATCCTGTGGTCGCTGCAGCTTATTCTGCTCCTAGGTCTGTCAGAAAGTGCCTCTGCGCAGGAACCGCAGGTAATAAAGGGTGAGTCGCTGGCCGTGGTCTTCTGGCCCGGACAGCGAGCGCTCGCGGAGCAGACGCTCGAAGTCGCACAGGCGGGATTTCCACTCCCCGGCATCCCGCCGTCCCATCAGCGGGTCGTGGGCACGATCATTCTAGCACCAACCGCGGCGGCCTTCGACTCACTGGCCCGCGGCGCACCAGCCTGGAGCGCGGCAGTGGCGATTCCCGATCAGCAGGTCATCATCATCCCGGCATATTCCGGCGCGCGCACCCGATTCGGTGAGCCGCTGGTTACCCTCAGACACGAGCTGGCTCATCTGGCGCTCAACGCCTATCTCGGACCCGAAATTCCGCGGTGGTTCCATGAGGGCTATGCCACCTGGGTTTCGGGCGGGTTCAACCAGGAGGCCGCGTGGAAGCTGCGACTGGCTTTCCTGCTCGGGCGCGCTCCTCCTCTGGATTCGCTTACCTTGAGCTGGCCCAGGGGAGAGGATCGGGCGCGGCTCGGTTATCTCCTTTCAGCCAGCGCCGTCCAGTATCTCGCGACCAGATCAGGCGAACCAGCCTTCGCGGCGCTCCTGGAGGCCTGGAGGGAACATGGTGATTTCAATTCCGCTTTGAGATCGACCTTCCTCATGACCCCCGGCCAGGTCGAGGAAGAGTGGCGCGGTATGGTGCGACGCCGCTATGGCTGGCTGCTCGCACTCTCTCAGACTGCCGTCTTCTGGTTCGCGCTCACAGTTCTGTTCGTTATTTTCGGCTCGTTCCGCCGCCGTCACAACCGCGCCCGCATGGCCGCCCTGGAAGCAGAAGAGTATATGCTCCCACCTGCCGGGGGCTCAGGGGTTGACGGCGAAAAATGGCCCGAGTAGCTTTCGGCCATGGCACATCAATCTTCGAACGCCGCAGCCTCGGATGGGGCAATCAGGTTCTCCGCGATCAACTGGATCGTGCTGGCTATCGCCCTCGTCGCGATTGTCGCCGGGTACTTCTCGCTCGCCGCCGGCTCCACCATTCTCGCGCCACTTCTCCTGGTGCTCGGCTACGTGGTTCTGATCCCGGTCGGAATAATCCTCTGATCTGTCACATGGCCCATTGCCACAATAAAAAAGCCACCCATCGGGTGGCTTCTTTATTTCGATACAGCCGGTCCCAGAGGTCCTCAGCCGTGCCCACCGGTCTAATGGCAGTGGGGGTCGCTCGGCTTTATCGTTCCAGTCAGGGGCAGCCTTGCCATCTAGTATCGGCGTCAGACCATGTTAGCTGAATCGGCCGCGACCTTGATCAGCGACTCCGCTCTCATTAGCTTTCAGTCACCGCAGCCTCCCGGACCCACGCCAACTTATGATGTCGACACCTCCTACGGTACGAGGCGCCTACCTGGACTGGGTCGAAGAACAGATCGAAAACTTCAAAGAAAGCATCCCACGCGCAGATCTGTTGGCCCTCGCCGAAGATGTCGTCAACAACCTGCGTGTCGATCAGGAGGGCCAGTACCAGCTGACCGAGATCCTCCTCTGCACGGCCGTCGATCGTAAAATATTTCGTCTCCTGAAGCTCCCGAGCTATCAAACCTGGCGGAAATCACGATCGCCAGGCAACCAGCCCGCGCCCCTGCCACCCGCCGGCGAGGGGCTTTCTGCGTCATAATGACACGATAGTGTGACCTATTTTCGCGACGTAGTACCGGACAGGCCCGGGAGACAGGTTGCGTAACTCTATGCAGCGCCCCACCTTGGCGGAATGATGTTTCGGGAATGAGCCCTGCGTTAGGGGTGGCCGGCGCGCTGTACGTGCGCGCGACCATTCCTCAGACATTTCGGGCAAACCTGATGATGAAGAATAAGAATGATCTCTGTACGGCAGAGGGCGATGCCGTTGGCATAGTGGTTCAGGATAGGCCATTGAAGGAGAGCCGACCGCGCGCGGTCGCGTTCGTGTGGGGCAGGAAGGTTAATCCTGCACCGACCTTGCCATACGGAAGATGGAAGCAGGAGGTCCGACCGGCCGCCTGACCAGTTCGTCCAGTACTATCATGGCGCGGCGGGGAGCACTATGCTCCCCGCCGCTTTCGTTCGTACTTACTAGTCGGGCACGAGGAAGGTTCGGGCTTTGCATGCGTGACGGATTATGATATCTGGAGCCAGAATAGGATGCATAGGCGGCGGTCTCGCGGGCCTCACAGCCGCATATCGCCTGCAGCAGGCTGGAGCGGACGTGGTCGTGTTCGAGGCCGCTGGAGCCGTTGGTGGCCGGACGATAACGGACGATGTCGAAGGTTTTCGGATCGATCCGGCGACACAACTGTTCGGTTCCATGTACTCCGGTGTTCGCCGCTTGGTCGAAGAGTTGGCGCTGGGCAACAGCTGGCACAGGAGTCCCGGCCGCGACGCACTCTGGCGTGGCGGTCGCGCCCATGAAGTCGTTTACGGCTCCGTAATGAGCATGCTTACTTCGGGAGGCCTGCCGCTTCGGACGAAACTCCGCCTCGGTACGCACTATTTGCCTTACCTCTCGGAAAAGGCGGCCCTCCTCGACCTCCACCACCTCTATCGCGCCGCCGCCGGTGGACTAGATCGTGAGTCGATCGCGGAATGGGGAGAACGTGAGATCGGTCGGGATTTTGTCGATTACCTCGTATACCCTTTGCTGACGGCATATTACGGCTCAGAGCCTGACGAGACAGTCTCGGCGGTCTACCACCTGCTCGCCCGGCAGGGGCTCGAGGTATCTGTGTACGCTCTATCTGGCGGGGCTGGTCAACTCTGCGAAGCGGTAGCGGCGCGCATCCGCAGTGGGGGCGGTGAGGTAATGACCGGAGCCACCGCGGCGGCTGTGGAGGAGTCGGACACCGGCGTGGGGGTACGCTTTTCAGGCAGCCAGGGTGACCGGTTCGAATCTTTCGATGGAGTCGTTGTAGCGACGCCTGCTCCCGTCGCAAAACGTCTCCTCGGGCAGGCAGACACGGAGCTAGGTAGGTGGCTGGACGGGGTCCGGTACAGGCCGGCGGTATCAACCGCCCTTCTTCTCGATCAACCACTCCATGCCCGCTACTTCGGTCTATCTTTCCCTCGGGGCGAAGCTGGAGTCATTTCCTCGCTTTGCGTGGAGGAAAACAAGGTGTCCGGTCTGGTGCCAGCCAACCAAGGCCTCCTCGTGGCGTTCGCCTCGCCCACCAACGCGGCGCAATTATGGGAGGCAAGTTCCCGTGAAGTCGTGGACGTCGTCCTTCCGGAGGTCGTGAGGACATTCGAACGGATAGAAAGTCGGATACGGCGAGCAAAGGTTTACCGTTGGGAACACGGCAACGCCATTTTCTATCCCGGATATCTCCAACATCTCACCCGTTTTCACGAAGGTGGCGTTGAGGGCGGTGGCCCGATTGTGCTGGCCGGCGATTACCTCCGCTTCCCAAATACAGAGGGCGCGGTCACGTCGGGCGAGGCTGCTGCCATGCGCCTGCAGCGACGGCTCGAAAGGTCTGGACCGGCCCAGCGTTGACGTAGGCGACTATCCGGGGCATCTTGAACTTTTCTGGCCCCTACTCATCGTATATGATTTCGCCCGACTTACTGGATCCCGGTACCTGGTGCGCGCTCTCCTTTCACGATCAGCGCGCGGCCCTGGCGGATGCGATCCGCGAAGGTATCGGTTGCCCGGATGTAATCACTAACGTTCGCATCGAGGCGGGCTCGGCCGGGACGGAGTACGACCTGGTGGCGGCCGTAGAAACCGACGTCGGTACGCTGCGTACGCCGCTCTGGTCCCACGCGAGGGCTACCATTTTCTGCGATCCCTCTGTTCACGAGGCGAATCGAAAGCAGCTCGCGCCGGGTCTCGCAATTGACGCGGCAATTGAGGAATTGAGGTCGAGGCTTGCCGTTCCGTTCGTACTGGAGGCGCGGGGCCTTACGATCACTATGACGCCGGAATCTGGCGTACAGCGGACGTGGACGGCCGAGCGATCGCTTTTTCGGAATCGGACCGCGGTCACGCGTGAAGATCTGGTGACCAACGCCGCGCCGGATCTGGATGTGCGTGACCTGCTCGCGCACTTCTACACGGGCCCCTCGCTACGCCTTGTCGGCGAGGATGGTCAGGCATTTCTGCTGCCCGCTGGTGCGGAGACCGAGGGTCGGCTCGTCTCACTCTGTTCGGCCTGTAGCCAGTGGCAATCAGGCGAGGTCAGCGAATGTCCTGGTTGTGGAGCACCAACCGATGTAGTGATTGCCGCTCGGCCGACCCGACGGTAATAGACAGATTCGTATCAATAATAATCTCAGAAAATGACTGAAATGGAAATGCCAGGCGCCACCCATCTGGAATGCACACTCTGCGGAGCCGAGTACCCGAGCGAGGAGCTGCAGCGGCTCTCACCCTGTTGTCAGAAGCCGTTGTACGCGCGCTATGACCTTGCGGCGATACGCACACGGCTAAAGCGGGAAGATCTCGTCGGTAGATCGGCCGATCTCTGGCGGTACGCCGAGCTCCTGCCTGTGCGGGATATGCGAAACGCGATAGGACTCGGAGAAGGTTGGACGCCCATGCTCGATACCCCCCGATTGGCCGAAGAGCTCGGGGTGGGCAGGGTCCTGGTGAAGGATGAGGGGCAGAACCCGACCGCTTCGTTCAAAGCCAGGGGACTGTGCATGGCGGTATCGCGCGCACGGGAGCTGGGCGCGAACGAGGTGGCGCTCCCGTCCGCAGGCAACGCGGGCAGCGCTACCGCCGCCTATGCCGCCGCTGCCGGTATGACCGCCCATATTGTTGTTCCACGCGATACTCCGCGGCCCATTCTGGAGGAGATGCGCGCGCTTGGCGCGGATGTCGAACTGCTCGACGGTCTGATCACCGACTGTGGCGCGCGCGTGGCCGAAGGAGTCAGGGAGCATGGGTGGTTCGACCTGTCCACTCTGAAGGAGCCGTACAGGGTCGAGGGGAAGAAGACAATGGGATACGAGGTGGCCGAGCAGCTTGGCTGGCGTCTTCCTGACGCTATCGTCTATCCGACGGGCGGCGGTACCGGTCTGGTCGGCATGTGGAAGGCGTTTGCCGAGATGGAGGAGCTGGGATGGATCGGGTCGAAGCGGCCGAAGATGATCTCCGTTCAGTCCACTGGATGCGCTCCGATAGTGCGTGCCTGGGAAGCTGGCGCGGAGTACGCCGAGCCATGGGAAAATGCGCAGACGTATGCTTCGGGTCTCCGTGTGCCGAAAGCGGTGGGTGATTTCCTGATTCTGCGCGGCGTGCGCGAGTCAGGTGGGGCCGCTATCGCCATTCCGGATGAGGAGATGGCGCGCTGGACTGAAATCGTGGGACGTCTGACTGGCGTATTCTGCGCACCCGAAGGCGCTGCAACCGCCGCCGCAGTGCCGATTCTTCGCGAGCGTGGCGTTCTGGCCGCCGATGATGAGGTCGTCCTATTCAATACCGGTAGCGGCCTGAAATACGTCGCCTAGCCTCATGCGGGCAGGTTCAGCTAGCGGGTTCGGACGACGATCACGCGCATGTAGGGTGGTGCGGGATACCCGTCCTGGGTCAGCCGAACGGCGCCCGTGTCGCCAGCCGCCACACCGAAGCGGAGGAAATCCGCCGCGCCGCCCATGAGCGAGAATTCCGCGACATTGCCCGCGAGCAGGTGCCGAACGTCGAGCGGATATTCATCGTAAATCTGCTCGTCGCGCGCATTCCTGAACGCAGGGATGAGCTCGCGCAAATTCCAGCTGGGTTGAGTGTACCGGGAGTCGACGTTCAGGCCGGCGTCGTCCGCGTAAAGGGAAACAGCCCAGTCCTCCATCCAGTCCAGAGGATCATCGGCCAGCGCATTCTGGAGGTTAGCCACTCCGTGGGTGGTGGAATTGGCGAGAGCGAACCAGAGCGGGCCATCATCGCCTGTATGGCGATCGGCAGCGTAGCGCAGGAACGACCAGGCGGCTCCACGGGTTGGTAGAACATCCTCACCCATCAGCGATGCCCGCGACGGACCCTGCAGATATCGTATCAGGCGATTGAGGTTGTCGAACTGATAATCGAAAAACGCGTCTGACGCATTTGCAGCTTCCAGCTTGCCCGCTGTCAGGTTACTGCGCGGCTCTGTGCCACTCGCTTCGTAAAACACGAGTTCTTCGGCTATATGGCTGAGCCCTTCGTTCAGCCAGCTGTCCTCGTTGACCTCGGCACCGTTCTCGAAAACGCGTCTTGAAAAGTTGATGAGGTGCTGGAACTCATGTGCCAACACCGCGATCGTCTTATCGGCCACGAACGACTTTGATCGCTCATTGCCGTTTACCTCGCCATCAGGATCGGCTACGAGCATATAGAACATCTCAGCTTCGTTGCTGCCCTCGCAGGCGTAGTCGCCGGTCGTTGAGCGCAGATCTCTCCCGAAGTAAAACCCACCAATATACGACGAGGAATTCGGCTCGGTGAGCTCATTCACGGCCCGCGTGTAGAAAATCACCGCGCGACCATTCTCGTCGATATCCGACGGCGTCCCGAATGCCCTGGTGTTCACCGGATAGACGAGCTCGTCGAATGCGCGCGCGAAGCGTTCATAGTCGGACCGCTCGAAGCCGCCCTCCGGATTTGCCGTATCGGCTACCACTACCGCATGCTCGCTTATCGCTTCCACTCTACCGTATCGGTAGTCTGGATCAGTGCAGCCGTCACCACCATCGGCTCCGGTATTCACGTTCAGCCGGATAAGTTCGCCGAGTGTCGGTGCTTTCGCTGCCACGCCCGAAAGATTGTATCGCGGACCGCCTGTTTTATGGGGAGTGGCCCTGACACTATTTGCCAGGCGCGAAAACGTCTGGTCCTCGTATGCTCGCAATTTTGCATGAAAGGTCTGGCTGGCGCTGAGTCTCCCGTCGTAACCGATCGCGGATTCCCGCATTCCTCTGCCTGGGTAGGGACCGTAATACGGATTCGGCGGACCAACTGCTGCTCGAATGCCGGTCGCTTCTACCTCGATAGACAGAGGCGTGCCCTGCGACGCATTGAATGGGATGTACGTATACTCGGAGCCGTCACCGCCTGCCACACAGAGCGTAAGCGCATTATTCCCGGGAACCGCGTAGACTTCGCCGACCGCGAGATCGAGAACCGGATCGCCATCCCGACAGGCCACATCGCTCGGCGGCGGGGAGATGACCGACAACATCAATGTGTCCGATGCGCGCTCCAAGGTGGCGATGATGCTGGTGGACCCAACCTGGAGACCGATGACCAGACCCTCGGCGTCGACCTGCGCGATCTCGGGGTCCGTGCTGTTCCAGGCTACCGGTCGATTATCAAGTGAATCACCGTCTTCGGCGAGCGCGGCGGCACTGAGTTGGAGCGCCTGCCCAACCTGGATCGTCGCCTCTCCCAGCTCGGCATCGCCCAGATGAATGTTGAGATGTGCTACCGGCTCCGGCCCCGTCGGGCCGTCCGAACATGCCAGCGGCAACAGCAGAACGGTGAGTGCGAGGATACGCTTCATAGAGTGGTCGATCCGACGAGTCGGGCTTGAGGTGAGGTCAGGCCGATTACTGCTGTACGGTGTGGTCGCAGTGCCTGTCAGGTGCTATCTTACGGTCGACATCGACCAGCTTCGTACAGTAACCACTTCCACATGTTCCGGGCACCATGAGCAATAGCACCGCTAAGCGAGATTTTCTGGCCATTCCCGATTTCTCAGAGAACGAGATTCTCAAGACATTGGAACTCGCTGCCGGTATGAAGGAGCGGAGTTACCGCGAAGAGCCGCTGGCGGGCAAAACGCTTGCAATGATATTCGCCAAGAGCTCCACCAGGACCCGCGTTTCTTTCGAAGTCGGGACGCTCCAGCTCGGCGGCCACGCGCTCTTCCTATCCGCACGCGACATCCAGCTTGGGCGCGGCGAGCCGATACGAGATACCGCGAGGGTACTCTCCAGGTACGTGGATGGGATCATGATTCGTACGTTCGCGCACTCCGACGTGGAGGAGCTTGCGCGTTTTGCCAGTGTGCCCATCATCAACGGCCTCACTGATCTTCTGCATCCATGCCAGATCATGGCGGACCTGCTCACCATCAGGGAGAATGTCGGCAGCGAGTTTCGCGAACTCAAAGTCGCCTGGATCGGTGACGGCAACAACATGGCGAACTCGTGGCTCAATGCGGCCGCTACGCTCGGTTTCGAATTGCGATTGGCGTGTCCGGAGGGGTACCACCCGGACGCGGGCATACTGGAGAGAGCGCGAAGTGCCACAAAAATTCTCCTTACCGACGACCCTCGTGAAGCTGCCACGGGTGCGGATGTGGTCAACACCGATGTCTGGGCGTCTATGGGGCAGGAGGAGGAGGCCGCCCTCCGTGCCACCGCGTTTGCCGGGTATCGCGTGGACGAGGCACTGATGTCGCTCGCCTCCGAACGCTCCATCTTCCTTCACTGCCTCCCCGCACACCGCGGTGAGGAGGTGAGCGAGGCCGTCCTCGAGGGGCCTCGATCCAGGGTATTCGACGAGGCCGAGAACCGATTGCACGTTCAGAAGGCCATCATGGCGACGGTGATGAACCACGAGGTATGAAGAACCTGAATCCGGCTTTCTACCCCATCAATTCAAGAGTACTGACAGTCTATGTCTAAGCGCACTCCGCTGTTCGACGAACATCTGGCTCTCGGCGCCAAAATGGTCCCGTTCGCCGGCTTCGAAATGCCCATCCAGTACCCGGCCGGGATAACGGCTGAGCATAACGCCGTTCGTACCGCCGCAGGCCTTTTCGACGTATCACACATGGGGGAGATAGAGGTACGCGGCCGGGAAGCGCTGGACTTCCTTCAGTACGTAACCACAAATGACCTGGCGAAGGTAGAAGTAGGCCAGGCGCAGTATTCCACTCTGCCGAAGCCAGACGGCACGCTCCTGGACGACCTGCTCATCTACCGCTTTCCCGATCGCTATCTGCTGGTGGTGAACGCGTCGAACCGTGAGAAGGATCTTGCCTGGATCATGGAGATGGCATCGCGGTACGAGGTCGAGGTTCGTGATCGGTCTGATGATGTCGCCCTCCTGGCACTGCAGGGGCCGCGCGCACAGGAAATCCTGACCAGACTATCTAATGAAGATCTCGATTCCATCTCCTATTACAGATTCCGTGAGGGCGTGGTAGATGGTCGGCCAGCAATAATCAGCCGGACAGGATACACGGGTGAGGACGGCTTCGAGCTCTACGTGGATGCGGAGGAAGCGGCGCCACTCTGGCGCGGCCTCCTCGAAGTGGGCGCTGAGCTCGGCATTCAGCCAGCCGGTCTAGGCTGCAGGGATTCCTTGCGCTTGGAGATGGGCTACGCCCTTTATGGAAACGACCTGGACGAGGACCACACGGTGTTGGAGTCCGGCCTTGGCTGGGTGGTCAAGCTTGGCAAGGGCGACTTCGTGGGCCGTGACATCCTTGCGCAGCAGAAGGAGGACGGCGTATCACGGCGACTGGTCGGCTTCCGTCTCCTGGATCGGGGCTTCCCGCGGCGCGGATACGAAGTACGTATGAACGGTGAGCCGGTTGGCCAGGTAACCAGTGGAACACTCAGCCCATCGCTCGGCATCGGGGTAGGGCTCGCTTACTTGCCTCCGGAGGCGGCGATAGCTGGCACGCGCATCGAACTGATGATCCGCAACCAGGCCGTGCCCGCCGAAGTTGTGCGACCGCCCTTTTATACCGAGGGCTCAGCCCGTACATGAATGGGCGCAGGTCTGCGATGGAAGTCGTCGTCATAACCACCGACGATCTCGAACCCGCGGTCCGGCTCCGCGCAGCTTTTGAGAGCGCAGGCTTCGGCGTGGAACTGCTGACGAGTTCGGAATCGCTCAAGGATGTTCCAGGTGAAGCTATTCTGCTGGTGCTGTCAGGAGGTCTTCGTGAGCGCCGCGCACGGGATCTCATAGCAGTGGCTCGCGAGCGCGGCCGCCTCCCTGTCCTCGGCCTGCTCGAACCTACCGAAGCCGCTTCACGGGAAGCTTGCCGACGCCTCGACCTCTCCGAGTGCATCTCCAAGCCGGTGGATGTCGACGAAGTCGTCCTGGTGGGCAGTCGATTGGTACAGCGCGAGCAGCTCAGGGAGATCACAGGTATCATCGGCGAGACTGACATAATGGAGGAGGTGCTGGAGCGTGTCGTCCAGATCGCCCCCGTAGACGCTACGGTCCTCATTCAGGGTGAGAGCGGGACCGGCAAGGAGCTCGTAGCACGCGGTATTCATGCACTCTCTCCCCGCCGCCACAAGCCCTTTATAGCAGTCAATGTAGCCGCTCTTCCGGACAACCTCCTGGAATCGGAGCTGTTCGGTCATGAGAAAGGTGCTTTCACAGGCGCATCTTCGCTACGGAAAGGGCTCTTCGAGCTGGCTAACCTGGGGACAATCTTCCTGGACGAGATAGGCGAGATGCCGCTCGTTACCCAGACCAAGCTCCTGCGGGTCCTGGAGGAGCAGGAGTTCCGGCGAGTTGGCGGGGAGACGCTCCAGCGGGTAGATGTGAGGGTGATAGCCGCCACGAACAGGGCACTCCGCGAGCAGGTGGAGCTCGGCGAGTTCCGCCGGGATCTCTATCATCGCCTGAATGTCCTGCAGATTAGCCTTCCCCCACTACGGGAGCGCCGTGAGGATATACCGCTCCTCATAGAGAAGTTCGTGGGTCAATTTGCACGGCAGTACGACCGCCCGTTCAAAGGCATCGATCCGGAAGCATTCCAGATTCTCGTGGATTACGCGTGGCCGGGTAATGTGCGAGAGCTTCGCAATCTCGTAGAATCGATGGTAGTACTCGCGCCCGGTCGAATAATTCTGCCAGCTGACATTCCGGAGGACGTGCGGGGCGGTGGCCGTACCGGCTCACTACTGCCCGCCCTGGCGCGGCGGCCGGATCTTCCCGCACAGGGCGTAGCCTCGCCCGAACTGGAGTTCGTACTTCGGACGCTGTTCGACCTCAAGATGGATATGGACGAGCTGCGCCGGGAGTTCGAGTCGTATCGATCGAGGCACCGTTCCGGCAGTGGAGTGCCTATGATACCGCCCATTGGTGAACCGATAGCCGAATACAACCCGGCCCAGCCGCCGGCGCCGGATGCCTCCGAAGTCGGCCCAGCCGGAGATGACCAGGTGGTCTATAGACCAGGGATGACCATGAATGATCTGGAACGCGAAGCAATCCGCGCCGCCCTCCAGAGCGTGGGCGGCAATCGTCGGCAGGCGGCGCAAATGCTTGAGATCGGCGAGCGGACGCTCTACCGGAAGATCAAAGAGTTAGACGTCTGACTGGAGGATCCCGCCGAGCGCATCGAGCAAAGACTCGATCCCCGCCCCATTGTGTGCCGAACAAGGAATAACCTGCTCTGGCTCCACCTGGAGCGTTGCGACAATATCTCTGAACGCGGCATCCCGCTTATCACCGCTCTTCAGCTTATCGGCCTTGGTTAGCGCGAAGAGGACGGGGATACCGAGGTCGGCCAGCTGCTCCACAGAGTCCAGATCGTCGCGCGTCGGGCCATGCCGCATATCGATCAATTGGATAACCCCACGTAACTGCTCGCTTCCTGTGAGGAAACTCCGGATCAGCGGGCGCCAGCGGCTCCGGACCGACTCCGGAACCTTTGCGAAACCATATCCCGGGAGGTCTACGAGGCAGAACTCGCCACTGTCGGCAGCGACGCGGTAGAAATTGATCTCCTGCGTCTTCCCCGGACTTTGCGACACTCGCGCAATCGGTGTCCGCGTGCGCCCCAGTAGCCGGTTTATAAGGCTGGATTTCCCAACATTCGAACGCCCACAGAACGCCACCTGAGACAGCCCCGCGATGGTCTCCGGCTGCGCCTGGCCCAGTCCCGCGACCGCGCCAGCGAAGTCGACCGAATCTATGCGCATGAAAAAAGCGCGGAAGTCGCCCCTGAACACTCCCGCACTCTCGCACTCTCGCACCCTTCGCTACGCTCGAGGGCATTCTCTCGCACTTGTAGTTACGCTTCTTTCTTCTGCTTCGGCTCGGCAGCGAGTATGAGCAGGGGCGGCAGCCCGTCGGTGATGCTTTCGGGGGTGACCACTACCTCGCGCACGTCGGGTCGGGAAGGGATGTCGTACATCACGTCGCGCATGACCTCCTCTATGACTGCGCGGAGTCCGCGCGCACCCGTCCTGCGCTCGAGCGCTTTGCGTGCAATGCAGCGAACGGCCGCCGGGTCGAAGGTGATTCCTACACCCTCCATGCCCAGAATCTTTCGGTATTGTTTGAGGATGGCATTCTTCGGCTCTGAAAGTATCCGTACCAGAGCATCTTCATCCAGGTCGTCCAGGGTGACCACCACCGGCAACCGCCCCACAAGCTCGGGGATCAGTCCGAAGCGGAGCAGATCCTCCGGTTCGACATCGTCGAACGGATTATCACCCGTCTCCAGCGCGGCTGTCGGTGATTCCATGAAGCCGATCTGGCGCTTCCCGGTGCGCGCCTCGATGATCTTATCCAGACCGTCGAATGCACCGCCGCAAAGGAAGAGTATGCTGCGGGTGTTTATCTGAATGTACTCCTGCTGCGGATGCTTGCGTCCACCCTGTGGCGGCACCGACGCAGTGGTGCCTTCGAGGATCTTGAGCAGTGCCTGCTGAACCCCCTCGCCGGAAACATCGCGGGTTATGGACGGGTTCTCGCTCTTGCGCGCAACCTTGTCTATCTCGTCGATATAAATTATCCCGCGTTCGCACTCTGCGACATTGAAGTCGGCTGCCTGGAGCAACCGTACGAGGATATTCTCCACGTCCTCACCAACGTAACCGGCTTCCGTGAGAGTCGTGGCATCGACTATGGTGAACGGCACCTGTAGGGTGCGCGCGAGCGTCTGCGCCAGAAGCGTCTTGCCGACGCCCGTGGAGCCCATCAGCAGGATATTGGACTTATCCAGCTCGACGTCGTCCACGGCGGACGGCGAGTTCCTCTGCATGCTGGTCGGCGCCGATATACGCTCCGGGCTACTCAGCTCCTCGTGGAGCGTGCCGCTGACGCGCCGGTAGTGGTTGTAAACCGAAACCGCAAGCGATCTTTTGGCTGCGTCCTGACCGATGACATACTGGTCCAGGGCCTCCTTGATCTCGCGCGGCGTCGGCAGCGGCGCCGGCGCACTAGCTGTTTCCTTCTCCTCCTCCTCGGCGAGAATCTCGTTGCACAGCGAGATGCACTCGTTACAAATGTATACCGAAGGTCCGGAGATGAACCGCTTTACAGCGTCCTTCGATTTCCCGCAGAAGGAGCAGCGCAGATGTTTTTCGCTTGCCATGATCAGAACCTCGCTATACGCCGGTCTCAGGATCGGAGTGCTCGACCTCGACAATCTCACCGCGTCGGGTAATGACATGATCGATGAGACCGTAATCCTTCGCCTCTTCCGGGGACATGAACCTGTCGCGGTCCAGGTCGTCCATGATCTTCTCCACGGGCTGCCCGGTACGCTCGGCATAAATCGCGTTAAGGCGCTCCCGGATGTAGAGGATTTCCTTCGCCTGAATCTCTATGTCCGCCGCAGTGCCCTGGCTCCCGCCCGAGGGCTGGTGGAGCATAATGCGCGAATTCGGAAGTGAGTAGCGCTTACCCTTCGTACCCGCCGCGAGGAGGAATGAACCCATGCTGGCCGCTATGCCCATGCAGTAGGTATTCACCGGTGAGCTCAGATACTGCATGGTATCATAGATCGCCAGGCCGGCGTAAACGGAACCGCCCGGCGAGTTTATGTACATGTAAATATCCTTCTCCGGATTGTCCGCCTGCAGGAAAAGGAGCTGGGCGATGACGATGTTCGCAACGTCGTCGTTGATGGCGCTTCCCAGGAACACGATCCGGTCCATAAGAAGGCGCGAGAAGATGTCGTATGAGCGCTCTCCTCGGCTCGATCGCTCGATGACGTACGGTGCGTATATCGGCATTTGTGGGCTTTCTCAGGTTGATCGCAGATTGTGTTACGCGATGGTATTCTGCGCAAAAAGGTGCTCGAATACCTTGTCTTCAGTGATCTCCCGCTCGAGCGCGTCAAGCTGACCGGACTTCTCCAGCTGGATCCAGACTTCACTCGGCGAGCGGTCGTGCTTGATGGCTATCTCCTCCACCCGCGCGTCGATCTCGTCCTGCGTCGCACGAAGGCCTTCGGTATCCGCCAGGTTCTCTACCACCATCATTCTCTTGAGGCTGGCTTCTGCCTGCGGACGTAGACCTTCGCGCGCCTTGGCCAGCTGCTCCTCCTCTTCCGGCGTTCGTTCCTTCTGGAGTTCTTCGTTATCCTGCGCCAGCCCCGTCATATAGTCCAGATACCTATCTACCATCGAGGTCGGCACGTCGAAGGGATTGGCCTCGATAATCTGCTCTACCAGCTGACCACGGACATCGGAGTCGGCCCGCTGGTGCGCATCCTCCTCCAGGTCGGCCAGCACTCTGGCCCGCAATGCTTCCAGGTCCTCGAAATCTCCCACCGATCGAGCGAACTCGTCGTTTAGCTCCGCCAGCTCTTTGCGGCTTGCCTCGGACAGTTCGATATGGAGATAATGCTCCTCCGGTACGTCGCCTTCGCCGGACAGGCCACCAGGGAATTCGACGTTGAAGTCGCCACTCTCCCCCGGCTTCAGAGAGAGGATAGCCTCCTCGACTGCCGGCAGTGCCTGACCCTCGCCGGTGACGAATCGGTAGGGGCGGGCCTGTTCACCCGGCTTCACCGAGCCGTCCGGCTCCAGCGCCGTGATCTCGACTGTCACCTGGTCGCCGCTGTCGAGCGCCGTGCCCGCCTCGAGCGGTTGCCAGACGCCGCGCTCGTCGCGAAGCCTGTCGAGTACGTTATCCACGTCCTCTTCTGTAATATCGGACGATGGACGGCTCGCGGTGAACGACGATGTCCGCTCGAGCACTATCTCCGGTCGGACTTCGAACTCGGCGTCGAAGGTCAGTGCTTTGTCGCCGTCGTACTGGATGTTCTCGACCTTGGCCTGGTTGATAGGCGCCAGCCCATTGCTATCCACGGCCTCGCGGTAGGCCTCCTGAATGGCGCGATCGATCGTCTCCTGCTCGATCGATGGACCGAACCGCTGCTCCAGCACTCGCTGGGGAAGTTTCCCCTGCCGGAAACCCGGTAGGCGGGCGTTCCGCGTTATCTGCTGCGTGACAGCCTGGCGAATTCGGAGGATCCGTTCCGCGGGCACTGTTATGGATAGTCGGCGGCTCCAGGACTCGGGTTCCTGGACTGCCACTTTCAGATTGCTGGACTCGGGAGCCATCCGGTTCGCTTGATTGATACGGTGAGCTGAGAAATGGTGCGAAAGGGGGGACTCGAACCCCCACGGCCTGAGCCACTGGATCCTAAATCCAGCGCGTCTACCAATTCCGCCACTTTCGCCTACATACGAAAGCAAATATAGGTCCGGCCCCGGATAGGGTCAACGTGGTAGACAGCCTGACCCGTCCCATCAACCAGTCGTGACTTTCCTTGCGCAAACCGCCCTGAGACCGATAGAGTAGGTGTCCCGCCCCGGCTCCCTCGCGGCTCAGTACACACGGACGGAGGCGTTCCAGCGGAGGGATTCGCTTCAATACTTGCAATGGGAGGGCATTATGCGGATCGGTTTGCTCACTTCACTACTCCTGGCGGCAAGCGTCGCCCTGCCGTCCACCGCGATCTCTCAGGAATCGGATAATCGGCCGGGTATAGCGGTATTTCCGTTCACCAACGGCGGTTCGTACGGTCCCGAGAGTGAGGATCTCGCGCCTCTGGAAGTGGGGATTCAGCAGATGCTCCTCACCGAGCTGGCCCAGAACCCTGCCCTCCGGATAGTGGAGAGGAGCACGTTGCGGGGGATCATCGAGGAACAGGAGCTCGGTGCCTCTGGACGTGTAGATACCCGCACCGCCGCAGATGTCGGAAAGCTCGTCGGTGCCCGCTACGTCGTCACCGGCGTGTTCACTGATCTCTTCGGCAATTTCCGGCTGGATGGTCGTGTCATCGATGTTGAAACGGGCGAAATCCTCAATACGGAGCAGGTACGCGCGGAACGTGAGGAGATGTACGATCTGCTGGTGGAGTTGGCCTCGAAAATAACCGCCGGAGTCGACCTGCCGCCGCTGCCCGCCGCCACGACCGAGGCTCGGAAATCGCGCGAGATACCCGCGGAAGCGGTGACGCTGTATTCGCGCGCCCAGGTCTACCAGGACGGTGGAAGAACAGAGCAGGCGATAGAGCTCTATCGGAGAATCAATCAGGAGTTCCCGGAGATGACGGAGGCGCGCGAAGCTCTCCTCCAGCTCACGGGACCGCCCGCATAAACCTGAGCGCGGCGGCTGCAGATATCCCCAGAACTGAAGGTGCCGCGGAATCGGGCCGGCCACCGAAGAGGATCGCGATAACCTCACCGTTTGCATCGAATATGGGACTTCCGCTCGCGCCCGCAGCGCCGTAGCCGCGCACCTCTATTCTGCCAGATTCCTGTGCGGTTACCACGCCTACTGACAGGATCGGGCGCGCCAATTTGCTTGCATCGCCTTCCACAGCCGGCGGCTCGCCACCCAGCGGGAAACCGATTACTGCCACGGGAGCACCCTTCGCTATCGTATCGGCGCGCTGGTTCAACCCCCGAACAGTAGGCACATCGCCCACGATGTTGTCGATCTTGACGAGAGCCAGGTCGGCCTCGTTCGAAGTTGCCAGTAGCCGCGCTGGCCAGATCTGCTTGGAATCGGAAAACTGAACTGCGATCCGGGCAGGTGGTCCGCTTCCTTCGGCACCCAGCACTACATGTCGGCTGGTGAGCAGGGTGGCGTCGGGCCGTACGGCGAAGGCCGTACCTGTACTGACCTCGCCATCCGCAGATTCCACGTAGATCAGTGCAACGGCCGGGCGATTGGCGCGGCGGATCGATTCGACGTTCAGCGAAGCGGCTGATTGCTGACGGCCCAGCGCCACCGTAGCTGCCTGGAGCTCGCCACGCAAACCGGGGATCTGCGCGCTTTCCTTTGCGAGTTCGGCGCGCCGGAGCCGCTCCTTTGCCTCCTCCACACGTTGCTGCGATTCCATGAGCGCAGCCGCCAACTCCTGCAACTCGCCCTGGAGCGACGCGACTACGAGCTCGTTTGCGCGAAGAACGCTGTCGGTGCGCAACTCGATCACTTCACGTTCCCTCTCCCAGTTTGCTCGCTGTCTCCTGTTCGCGGCCAGTGCGATGACGACAACTACCGCGAGGGTAATTGCGAGGGTAATGGAGATCACCCGCAACACCCCCGTCTGACGAGCCACAGCTATCCGGATGCGCTGGGTGGGGGAACCGTCGACAGCCGCCGCTGCCGCCTCGAATTTCAACTCTGGCCCGTGCGCACCGAGCCTTATTCGGTCACCATCGTGAAGTCGTGTGTCGCTCGATATCCGCTTGCCACCGATGAAAGTCCCGTTCCTGCTGTCTAGATCGCGGATATACCAGCGGTGGTCGTGCCTGATGATTACCGCATGATGCACGGAGACTTCGAGGTCGACCTCCGCACTGAACTGAACGTCCGCGTCAGTATGACGACCGATGGCGAGGGAGTCGCCGGCGATAGGTATCACCAGGCCCGCCCGCGCACCCGAAACAACCCTGACGCGAGCGCTCAATGTCGATTCAGCTTCCGGCGGGCCGATAAGGGCGATGCCCGACGACTTCGTCATCCCGCGCTTCGCCGAGGCCGACGCCAACGAGCCGGGCTGCGAGGACTGTGACGTTGTCAGGGCCGCCCCGTGCGTTAGCAAGGTCGACGAGTTCGACGCAAAGCGCGGCGAGATCACGCGTCCGCTCCACCGTTTCGCCGATCTCGTGGTCACCGACAACCCGGAAGAGTCCGTCAGAGCAGACAATCACCACGTCGTCATCATGGACTTTTTGATAGGTGATATCCACGCGCACGCGGGGCTCGGGGCCGAGTGCCTGAAGGATCACGTTGGCACGACCACTATTTTCAGCCTCTTCAGCAGTCATCGCCCCGGCATCGATCATCTCCTGAACGAGCGATTGATCCTTCGTGAGCTGTGTCGCCGCGCCGCGCCGCACCAGATACGCCCGCGAGTCCCCGACCTGCGCGAGGTAGAGGAAGTCGTCCAGCACACCGACCACGGTGGCAGTGGTGCCCATGCCATTATACTCGGGATTATATTCGGCCTGTTCGTGGATCCTGGAGTTGGTCTGCTCAACCGCGTCCTGGAGGCGTGCGGCGAATCGCTCGGGTGTGGTGAGCCGCTCTGTGCTCCAATGATTCATGAGCTCTTCGTATATCCACCCCACTCCGAGCTTGCTGGCAAGCCGCCCCGCCGCCGCCCCGCCCATACCGTCGGCCACCACGAGCAGCGCACCTCGGGGGCCGAGCAGGAACTCGCCATTTTCGGCCCGACAGCTCCCCGTCCCGTCCGGATTGACCAGGAACCCCTCCCCAGGGACCGAGGGACTGAGATCCGCGATCAGGAAGTGGTCCTGGTTCTCGCTTCGCCGGCGGCCCGCGTCGGTGTGGCCTGAGACCACGACGTGTACAACCCGACTACCGAACTCGAACGAGCTCACGATGAGGTGCCGGCACAGTTGTCCAGCATGGCGGCGAAGCCGGGGCCGTCGGGCCTGAGCTGGAGGGCTCGTTCTATCCAGGTAGCGCAGCGTGGCCTATCGCCCAGAGCGAACCAGGTGCTACCCAGAATATACGCCGCAAAGGCGCGATCTTCCTTGACGACTCCATCCAGATTCCATACCGCCTCGAGCGTGTCTCGAATGGAATTCAGATCAGCTCTGGAGGGGTACGGTGGCCCGAGAAGGTCCAACTGTCGCCACAGCATTTCATTGGCTTCGCCAACTGGCACGACGATGCCAGCGTCGCTAATCGCGACGCCTGCAGGACGGGCAATCTCAGTCGTGACGCTCGACAGCTCCGCCATCCCCGTCACCGGCATTTCCGCCTCGGGCTCCTCGGGAATCGCTGTGGCTACCAACGAATCTGTTACGGTCGCAATTTCGGCTGCGGCAGCGGTGACGGGCGGAGGCGCTTCGGCCAGCCCTGACGGGATTGCGGCCGGAACTTCCTCCGGCGCGGTACCTCTCATAAGCGATGCTGCCGCCACGACAACGGCGACCAGGGCTGCGCCGGCCGCCGCGACCCCCCATTTCCTCCACGCAGACGGGAGTTTCGCGCGAATCGTGGGTTCCGTGCGCGCGCCCGAGATGCGAGTCTCGGGAAGTTCGTTCTGCCGAGTCCGGTCGCCGCTGACCGCCTGTGTGATCTCAGTGGCGAATGCGGCAGCGCTAGCGTGGCGATCGGTGGGGCGACGTTCCAATGCGTGATCCAGCACTCGTTGCAGCTCGGGCGGCCAATCGACTCGCGGCGCAACCTGATCGAGCGGGAGCGGCCTCTCCGTGAGCCGCTCGATCATTACGTCCTGCGTTGTTTCCGCACGGAACGGTAATGCCCCGGTGAGCATGCGGAAGAGCACGAGGGCCAGCGAATAGATGTCGCTGGTGCCGTCCAGCCGGTCACCGGCCAGCTGCTCCGGGCTCATGTATTCCGGTGTCCCCACGACAAAGCCCAGTCGGGTCACTTCCGCGCCTTCGCCGTCGCTCGAGCCCTTGGCGATATCGAAGTCTACCACTTTGATTACATCGGAACCGTCCGCCGTCCGCGCGACCATTATGTTGGCCGGCTTAAGATCCCGATGTACTATACCGGCCTCATGAGCGGCCTGGAGGCCGGCGGCGACCAGCCCGGCAATCCGCACCGCCCGCTCCAGCGGGAGCACGGTTTCCCGCTTGAGCAGGTCCTGGAGGGTTTCGCCGGGGATGAATTCCATGGCGAGAAAAGGCAGACCCTCGGCCGTATCGCTGAAATCGTAAATACAGCAAACATTGGGATGCTGGATCGCGGACACATTGCGCGCACCCCGCGTGAATCGGGCTATTGCCTCAGGATCTCCCACAATCGAGTCACGCAGAACCTTGATGGCGTCACGCCGCCCGATCTTCAGGTGCTCGCCGAGGTAGACCGCCCCCATCGCCCCTTCACCCAGCTTTTCAATCAGGCGATATCGGCCGGCGATTATCGTCCCGACCAGCGGGTCCTGCGGTAAGTCGCTCATGCGCCGGTGTGGCTAAGCCCCAGGGCAGGTCGGGGCAGGCTCGCTTCGCTCGGTGAACACGACCGGCCCGTCGAACCGCCTCACCCGAACGATCTCCAGCGGATAGGCGGCGGCATTGAAATCCTCACACCCATCGGTCACCCGAACCAGCACCATCATCGATTCGTCGACCTCGCCATCCGCTCCTCGTTCCCGGTGCACACGGACGCTGTCCACATGGATCTGATCGTCCGGCGTCATTCGCCCGGCCGCGACCAGCAGCACCATCTCCGTGCCAAAATCCACGGTCGGCATGGCCGGGGGTGAGGACTGCCCAGCGGTTGCGCGTCCCCAGACCTCGTCGAATGTCTCGGCGTTACGGATCACCATTCTCATGGAGTCGCGGATACCGCCGCCATTGTCGTAGTAGAGTCTGGCCTCCGTGCCCGGTGCCGACCAGGGCGACGAGACCGGCGCCGCGGGCGGATCGGATCCCAGGAGAAAGCATGAGCTCACGACCAGCAGAGCACCACCTGCCAGTACGGATCTCAATATGGCGCTCCCGATATTTCGGATTGAAGCTTTGAATTTCATCGAACGATAGTTGGTGTGCAGGTGAGGCTCGCGAGATAATCTCGCATCAGGATCGGCGGAGTTCCCGCCTCGAGTATGAGTTCAGCCGAGAGCGTTCCACCGCCGGGCAACGGCCACCGGACAGTATAGCGATCGTTGGCCTGCCGCTCCCACTGCGCCTGCTGGAACAGGCGAAAGACGGCCCATGTGCCCTGGCCCTCGAACACTGTGACCGGTGTTCCGCCCACATCAGCGGTGATCCGAGCGCTCTGCGCGCGCGGCCCGTTCCAGGTGAACCGCTTGCTCGCCGCAAATGTGCGCGTGAACGTCTGCGACTGGTCGTCGATCGATACCGTGATTTCAGGAATCTCGTTCGAGGTCTGAGGGCGTAGCGAGAAGGTGAGCGAGGGACCACCGCCACTGCCGTCGTAGAGTGCCTCCGAGACCGCCGCCGCTCGGCCGAAGAACTCGACGAATCCCGCACTCGGTCGAGGTGTTGCGCCTACCCTGGCGCCATACTGCGAACCCTGTCGAACGATTAAATCCTGTAGCGTCTCGTCATAAAACGACCAGAGCACGCTGTTGCCGGTCTGGAACACCTGCGACACCTCGTCTATGGTCGCTACGGTGGCGGCCTGCGGATTGAACGGGTACTTCGCGCCGGCCTGTGCGAACGATCGGCAGAATGCGGCGCCCTTCTGATTGAGCTCCGCGGATGGCAGTGCGCCGATGAGTGCTTCCGACGTTGAAACTGGTGTCTCCATGAGGCGCTGGACTGTGCTTCCCACAGCCTGTGCGTCACCCTCAATGCTGAAGTTCTGCGCCAGCACTCGGGCCTCCGCCATGACCCGGTCGGCCACGCCGGATGCCTGCATGAGCGCCTGGGCACGCGCGGGGCCGGCCGCGCTCGCGACCTGATCGAGAGCTGCGTGCAGATTCCCCAGCGCCGCTATGTACGCCTTGTTGGCGTCGACTATGTACCGGTCAGTTGTGCCCGGCGGCATCACCTGGTGGACGGGCTGAAACGCCTTCCCGACGGTAGTCGAGTCGACATCAGTGTTCCGTGAGGCAACCGCGAACATTTCGAGCAGCGGCGACTGATTGCCACTCAGCCGCTCCAGTTTTCGCGCGGCGTCCGATGCTCCCGCGGGCCGTACGACCGATGCCGATGATAGGAATTGTTGCCACTGATTGGAGTAGTCCGCCACATATTTAGCCCGTAACTCCGTGGCCAGCTGAGCGCGGTCTTCGGGCGTGATCGGTTGCCCTCCGATAACCCAGTCTTCCCGTGCGAAGAGGCTGTCCAGGTTGGCGAGTCTGGCGTGGACGAACTCCCAGCCGTCCTCCGTGAAGGCGCCGGGGACCTCGTAGCTATTACGAATAACCGCTTCCGTGCCCGGGTAGAGCTCATTGAAAGCGATAGCCTCATTGGCAGCTGATGCTTCGGAGATCAGGACACGGTAGAATCGTTCAGGCCCCGAAAATTGCCTCAGATACGAGCGGGTGCGAGCCACCATTTCCGCGCGGGGCTCATCGGTATAGGGATTTCCGAACGGCAGCTCGTCGGCGAAGAAGTCCAGCTGGTTCCTGACCAGTTCCATTCGCTCCTCATCCGGCTCCGCAGCTCCGCGCCAGAATTCCAGGAGCACAGGCGTCAGGAATGCCGAACTGCTTTCTCGCGGGTGACTCGTGGTGACCAGGTGCGCCTTGAGGGCGTCGTAAGCTCGGCCGAATTTGCTCGTCTCATCGGGGCTCTCCGGGAGGTCGGTCAGTGACGCGAAGAGCCCGCTACGGGTACGCCTCCATATCAGCCCGTCGAAGCGATCGAAGTAGAGCCCGCGAAGCTCGGGCAGAATGGCGGAGCCGGTGTAGAGTCCCCATCCGAGCCGCCACGGATGGCCCTCCTCTTCGTAGCCTCTGAGCTCCGCCGTTTCCGCGCGAAGCTCCTCCAGCCGCCTCAGCTCTTCCAGCGACGCCAACCCCGCTCCGTCGGTCGCGAGAGCTTCTACTTCGCTGGTCGCGCTCACAGCCTCTCTGATCAGCGAACGGTTGCTGAAATACGAGGTCGCCAGACCTATCGACAGGATCAGGAACAAAACGGTGGCGGATGCGAGCAGCGCGCGCCGGAACAGGTTGACCCGCGTACCGCCGCTGGTGACCCGCATGGCCGCCCTGTCCTCGAGAATCACGTCGCCAAAGACGCGCTTGAGGAATAGCCACTCCGGTACCTTACGGGAGCCGCGCGCGACCGGTGCAGGTTGCGCAGCCTTGAGCAGGCTCGGGTTGAACACCGAGGTTGCGCCCAGGGCGTCGCCGCGACCCAGCAAATTGTTCTCGGCAGTGGGCGACGCCGCTGAATCGCCTACTATGACGGCGCGTACACCGGTGAAGTAGAAACCGCGCAGGAAGGGACTCGCGCTGAGCTGCTGCGGTTTGCAGAGCTCCAGAAGGAACTCCACCGCCAGACCCGACGCTTTGCGGAACTCGCGCGGAAACTCATAGGCGCCGCCCTTGATGTCTTCCTGCGTTTCGCGTGGAAGTACGTCGAGACGCTTCAGCGAAAGCGATCGGAAGATATCCGAAAAGGCAGTGGTGAGCCTTTGCGACTCCTTCTCCGCGTATGCGCCCGCGGCATGATCGGCCGGGATCGGGAGGGTCGTACCCAGGACCTCGTTCGCTTCCGCTTGCGAGAGGCTGCGGACGTAATCGCCGAAGTAGGGGAGGCGATCGGCCTTGGTGAACAGGACGTACACCGGCAGCCGTATGCCGAGCTTCCGCGACAGCTCGGCCAGCGCAGAACGGAGCTTACGCGCCGCAGCCGGAACGGCCTCGCCACTACCCGGCTTGAGCAGTTCGTCACAGGGGAAGCATACCAGCGCGGCGCGGGGAGCCTGTGCCCCCCGGCCGAAAGTCGCCGCGAGCCGGCTCGGCTGGATATGGCGGATCATCCGCGCTATGCCCGAAGGTTTCTCCAGAAATCCCCCGCCAGCCTCCACGAAGACAGTTCCCTGAGCGTACCAGATGTTGAGGTCACTGGTGGGCACAACCTCGTCACCACGATGAACGTCGCCCGCGAGCAGCTCGGGATCGAGCCCGGAGCGGGTGATTGCGGTTGTCTTCGTGCCTCCGCTCGGCCCAAGAACCAGTAATACCGGGAGCTTGCCGAGCTTGTTCGTCCCCGTGAGGCGTGCGCCCGATAGCGTCGCGCGTGCCGCCGCAATCCTCGCGTCGACCTCATCGCCAATCCCATCCTTACCTTCCTGTGGAGGGGCCTTAGCCCCGCGCAGGTACATGAATACCAGCGCGGCTGCGACGATTCCGAGAACCACCAGGCCGCCGCCAAGCAACCAGGCGTCGCCGCCCGAAAGGTCGAGCAGGGCGATTGACGCCCAAGCGCCCAGCACGAAGAGCAGGAAGGTGCCGATCGACAGCGGCCAGCGCAGCTTACTATTCATAAGACATCCAATTACCTGATCAGTTGAGTGGCCATAGCCTCCAGATCGGCCACGTCCGAATGAAGCATCAGGCGGAATACCACGTACAGGCAGAGTGTCAATATGAGCGTGCCGGCGGCGATTATCGCCAGGCGCGGGATCCATGGATCCGCCGCTGGGGCGGTAAACTCATTCGCGGGGCGCGACCACGCTGGCGATATGGGCGCGCGCCCGCCTCTGATCCGCACGATCTTCTCGTCGACGGCAGCAGTGAAGTTCTGAAGCCCGCTGGGATCTCCGGCTCCAAATTTCCCGCGGAAGCCGAGCAGGATGCACAGCTGAAACACCTCGAGAACATCCGCAAGTTCTTCGGAGTCCTGGCGGCCCAGTAGATCATGGAGGTATCGGAAGAATGTCTCTCCGGCAACGTGGTCGCCAAAAATCTCCTCCTGGAGCGGCTGTCTTGGCCAACTCGCGAACATCGGCTGGTTGGAGTTCAGCACGCTTTCGTCCAGAAAAGCTATGAACGCATATACGGCCAACTTGACATAATCCCTATCGTAGCCAGCGCGGCGCGCGTCCTGATCGGCCGCGCCGAGCAGCTGCTTTATGTGAGCTCGGAAGGACTCGGCGTCGGTGGCTACCTGTCTGTTGGCTCGAACGCGAATGGCCACGGTGAACGGCTCCTGTAGCGCTCGGGCAAGCGCCCCGCGCGCCTGCGCGTTCGAGGGCCGGGACGATGGGTCGGTGGACGGGTCGGGTGTTGCTGTGATCATATCGGGGATGATCGAGATTCAGAGTGGGCCGGCACGGATGAAAGCATCACGACTCCAGCACCACCAGCAGTTCCATCTCCGGATCGGGGATGGAAGCAGGAACGTATATGCCGACCTCACCGGATGCGAGAATCGCCTTCCAGCAAGGCGCCTGCTCCGCGGATCCGCCATGGCCCGGGAGCGTCTTGCCGATGCTGAAATACTGCGTCCCGGGGCGCGGCGAGAGCTCCGGAGGAGGCGATTGCACGTGGTCGAGGCTGAGCGCAGGCAGGCCTTCTTTGACCAGACGAGAGATAAATTGGGCCGAGCAGATCTTTACGAGCCGGGGCACGCTAGATATGACCTCACCCTGGCCTGCGTCTGAGCGGACCCCCAGATACCATCGGGACGCGTCGAAGCAGCGGCTGTCAGTTACCGCGCCCACGTAGAGCGACTCCTCCGCCAGACCCAGCGGAACGGTTATGCAATTCGAAGGTGAAATGACTTCCAGATGCTCACGGATATGAGCTTCGAGGCCGCTGAAACAACCGCCAAGATCGTCATGGTCGTAGACCGGCAGATCGCGCGGGTGCGAGTGCATGGAAAACGTGCAGAGTGCCCCCGCCAGCCGTCCCATCTCCACAAAAAGCTGCTCCGGGTGGCTCCTTCCGGATCGGAGATGTTGCCGCAGCGGCGCAAGGCTCGAATGGATGGCATGTGAAAGCCAGAAGCTGGCAATCTCCCGAGAAGCGTAGTCTGCCAGAGACTCGTGAGATTCCTGACGCTCAGCTCGTATGGCGTCGGCCCTGCCATCGAGCAATTCTATAAGCCGCCTGAGCAGCTGCATGAGGCTGGCACTCGCACCGATCTGGGTGCAGGGTGGCACGTAGGTCTGGTCGTAGACGAAGTTGCCGGATCCGTCACGCCTGACGCGCGCGAGCGGAAGGGACACAAGATCCTCGTCATCGACTGTGCCCAGAACGAGCCTGAAGTTCTTGCCTGCGAACGCGATTGGCTTTTCGTCGGCGCCTGTGCTCTCGTCGGTTACCTGGCGGGTAAGCGCGCGGTACCGCAGACTCGACCGACCGGCGGTGCTCCCGTTCGCGCAGTTGCGTTCTCCTGGACGGTACGCCGGAATGGTCAGCGATACCAGCTCGCTGTCGTTGGTGGGCGAGAAAAGGTCCCTTATCCCGAGCGGGTCGGGTGTGGAGTCTACGGGAAAATCAAATGCCATACCGTCCGGCATTAGCCCCTGCGCGTGCGTTATGGATACGGTGCCGTTCAGGAGCGCTTCCGCATCCAGCCCGCACCCCGACAGGCCATACGGCTTAAAGAAGAGGCTGCCTACGGTGAACGTCGCAAGATCCGTAAAGTGGCGACCCTGCGCCTGGAAGTGGTGCTGGGAGAGGTGCATTCCCTCGCTCCAGACTACGCGGGAGAGGGATTTCATGCGCGCCTCCGATCAAGGTTGCCCCGAGCTACGAATTCGCTCGCCATTGCCAGTATAGTTTGCATTATCGTCGAGCCATCGCCTGAGAGTGGGGTGGTTTCCACGGACCTTACGATACGGTAGTATATTCCGGACGAGCCCACATCCGCTCGTGCTCTCGCTGCCGAGCCACGACTCCAGCAATCTCCCGATCATGACCAGCGAAGAGTTCCAGGCCAGATACAAAATACTGAAGCAGATCACCGAAGGCGATGAGCGGAGCTTTCACGCCATGGCCGATACGGGTGCGGTCGTTATGATCCATTTCCTGGCTGGCACTCCCGCCGACGAGCGCCGCTGGCTCCTCAGCCGACTGGACCGGCTTGCTCCGTCAGAAAAGCGGAGGGTGATCGAGCTCACCGAGGTCGACGGTGAGCCGGTGCTTATCACCCGCTTCATCTTCGACTTCATCTCGCTGCGCGCCTGGTTGGAAACGGCGGCCGACGTACCTCCATCCGCCACAACCACCCCAGCCTCAGAGTCGAAGCCCGCACCAGGCGAGTTCACACAACTATTCCGGGGCCTCACGAAACCCGAGGACCGGCCGTCGGAAAAGAGCGATGCACCCGAACCCGCCATCCCGGACGGGATGGGATTCACCGGGTTGTTCAAAGCGACTCCTCAACCGCCAGCCGAAGGCGCATCGCCGCCACCCGCCACGCCACCGCCACCGCCGCTGCCGGATTACCGATCGGATACCCGCCCGGAAGAGACTCAATCTCCGAAATCTCCTGATCCGGGGCGTCGTCAGGAGGAAGCCGGGGAGAATTATCTGGACCGGCTACGCGGCGGGTCGACGCCACCGCCGAGCGTACCCGATTCGCCGCCCCCGCCCCCCACACCTCCGCCCGCCGCGCAGACTCCTGACGGGGTACAGGAGCTGCCATCGTACCTGAGGCCCGGCGCAGAGGGCGAACGGCCACCTGAACCCCCGCCGCCATCCGGGCCCAGCGATTTCACTCGCATTATCTCCGCTGCATCCCCTCCGCCCCAGCAGGCGCCACCCGAGGCGGTTGCTCCTGAGCCCTCTAGCGCTCCCGCATCTGAAAGCCATAGCGCCAGCGCTGGATCGCGATCACCAGTCGTATTCCTGATAGGCGTCGCTATCGCGCTTCTCGCTGCGCTGGCGCTCGTGGTCTACTTTGCACTCAGGCCCGCGGACTCACCTGCTGATGGCGAGGCGCCGGTCGCCGATTCGACCTCGGTTGCCGAGGCGCAGGCGCCGGCAGCGCCCGCTTCCCCGCAAATTAGCGATCGCCTGCCGGTAGCAGGATAACCAGCTCGAGCCGCGGCTCCGGAAAGTCGGACGGTACGTAGACCGCCAGATTGCGCGCGGCCCTGATAGCCTCCCAATCTTCGCCGGACCGATCCAGCAGAAAGTACTGATAATCCAGCTTGAGCGGGAGCGAGCCGGGCGGATCGGGCGTGTGCTGAATCCGGATGCCCG
This sequence comes from Longimicrobiaceae bacterium, assembly GCA_035690925.1. Lineage (GTDB taxonomy): Bacteria > Gemmatimonadota > Gemmatimonadetes > Longimicrobiales > Longimicrobiaceae > DASSKB01. Next base: position 49,868 of record DASSKB010000169.1, read on the forward strand.
GCAATGCCTGCCGGATCAGACGCTCTATCCTGTCTCCTGAACTCACCTTGAGCAGCTGCGGTGCCTTCCGCGACAGCTCGTCCGGCTTGCTGTCGGTTCTGACCGCGAGATACCACCGGGTCGCCGAAAAATAGGTATCCTTATCTATCGCCGCGGCATACACCGACGACTCTGTTTCCCGGAGCGGCAATGTGACGTGGTTTGCCGGGACCACCGTCTCCAGAAGCTCCCTGATCATTTCATCCAGCTCGGAAAAGCATTTCCCGAGGTCGGTATGATCGTATGCCGGTAGCGCGCGCGGATGTAGCGTTGCCGAAAAGGTAGTGAGGGCTCCCGCCAGACCGAGCATCCCCGTATAGAGATCTGCAGGGTGGCCGCCGCGCGTCTCGAACAGGTGCCGCAATTCCGGCAGGTGAGTGTTGACGGTGTACAGGAGCCAGAAGTTGGCCACGTCGGACACGCCGAAGTCCGCCAGGCTCTGATTCCGCTGGCGGCGGGTACCGGAAAGTGCGCTGCTCTTGGCGATGAGTATCTCGACCAGACGGCGCGCAATGGCCTGGATGTATTCGCTCGCGCCGATGTCGATCAGCGGAGGGATGAAGTGGGGGTCCAGCTGAAAGCCACCGGCCGGATTGCGGTTGATCCGCGCCACCCGCAGCGTTGTATTCCCCTCCTCCGATTCGCTTTCAGCAGCCAGTCGAAAGTTCTTCCTCGCGACCTGGACGGGCTTCTCGGCGAGCCCGGTGTTCTCATCGCGGCGCATGACCACGTCGACTGAGTATCGCGACCCGGAGACGTTGTTGCCGCCCGGACGATTCTCGGGTATTGCCAGGTAGATGTCGAGCGATTCCGCATCAGGCTCCCAGTAATCCTCGATCGCTTTGGGCGCCGGAAGCGTGTCGGCACCCGGCATGTCGAACGGTAATCCGTCAGGTAGAATCCCCCGGGCCGCCCGCAGCGCAAGCGATCCGCCAGCTAGCGCCTCACGATCTATCTCCAGCCGGCTGAATCCCCACGGGAAGGACCGCAGCGACGACATCTGGAAGCCGACGAGATCCTCCAGAAAGCGATCCTGCATCTGGAGATGCTGGGGGCTCAGGAGGACGCCCTTGGTCCAGAGTACCCTCTGCATTTGCCTCATGGGCCGTCGATTTCCGGAGAAAGCAGATCGAGCCGTGGTTATCACGGCCGGGAGCGGATAGATAAAACCTGGCGGAGGTCGAGTCGGTAACCTAAGCGAACCGCCGGGTCCGGCAAGGCCACTGGTCAGCAACTACCGTAACCGACAAACTCGCTGAGGCGCCTTGACAGATTTAGCACCCATGGCTAAGCTCCCGTTTGTCTGTCCTATCTACCGGTCCCAACCCCTCCTCGAACTGCCACATTAGGAGATTCCAATGGCAGAAGGTATCCACAAAAAGCTGGAGCGAGTCCGCGCTCCTCGTGTCCACATCAGCTACGATGTGGAGACCGGAGGCGCGGTTGAAATGAAGGAGCTTCCCTTCGTCATGGGCGTGCTGGGCGATTTCACCGGGCAACCGGAGGAACCTCTGGCGAAGTTGAAAGAGCGCAAGTTCATCGAGGTCAACCCCGACAACTTCGATGACGTCCTCAAGAGCATGAAGCCCCACCTGGCGTTCAAGGTAGACAATCTTCTCACTGACGATCCTGAAGCCGGCAAGATCGGGGTCGATCTGAAGTTCGAGAGTCTCGACGACTTCTCGCCCGACCGGGTCGCCCGCCAGGTGGACCCTCTGGCAAAGCTTCTGGATCTGAGACAGCAGCTGGCGGACCTTCGCGGTAGCCTTCAGGGCAACGATAAGCTCGAAGAGATCCTTCAGGCGACGCTCAGTGATGAGGAGAAGTTAGGCAAGCTGAAGACTGAACTCGAGTCTGGAGGAGGATCTGATGGCGAAGACTGAAGCCGAAGTCCAGGGTGGCGCTGCGGAGGCAACCGAGCTGGGTCTCCTGGATCAGATTGTCGAAGAGGGTCGGTTCGGGTCCGAGGCTCCGCAGCGGGAGCGCGGCAAGGACATGATCAAGCAGTTCGTCTCCGAGGTGCTCGAAGGTACCATCACCTTCAACCCCGACACCGAGTCGATGTTGAACGCGCGCATAGCGCAGATCGACCACCTCGTCTCGATCCAGCTCAACGAGATCATGCACCATCCCGAGTTCCAGAAGCTGGAGGGGACCTGGCGCGGGCTGAAGTATCTGCTCTCCCAATCGGAGACCAGCGCGATGCTCAAAATCAAGGTGCTCAACGCCAGCAAGAAGGAGCTCCTGCGAGATCTCCAGCGCGCGCCAGAATTCGACCAGAGCGCACTCTTCAAGAAGGTCTACGAAGAGGAGTTCGGAGTGTTCGGCGGCGCCCCGTTCGGCGCGCTCATGGGCGATTACGAGTTCGGCCGCGGCGGTCAGGACATCGAGCTGCTCGAGAAGGTATCGCAGGTCGCAGCCGCGGCTCACGCTCCGTTCCTCACGGCCGCGTCGACCGAGATGTTCAACCTGGACAGCTTCACCCAGCTGGACGCGCCTCGCGATCTCGCCAAGATTTTCGATACCAGCGAGTACGCGAAGTGGAAGGCGTTCCGGGAGAGCGATGATTCAAGATACGTCGCGCTCACCGCGCCCAGAATGCTCCTGCGCGACCCGTACGGCCGGGATACCGTGCCTGTCGATGCCTTCGACTTCGACGAGAAGGTTGACGGCACGGAGCACGACAAATATCTCTGGGGCAACTCCGCCTGGGCTCTGAGTGCACGGGTGACGCAGGCATTCGCCAAACATGGATGGTGCGCGACGATCCGCGGCGTCGAAAGCGGCGGACTCGTCGAGGGACTTCCGGTGCATAACTTCCGCACGGATTCCGGCGATATCGCCATGAAGTGCCCCACGGAGACTCCGGTAACCGATCGTCGCGAGAAGGAGCTGGCCGACCTCGGATTCGCTCCGCTCGTCCATTGCAAGGGAACCCCGAAGGCAGCCTTCTTCAGCGTCCAGTCGGCTCAGAAGCCGAAGGTCTACGACACCGATGCGGCTACTGCCAACGCCCGCATATCGGCTCAGATCCCTTACATCTTCGCCGTGTCGCGGTTCGCGCACTACCTGAAGGCCATGATGCGCGACAAGATCGGCGGCTATATGTCACGTGGCGAAGCTGAGGCTTTCCTTAATCGGTGGATCACAAATTATGTTGTGGGGAATGATGACGCGTCGGCCGACGTGAAGGCCAAGCGTCCCCTGCGTGAAGCCCGCATCGAGGTGATGGAGGTTCCAGGCAAGCCGGGCGCGTACCGCGCGGTGGCCTTCCTCCGCCCGCATTTCCAGCTGGACGAGTTGAGCGTCTCGATGCGCCTTGTCGCGGATCTACCCGCTCCCGCGTCCTGATAAGAAGCGCTTTACGTAGTTCCCATTTCACCACACTCACAGGAGAAAAGATATGTTCGATGCGTTTCTGAAGCTGGAGGGAGTAGTCGGAGAGTCGACGAGGGCGGGTTTTGAGAAGCAGTTGGAAATTCTCAGCTTCAGCTTTGGTGTAAGCAATCCCACGACCATCGGCTCTGCCAGCGGTGGCGGCGGTGCCGGTCGCGCCAGTGTCAGCGCGTTCAACCTCATGAAGCAGTCCGACGCGGCGAGTCCCACGCTATTCCAGGCGTGCGCCTCGGGCAAGCACTTCCCGAAGGCCACCGTAACTCTCCAGAAAGCCGGCGGCGATAAGGCAGTGCCGTATCTGGTCTACGAGTTCGAGAACTGCTACATCGAATCGATTCAGTGGTCGGGAAGCACTGGTGGCGACGACACACCCACCGAGAGCATGTCCCTCGCCTTCGGTAAGGTGACCATCACACATACGCCACAGGCCGTGCAGGGTGCGGTCGCACCGAAGCCGGTCGTTGGTAGCTGGGATATCACGACCGTCAGCAAGTAGCCGCTAATCATTGGAGGTCTCGCATTGAAGGCACAAGCATTATTTGAAGCCGGAAAGCTCGACGAGGCCATAGCTGCGCTCGGCGCCGATCTTCGGGATGATCCTACCGACGTTCGGCGCCGAACTTTTCTGTTCGAACTCCTCTGCTTCGCTGGCGAGTTCGATCGCGCGGAGAAGCACCTCGAAGTCATAGCCGGGAGTAGTCGTGACGCCGAGATGGGCGCATGGCTCTATCGTAGCGCCCTTCACGCTGAACGTACGCGTCGAGAGATGTTCCAGGATGGGGCATTCCCAAAAACGGAGGCGAACGACGGGCTTTCAGGAACGCTCAACGGAGTGGCTTTTGAATCACTTTCGGACGCCGACCCCCGGATAGGCGCGCGGTTAGAGGTCTTTGCCGCCGGCCAGTACACCTGGATCCCGCTGGAGCATATCGCGTCTATCCAGATGCAGCCGCCACAGCGCCTCCGCGATCTGCTCTGGGCGCCCGCCAGGATTCAACCGGGCCCGGAATTTACCGAGCTGGACCTGGGCGAGGTGCTCCTCCCGGTTCTCACGCCGCTCGCCTACCGTAATCCTGATTCCGACGTGAAGCTCGGCCGGGTAACCGATTGGGAAGAGCTGGAAGACGGCACGCCGGTTCCGGTCGGACAGAAGCTCTTCATTGTGGATGGCGAGCCTGTGCCCATACTCGAGCTGCGGGAGCTGGAATTGTCCACTGCGCTCACTCCGCACGATTGATGGATCTTTCATGTCGATGATCAGCAGTCTACTGGAGCCTATCGCGGGCGACAATCCCGCGGGTGCGAACCTTCGTTATGATCCGATCTACGATCGCATCAAGCAGGCGCGCACCGAGGATGCTGATGTTCCGCAGGGCGATTGGCAGATCGAGCGTAAGACGGCCGACTATCCGCTGGTGATAAAGCTCACGAGCGAGGCGCTCGCGACGCGATCGAAGGACCTGCAGCTGGCCGCCTGGCTCACCGAGGCCCTGCTGCGCCGACGGGGTTTGGCTGGCCTGACCGAAGGTCTCGAGCTGCTCCGCGCGCTCCTCGACGGGTTCTGGGATCATCTGTATCCGGAACTGGAAGATGACGATGCAGAGTTCCGCGCCGTCCCTCTCGAGTGGATTGCCAATTATCTCGATGTAGCGGTCAAGTCGGTGCCGCTCGACGCCGGGGGCCACAATTTCTTCCAGTACAAGGAGTCCCGCAGAGTTCCACCGGAAGAAGAAACGGAGTTCGACGACGATAAGAAGGCCGCGCGCAACAACGCTCTTTCCGAGGGAAAGCTTACCCCCGAAGAGTTCGACGCGGCGTTCGGTGAAACCCCGAAAGCGTGGTACAAGGAGTTGGTTTCCGATCTGGACGCTGCGCTGACCGCCCTCGCCGCTCTCGATGAGATCGGAAGCGAGAAGTTCGGTGGTGAGGCACCAAATTATATGGTCCTGCGGCAGGCGCTCGAGGAGGTAAGCCAGGTTGCCGGACAACTGCTGAAGCGCAAGCTCGAGATCGACCCCGATCCTCCGGAAGAAGTAACAGAAACGGCGCCGGGACAAGGCGAGCCGGACAAGGCGCCGTCCGCCGCAGATGCAAACCCG
>DASSKB010000170.1:0-11394 GCA_035690925.1 Longimicrobiaceae bacterium
CGCCAAGTTCACCCGCCAATTCGGACAGCAGAGCGCTGAGGTCCCAGATATCCCAGATCTCGTTGTCGCCGGTCCAGTGCGGCGGTGTACGCCGGCCCGTAAACACAGCGGCGACCCGGCTCTGTTCCACAGGCAAGCCGCCCGGCGCACCGGGAAGGAAGACTGTGCCGATCTCGAAGAGCCGGATATCTCTGAGGCCATGCGACCAGTTGTACTCGAGCCTTCGCAGGAGCCCGGGCGCCAGCAGGTCTCGGAGGTGGCTCTCCTCGGCTGACAGTGGGTTCAGCAGAGGAACGCGAATATCGGACGCTGGCGCGAAGGCAGTGGTACGTGCCTCGAGGAATCCCCAGCCCGTGAGCCGCTCACGTACCCGCTTCTCCACCGCCACGCGGGGATCTTCGGGTGTGTTCCCAGGCCTGAAAGCCGGTAGACTCTCGGGGAATGCATCGTAGCCGTGCCTGCGCGCGATCTCCTCGATGACGTCTATCTCACGGGTAACATCAGGTCGAAATCCCGGCACCGTGACTCGCATTTCTGAGTCACCTGCTACTTTGAACCCGATGGGTTTGAGCAAATCGCTAATCTCGCCGCTAGATAACGAAAGGCCCAGCACCCGCGCCACCGTTTGCGTGCGCACGGTTACCACGTCCAGGATCCGTACCTGCGGGTAGAGGTCAGCCATCCCAGGCGCGGCCACTCCGCCAGCGACGGCGAGTATGAGCTCGACTACACGGCTGAGCGCGCGCGGCAGACCGTCGGCGTCGACGCCACGCTCGAAGCGATAAGACGCATCGGTGGATAGCCCGAGCTCCCGTGCGGTGCTGCGAACCGTGCGCTCATCGAAGAGGGCGCCTTCTATGAGCAGATCCGTCGTCGCATCAGTCACTTCGGTGTCGGCCCCTCCCATCACCCCGGCCACGGCGACGGGCCTGCTGCGGTCGGCGATTACCAGCATATTCGGCTGAAGCTTGCGATCCACGCCATCCAGAGTGCGGATCCGCTCTCCGTCCTTCGCGCGCCTGACGGCTATCGCGGGCCCATCGATGCGCTCCAGGTCGAACGCATGGAGCGGCTGACCGACTTCCATGAGAACGTAGTTCGTCGCATCGACGACATTATTGATAGGCCGCACACCGACCGCGCGCAGGCGGGAGGCCAGCCATTCGGGCGATGGCGCGACTGCCACACCACGAACGACCGCCGCCATGTAGCGCGGGCAGCCCTCCTGATCCTTGATCGACAGATCTACGCCGTCAATCTCACCGTCGACTCCCGCGCGATCAGCGCGTAGCTCGACCGGTGATCCGCCAGGGAGCGCGGGCAGCGCGGCATCGGCCGCGCCGCGCGGTGCCAGCTCACGCGCCACGCCGAGGTGAGATAGGAGGTCCGGTCTGTTCGGCGTTATATCCAGCACCAGCCTGGCGTCGTCGAGACTCAGCGCCTCGATGAGCGGGGCGCCGGGAGACCACTCCCCCGTTAGCGTCATGAGCCCATCGGCGTCACGCCCCAGCCCCAGCTCACGCGCGGAGCACAGCATTCCCTCCGATGCCTCCCCCCTGAGCTTCGCCTTCCGGATAGTCATTCCGCCTGGAAGCGTAGCCCCGACCGGCGCGAACGGATAATAACCGCCGGCAACCACGTTTGGCGCGCCGCAAACCACCTGCAGCGCATCGTCGCTGCCCCCACGGACCACACAGATCCGAAGCCTGTCGGCGTTGGGATGGGGAAGGACTTCGTCGACCCGGGCAACCACGATATCCGAGAGACCCTCGCCCAGTTCGATCAGCTCGTCGACAGGTGCACCCAGCATCCCGAGACGCTCGGCAAGCTCATGCGGCGAATCGGTTATGCTAGGAGCGAGGTCTTTGAGCCAGCTATATGAGATGTTCATGTGAGCTATCAGCTATCAGCTAACAGCTATCAGCTAACAGACTCCAGCTAATCCCTGCTGATAGCTGATAGCTGATAGCTGATAGCCGATAGCTTCTGTTTATCCAAACTGCTCCAGAAACCGTACGTCGTTCTCGTAGAACAGCCGTATATCCGGGATTCGGTATCGCTGCATCGCGATGCGCGCGGGTCCCATCCCGAATGCGAAACCAGTGTATTTCTCCGGGTCGTATCCGACGGCCTCGAAGACCGCGGGATCCACCATGCCCGCTCCCATTATCTCCATCCAACCAGTGCGTTTGCAGGCGCTGCATCCTGCTCCTTCGCAGATCTGGCAGGATACATCCACCTCAGCGGAAGGTTCGGTGAACGGAAAGTAGGAGGGTCGGAATCGTGTTTTTGTGCCGGGACCGAAGAAGCGGCGGGCGAACTCGGAGATGGTGGCCTTGAAATCTACGAAAGTAATCCCCTCATCCACCGCGAGCCCTTCGAGCTGCTCGAAGCCGGGTGCGTGCGAGGCGTCGAACGAGTCTCGCCTGTAGACGGTACCCGGCACGACCACGCGTACTGGCGGCGCGAACTCTTCCATCACACGCGCCTGCATAGGTGATGTATGCGTTCGGAGCACGATCCCTTCTCCCAGGAAGAAGGTATCGTGCATATCCGCGGCGGGGTGGTCCAGCGGCGTGTTGAGCTTTTCGAAATTATACTCTACCGTCTCCGCCTCGGGACCCTGGACCCGCGCGAAGCCCAGGTCACGGAAAATCTCGCATATCTCATCCACGACTATGGTTACGGGATGAACGCCACCGCGCCAGTGGGCGCGCCCCGGCATCGTCAGATCTATCCCGGGTCCGGTCCGCGCCGCATTGCCGGACTGCATGGCCAGCATCCGCTCGTCCAGCCTTGCGGAGAGCGCTTCCTTCACCCGATTGGCCTCGGCGCCCACACGCGGCCGAAGCTCAGGCGTGAGCTGCCCGAGTCCGCGGAGAATCGCGGTAAGCCGACCCTTCCGGCCGAGTAGCTCTACCCGAAGCCGCTCGAGCTCATCCGCAGTCTGAGCTCCGTCGATCGCCCGTCCCCCTTCGGTTTCGAGGTCAACGAGGCTATTCAGAAGATCATTAGACATTGATTACCATCCAGACAAAAAAGCCGCTCTCGATAATTCGAGAAGGGATGACGCAATCTGCGGCTCCACGACGCTTTTGGCTACCCCCAAAAGCCGAGCGGCGCCAGGATGATGATCCTGGCGCCGCTTCCTTTGGACAACTCGACCGGGAACTCAGCCGAGCTTGGCCTTGGCTGCCTCGGCGAGCTGGGCGAATGCGTTCGCATCCCGGATCGCCAGGTCGGCGAGGACCTTTCTGTTCAGATCGATCTCCGCCAGCTTGAGGCCGTTCATGAATCGCGAATACGAGAGGTCGTGCTGTCGAGCGGCCGCATTGATCCGGACGATCCAGAGCTTGCGGAACTCGCGCTTGCGATTCTTCCGGTCCCGATATGAATACCGCCAGCCGCGCTCGACGGCTTCTTTCGCGGTCTTGTACAGATTCTTCCGGCGCCCGAAGTAGCCTTTGGCTTCCTTCATGATCCGGTTCCTGCGCTTCAGGCGCGCTACATTCGTGCTTACGCGTGGCATTTCTCAACTCCCGACCAGGTTAGTAATCTAGCGGTGGTGGTGCTCAGGCCTGGATCAGGCGCTTCATCCGCTTCTCGTCCGACTTGGCGACCAGCGCCGACTGGCGCAGGTAGCGTTTACGCTTCGATGTCTTCTTCGTGAGAATATGGCTCGTCATCGCGTGCCCACGCTTCAACTTACCCGAGCCGGTCTTCCTGAATCGCTTGGCCGCACCGCGGTGCGTTTTCATCTTCGGCATGCTGTTCCTTTCCGTTCCGGTAACCTAAAATCTGATCATGTCTTGAGCGGCGCGAGGACCATCGTCATGCTGCGCGCTTCCATGGTCGGCGACGACTCGACCTTCCCCACGTCGGCAATCTCCTCCACAACCCGCTCGAGCACCTCTCGCCCGAGCTCCGGGTGGGCCATCTGACGACCTCGGAACATCATCGTCAGCTTGACCTTGTTCCCCTCCTCCAGGAAGCGGCGCGCGTGCCGCGTCTTGAACTCGAAGTCGTGGTCCTCGATGCCCGGCCGCATCTTGACTTCCTTTACCTGTACATGGTGCTGCTTCTTGCGCGCGTCACGCGCCTTTCGCTGCTCTTCGTACTTGAACTTGCCGTAGTCCATTATCCGGCAGACGGGAGGCCGCGCCATTGGCGCCACTTCTACCAGGTCGAGCCCCAGTTCCTCCGCTGCCTCGATCGCCTTCTCGATAGGCAGGATCCCAAGCTGCTCCCCCTCCGGATCGATGACTCGTACCGGGCTGATCCGGATCTGCTGGTTTATTCGTGTTCTCTCGTTGATGGCTCGGGATCTCCGACAAGGTAAAAAGCAAGGGCGAACCCAATGTGAGTCCGCCCAAACGCGAACGCTCCTCCCCGATCGAGGGAGGGCGCCAGTGCTTCGAGGACCCTGCAGCATCGCATTTCTTCAGCGAGCCGAAAGGTGAGGGACCCGCGGGTCCCCACTTCGCCAAAATTTTCCGCAGGAATCTACCAATGTTCCGACCAGCCGTCAAGCTGCGGGGTCAACGCCGATTTCCAGTGTACGACTCCTGGCTTGCTCGGCGACCTGGGCAACAAGTGCCGTGCGGGGCAGGACAACCTGCTTCTTACCCGCTCCTCTAGCCCGCACCGCCGCTGTTCCCGCGTCAGCCTCGCGCGCACCGACCACCGCCATATACGGCACCTTCTGCGTTTCGGCCTCGCGGATACGGTAGTTCAATGTCTCGTTGCGGTCGTCGACTTCGGCACGCAGCCCCGCATCGCGCAGCTCCCGCGCCAGCTCGTGGGCGCTCGGCGCCTGGTCGTCGGATATCGGGAGCACAGCTACCTGCACGGGCGCCAGCCAGACGGGGAACGCACCGGCGAAATGCTCGATGAGAATGGCGATGAAACGTTCAAACGACCCGAATATGGCGCGGTGAATCACCACCGGACGGTGCACCTGGTTGTCCTCGCCCACGTACTTGAGCTCGAAGCGCTCTGGCGCGTTGTAGTCGAGCTGAATAGTGCCGAGCTGCCACGTCCGTCCGATAGAATCCGATACATCGAAGTCTATCTTCGGGCCGTAGAAAGCTCCGTCGCCTGGCTTCAACTCGTAGCTGAGCTCGGTCGCATCGAGTGCGCTGCGCAGCGACTCCTCAGCCCGGTCCCAGAGCGTGTCGCCGCCGATGCGGACTTCCGGGCGCGTCGCGAACTTCGCCGTGTACTCCAGCCCGAGCGCGCCGTAGAAGTAGTCGATCAGCGCCACCATTCGCTTGACCTCGGCCTCGATCTGGTCCTCTGCCAGATAGACGTGCGCGTCGTCCTGCTGAAACTGGCGCACGCGCGTAAGGCCGGAGAGCGCGCCGGAGATCTCATTGCGGTGAAGCACATCCTGCGTGGCGTAGCGCACAGGAAGCTCACGATATGAGTGACGTCTGGAATCGTAGTACAGGTGATGCGACGGGCAGTTCATGGGCTTGAGCGACGAATCGTGCTCACCCGTCTCCTTATCCTGCACGAGGAACATGTTCTCGCGGTACTTACCCCAGTGCCCGGAAATCTCCCACAGTGACTTGTTGTACAGAAGTGGCGTCTTGATCTCCTGATAGCCATTGCGGACCAGCACCTCGCGCATCCAGTCGACGAGCGCGTGGTAGATTGTCGTGCCGCGGTGCGTCCAGAACGCCGCGCCCGGTGCCACAGGATGGAACTGGAACAGGTCCAGCTCACGGCCCAGGCGCCGGTGATCGCGCTTACGAGCCTCCTCCAGGCGAGTCACATGCTGCTCGAGATCGCCCTTCGAGAAGAACGCCGTACCATAAATGCGCTGGAGCATCTGCCGCTTCTCGTCGCCTCGCCAGTAGGCGCCGGCGGCGTTCAGCAGCTTGAAGTGCGCAAGTCGGCCAGTAGACGGGAGGTGCGGACCGCGGCACAGATCCAGGAAGGGGCCGTTGCGGTAGACGGTGATGACCTCGTCGTCGCCGAACTCTCCGAGCCGCTCCAGCTTGAGCGGATCGTCGGCGAATAGCTCCCGCGCTTCCGCGACGTTAACTACCCGGCGCTCGAAGGCGTCGTCGCGCGCTGCAACCGCCTTCATCCCCTTCTCGATCTCGTCCAGCTCTTCCGGCGTGAACGGGCGGTCGACCTCGAAATCGTAGTAGAAGCCGTCCTCGATTGCGGGCCCGAAGCCGATTTTCGCCTCCGGCCGCAGCTCACGGACGGCTGTGGCCAGGACGTGTGCGGCCGAATGCCGCAGCAGCTCCAGCGCCTCAGGGCTACGATTCGTGACGATCTCTATAGCCGCATCGCTCTCGAGCTGGCGATCCAGGTCCACCAGCTCGCCGTCAACCTTCCCCGCGAGCGCCGCCTTGGCGAGACCGGGCCCGATGGACGCCGCGATCTCGCCTACCGTCGTGCCACCCGCGTACTCGCGCGTCGAGCCATCGGGTAGCGTGATGCGGATTTTTTCGCCGGTCTCGAGGGTCTGTGTCATTGCTGGTTCTTACTGGAACAGAAACTATCCGAATTGCAAAATCTACCGTCATCCCAGGTCGTCTGGCAACCGGTGCGGGGCCGCTTGACCAACTTGACCAAGCGCAGGACGTGGAGTAGATTTGTTCGGGTTCGCCATGTCCGCAGAGGCGAGCATCCATCGCCCCCCTGATCGCATCGAGCAAATGTCCGATACATTCAATCTCTACGAAGCGAAGACCCACCTGTCGAAGCTGGTGGAGCGGGCCGCGGATGGGGAAGAGATCATCATCGCGAAATCAGGTGAGCCCAAGGCGCGGCTCGTTCCGCTTCAGAGTGTCCGTGAGCCGCGGAAGCCCGGTGCTTTGAAGGGCAAGATCTGGGTATCGGATGATTTTGACGATCCTCTGCCCGATGGCATCTTGAAGGCATTCATTGGGGAAGAGGACGATCTGGAGGATGCGCCGGACGGCGGTTCGACGTGAGATTACTTCTCGATACCCACGCCTTTCTCTGGTGGAGCGAGGACAACACCCGACTGGGGCGGGAAGCACGCGGCGCGATCGAGAATTCGGACGAAATACTCGTCAGCGTCGTCTCTGCCTGGGAGGTCGCCATCAAATCGGCACTGGGGAAAATCGCGCTGGAGGTGGCGTTCGAACGCGCGATTGAGATCAACCGGTTCGATAAGCTGATCCTGCAGTTCCGCCATGTTGATGCCGTAGCGAAGCTACCGCTACATCACGGCGATCCGTTCGATCGTATGTTGATCGCGCAGGCGCAGGTGGAGGGGCTCTGTATCGTCACGCACGATAGGAATTTCGAGGGGTATGGGGTTTCGACAATCTGGACCTGAACGCACCGGGCGGATCGAGCGCGTCCGCCCGGTGCAATGCCCTACTTCTTCCGGCGGCGCCGTGCGCCGGCCAGGCCGGCCAGGCCGGTGCCCAACAAAGCCATAGTCACTGGCTCCGGTACCACGCCCGTAGCGGGCGCCATTTTGCCGCCCGACGTCAGAAATTCATTTCTGAACCCGTCGGTCGTGCCGTCTCCTGTGACCGAGAAATCAAAGGTGTTCACACCCGATGTGAACCCGCCTGAGAGTGCGTAGGAGTGCCAGCTCGTACCGACGTCTGTGATTCTCGTGCTTGGCACGAGAACGCCGTTCAGAAACAGGCCAATTGCAAAGTTGTCAACGGTCCACCGGCCGTTTATGAAGACCGATGCCAGGTCGTATCCCGTCAAATCGACTGTTGTCCGGAAATTCCAGGTCCCGGCGGTCGGGCTCCTCGAATCCGTCAGGTAGATCCACTTGGAATCTGGACCGTTGGCCATCCACGGCGGCACCGGCATCGAGGATTCGCTGAGTACGACCGCATCGTTGCCCGTCTCCACCACTTCGTAGTGCGGGTCGGCCGATCCGCCCGGCAGCAGCGTGCCGGTATCCGACTCACCGGTGTTGTACAGCTCGAGAGTGCTCTGTCCCTGTGCGGGCGCTGTCGAAACGGCAAGAATCACCGCGGCACCTGCAAACCCGAGAATAGTTTTCCGACTTAGCGTTTTCATGCTCTCTCCAGATTTGTGAATGATGAACAAAAATCAGGCTGCCCGTCTGGCGACCCCGCGAATACCACCCTGCTCCACCAGCGCTTGCAATCATTGCAGAAATGCATCGATGACAGCATCTTGAACAATCGGCCGGCGACAACCGCTGCTGGCCGGTAATCCCGACCGATAGTACTCGTCCTCCTGCTCCGTGGTATTCTCACACCCTTAAGGAGGAGCGGGCATGCACACCCACTCCGCACGAGCTTTTCACCGTCTTTCCACCCACCCTGCGTGCAGGCGGACCTGTCCGTGGGTATATAGCTGTGAGGAATCTGCACCGCTGCCCGCAACTGAGCGTCAACTGAGGCGTCAAATGATTGCCGGGGACAGGTTTGTACGATGACGCAACTCCACCTTTCAACGCTTGGTGAGCTTCGCCTTGCGGGACCGGATGGCGATGTCCTGGGCGGCCGGCGGAAGGAGCTGGCGCTCCTTGTCTACCTCGCCCGATCCGGTCCGCGGCCGGTGCGCCGGGAGGAGCTGGCGACGCTCCTATGGGGAGAACGCGGGGAGGCGCGGGCGCGTCATTCGCTCCGCCAGGCGCTGCTCACGCTCCGGAAGGCACTCGGGTCGCGCCTTGAGATCGACGCCGAAACGGTCCGCCTGGCGGAAGGTGCCATAGCTCTCGACCTCACGGCCGCGGAAGAAGATCTGGCGGCGGGGCGCCTGGAGGAAGCCATCGCCTGGTGGAACGGCGAATTCCTGGTAGGCTGCGAGGACGTCGGCGGCGAGAACTTTCGGAGCTGGCTGGAGACCGAACGCGCCACGATCAGGCGGCGGATAGCGGGAGCATTCGAGCGGTTGGTCGCCGATGCGCGCGCGGATGGGCGATATAGCGATTCTGCACAGCTGGCGGAGCGCTGGGCCGGAGCGTTCCCCGACGACGAGAATGCCCACCTGCGCTGGGTTGAGAGCTTGCTGTTCGGAGGGTGGATACCTGATGCACGAGCCCGACACGCCGCTGCCGCGCCGAGGTTTCTGGAGGAACTGGGTGAGCGTGCATCCTCCGAGTGGGAGCGACTGCGTGAGGCACTCGTGCGATTCGACGGGTCTACGATGCCGCGGCCCGAGCAGGGATCGGCCGCGCTCGCCACGCCGCACCTGGTAGGTCGCGGACCGGAGCTGAAAGCGCTCGCCGCCGCACTGCGCGGGGTGGTGCGGCAGGATGGTGGAGCCACCATCGTGGTCGAAGGCGTGGAGGGGATAGGCAAGACGAGGCTCTGTGAGGAGTTTCTGCGCGATATTGATCCGGAAATAGTTTTCGTTCTTCGGGCTACGGCCGACGCCGCCAGGGGAGCTGAGGCCTGGACCTGTGCGCGCGAGTTATTGAAATCGCTCGGCACGGCTCCGGGCCTCAGCGGCGCGTCGAACGAAGATCTCGCCGAAGTCGCCACAATCATCCCGGCCATTCGCACGCGTTTCCCGGATCTGCCGCAGGCCACCGGCGAGGACAGCCTGCTCACAAACGCCCTCACCCGGGTAATTTCTGACCTGTCGTTCGAGAAGCCGGTGCTGGTATATCTCGACGACTTCGGAATGGTCGACACTGCGACGCGCGACTGGATCCTGGCGCTGGCTCGTGATATCCCCCCGGCCGTCATGCTCATGCTGGCCGAGCGGAACGACAGAGGCGATCCGATCACCGGATCGCCTGGTGTCCGAACTATCCCCAACGTTCGCCGGCTCAAGCTGCAACCGCTCGAGCTGGGAGAAACGGAGACACTGCTTGCGTCCATGCTCCGGATGCAGGCAGAAGGCAGGCACGCGCTCGCCGAGCGCCTCCACGCCAGTTCAGGCGGCAATCCCTTCTACATTACCGAGACAATCGCGGCGCTCGTCGACCAGGATCTGATCACCCTGGTGTCGGGTGGCGCATGGCGCCTGGCGCCGAAGTTCGGGCACCGCTCGCTTCCAATCTCGAGCGCGGTTCAGCACTCCATCGCTGAGCGCATAGCTGGTGTGAGTGACGGGGGCCGCCGCATCCTCTCGGCGGCCGCCGAGCTGTACGGGCCGGCGGGTAGCGCCAACCTGGCAAAGCGGTCCGGCCTTCCGCCCGATGAGGTCCATCGGGCTATGGATCAGCTGATAGTACATCGTCTGCTCCGGCCTGCCGCGGTGCCGGGCGGTGGCGCTGAGTTCACCAACGAACTCGTACGAAGCGTAGTGCGGGATCTACTACCACCGGCAACCAGGCGGCGCGGGGGACGCCGACATGTAATGGCGATAGCGGCGGTGCTCGCGTTGATGTTTATATCCACAGCGGCTGCCGGGCTCCTGACCGACGGTCCGCTTGGAGCAGCGGGAGCGTGGATTGTCGATGGTATCGGGCTGGACAACGCCGGCAGGAGGTTCGCCGGGCGATCGGCGGTTACGCAACGACTGTACGATGAAGGGCTCGCAGCATTCAATGATAATGACCTTATCGCGGCGAATCGCTTGTTCGGTGCGGCGCTCGCCGAAGATTCGACCTTTGCCATGGCGGGGTACTACGCCTGGATGAGCCGAAAGGGCCTGGGGTTGCGGGTGCGGGGCGATACCGCACTCGTGCGCGCCGCTCGACTCGCCGGCAGCGCGCCCGAACTGGAGCGCTTGCTGGTTCGCGCGCGGTGGAGCGCCGTCCTACAGGATCCCCAGCGATACGTTCTCGCCGAGTCGCTCGCCGTACGCTATCCCGACGAACCCGACGGCCAGGTGCTGCTTGGTCAGGCACTGGTCGCCCGCGGCGATTTCATGGCCGCGATTCCGCACTTTCTCCGCGTTCTAGCGCTGGACTCGCTCGGGCTGCAAGGTGAGGTGCCACAGTGCCGCGCGTGTGAGGCTTATGAGGGTATGATAGGCGCATATGCGCTCGCCGACTCTACCACTGCGGAACTAAAGGTGGCGCGCGAGTGGACGCGCAGGCAGCCAGCTTCCGAGCGCTCGTGGACCCGGCTCGCGGCGGTACTCCTCGCGCAGAATAGGTTCGAGGAGGCGCGCGCGGCCAATCGCATGGCCGCATCCCTCGTTGTGGGAGGCGGTGAGGAGCGTATCTTTTCCGCGAGATCGGCTCTCCGCGCCGGTAACTGGGACGCGGCAGATCGGGAGCTCGAGCTGATCGCCAGGACCGCGCCGCCTATTGTCCGGAGCGATGCACTCTGGTGGTCGGCCATAAGCTTGCGCGAGCAGGGGCGCACGCGCGAGGCGCTCGTGGCAGCACGTAGCTATCGCCAGTTGATTGCCGCCAGCCACGCCGCGGACGGCCTGACAAACAGCGGTCCGCCGTACACGGCTGTACTGGAAGCGCAGATTCTTCTGGAACTTGGAGAAACGGCCGCGGCC
>DASSKB010000171.1:0-43990 GCA_035690925.1 Longimicrobiaceae bacterium
GCCATCAACATCCAACAACACCCGACGCAGTATGCGCCATGCCGGATGCCCATGGCCCATCCACCCCGCGCGCCTTCCCGCCACTGCGTGCTCAGAAAGTTGACTGGCGACCGGCAGGTGCTCAGACAGGCGTCCTTGAGCGGTGTGAACTGAAAGAGACCCGCACCGACCAGGAGGCTGCCACCAAGGATTGCGCTGGTGCTCACCATACCCGGTGAGAGGAGTGCCGCCTCGTGCATGCCCCACTGGACCATCGCGGCCAGGATACTGTACATCCCCCAAACCAGAATATACCCGCCGATGAAGAACCCGGTGGGAACATACGGCCTCGCCTGCTCCCTTCTGGACCGCTGGATCGATGCAAAAAGGAGGATCATGGGCGCGGCTGACGGGAGCATCATGGCAACCATCATGATGCTCCACATGAGCCAGAGCAGGAGCAGATCGGTCACAGACCATGTCCGCGCCATGGGCATAGCCAACATCGGGTCCATCAGGGCCATCTCGCGCGACAGGTAGACGAGATAACCCCAGGATGCCCCGACCAGCGCCGCCAACATTACAATGACGGCGCCGCGATCGCCCCGGACTGTCAGCACTGTGGTCAGGTCAGATCTGGTTAGTCCAGTTGACTTCCGAAACGGCCGCGTACTTTGCTGGCCACTCCATCTCCAAATCGCCGTAGCTGGCTTTCATTCTGGTCGTAGTGGCGATAGTACCGTCATCCCACAGGAATCCACCACTCGGATATACCACGTGGACATCCTGCTCCGCACCGGTCACCGGATTCAAAAGCGGCTCCAGATGAAGGTCGATCGCATCGTTCACGCGGACGGATGATCGGGTACCATTGTATTCGACCTCTACGCGCGCCCGAACCGGACCATCGATCCGGGACATGGTGGGCGCGAGGGCCTCCCACGGCATGCCACCCAGCTCGCCTGACATCACCTGGAGAAGCGCATTCATCTGTTCGTCGCTTGCTTCAGGGTCAACAAACAGAACCAGGTGGCCGTTACCCTCGTGAATCGCTCCGGGGTACTTGGCCGCCACGGCGGAACGGACTCCTTTGAGATCGACATCCCCCACCGTACCGTCAGTGATGTCGTACCCAACTATAAACTCGCACTTCCCCTCGTTAGGAAAGCCACCGAACTGACAGTTGCAGCCATGAGCACAATTGCACGCCTCGACGTTGTGCGCCCGGATACGGTACTGTGTGCGGACAGGAGCTTCAGCGACTGACATGCTACCTCCTGGTCAGAATGTACGGAGAGAACATCACTCAGTACCACTAAGCGTAAAAGGTAGCCAGACAGGGTGCAAGCAAACCCTTGTTTCCCGCGGCGGATACCCCTCAGTGCGTGTGCTGTGTGGCTCCACCACTTTTGAGGTCCTGGAGCTCGCGCTTCGCCCAGCGTTTATCATCGCGCAGGGTCTCCACCGTATCCTCCGGTTTAAGGCTACGGTTCGCCAGGTCGTTGGTGGCATTTCGGGCCATCAGGCCTCCGATGATGAGGAAGACTGCGCCGACTATCAGCGCACCGGCCCAGAATGCATCGAGCAGCGTGCCGATCACCAGGATCAGGAAAGCTGTCATAGCGAGGGCGCCGAGTAGCGCTAATCCGAGCGCGACCCCGACCTTGACCAGATCCGCGGTGATCGCGCGTGCCTCCCGGCGCATCTCCAGTTTGGCGAGCGCCATCTCCTCCCGCATCAGCGTCGTAGCATCATCAGCGAGTCTTCTGAAGAGGACCTTCAGTGAATTCGCCTCGTCCTTCGCCCGATCAACAGGCCCCCCGCCCTGCACGGGAGGTCCATTGGAGCTCTCGGGTGTCAAATAGATATCGCGTTGCACTGCCATGAAACACCTCTGGTTTAGCTAAGCATGAATGGGCGGATATCGGCGTCTAGAGGCGCATGCCCTCCTGCCGGGCGGCATCGCTCGCGGCGGATTGCGCCTGCCTGGTAGTCTCCTCGGCGATATGTCTGACCTTGTCGCCAGCTTCGTGCGCCTTCTGCTGTGCCTTCTCGCCAACGCGCTCCCTGGCGGATCCCATGAGTGACCGCTCCTGATCTGTTTCCGGGATCATCATTCCGGCCGCGAAACCGGCGGCTGCCAGTGCCGCGCCCGCTGCCAGGGGGTTATCCCGAATACTCCGCTCCATGCGGCTCTCCAGATTGCGAGCCTGCATCTCCGTCTCATGCCAGGTCTCGCGTACCGACTGCTTGGCCTGACTTGCCTTACGCCTGGTTTCGTCCATGGCCCGTGAGGCGCTCTCTCGCGCATGCTGGCCGGTTTCACGGGTTCGGTCGGCCATTTCCGAAGCCGCTTCGCGGGCTCGATCGGCGGTGTTCTCCGCTCTCCCCTGCCGACCGTCGCCCGATTCATCGACCTCGACCGCAAGAATGTCGACCTCGGCGATAGGCGCCGAGTAATTCCTCGCGGCATAGCCCGTTTCCGGGTACGGCGGCGGCACGGCGGCGCCCGCACCGTACCAATCGCGCTCGGTGCGGCCATTACGTTTAGATGCGTGGTTACGGCCTCCGGCAACCAGCCAGCCGAGGCCAATGCCCACCATTGCCGCTGGCACCGGGTTCTCCCGCACGGTGTCCATAAGATTATGTCCGGTCTGATTCATTGTATCCTCCATTTGGTGCGTAATATTCATCATTTTCGTTCGAGCGGCCTGCTTGGTTTCCTCCACCTGCTCCCGAATGCCCGCTTTCATTTCGTGCTTCAGATACTGGGGATCTAGGTGCGCACCGATCTGATCGATGGTGTCGCTCATGCTAGCTCGAGTTTCCTGGATATTCTGCCGAATCCGGCCTTCGCCGTCTTCCTGGTACATTTGCTCCGCCATGTCTCTCACGCTCCTTCCAGTTCAATAACAGCGGCCCGTTCGTGATGCGGACGGGCCCCCCTCTCTCTGCCCTGTGCTCAGATAGTCCTCTCCTGGGGCGGCGCGTAGCCGGGTGCTTCAGGACGTCCTACTGCGTCGAACTCGGGCTCGAAGGTTCGCTCTCTCAGCCGGCGCGGGTCGCGGCCATCATCCCGGGAATCCTGCTGATCGTGCTGGGGTGAGCTCTTCAGAAAGCGGGCACCCATAACACCCAGAGCCAGTGCGCCGCCGAGGAAGAGAGCCTGATTGTGGCGCGCGAAGTCCTCCACGTCCCGCGCCATTGTGCGGGTGTCCCGCTGCTGAAGGAGCTCGGAAACGCGATCGGCCTGACTCGCGAGGCGGTCCACGTACTCCGTGTCATCGGTCTGACCGCGCTGCCGCAGTTCCTGCGCTCCCAGGCGGAGAGCCTCACCCACTGTATGGACTCCCTCAGCCACGCGGTTTTTGCGGCCCTCCATCTTCAACTCTGCCATGCGCGCCGCCTCGTGTCCGACCTCGTTTACCTTCTGCTTCGCCTTCTCAGCGGTCTCGGACGCCTTCTGCTCGGCGTCGTGAGCGGCGCCACGCGCTTTCGACCTGAATTCCTGGGCTTCGTTCTGACCTGTCTGTCTCGTTTCAGTAGCCATTTCTTGCCTCCTATGGGATGCTTCGAATCGCTGGAGTGAGTCACCATCAAACCGCAGACGGCGTGCCAGATCTTGCGATTCCGTAATGGCACGGCAAATTCGCGAAGCCGAAATGATAGAACTACTTACGGCGGGTGGCCTACGACCTCTCAGGCCCCGGTCGTGTTGCCAGATGCGACTGTTGTGACGCGGGATCTGAATGCGGATACGGGGGATAATCCCAGCTGACGCGGCCGGGTCCTTGACGGGCGGGGTTTAAAATACCATGATAATCATCCGTTTGCTTCCGAGTTCGCAGCCGTTACCGGAACGCTTGCGATTCGTTGGTTCCCACCCGCCCCATGAAAGCGAATGGACGCTGAGCACGTCATGCCCGCAGGTGGCTACTCGCGGCTGGTAGAAGCTTCACTGGTTCTATTCCCAGGGATTCTACAACGAATCCGCGGGTACTCAGCGCGTGGTAGCTGACCGTGTCATCCAAGGCTGAGACAGGAATCATCCCGAACGAAGTTCCTTTTCGTCTGCTCGTCCAGAGCGTGAAAGACTACGCGATCCTGATGCTGGACGCTAAGGGCAATGTGATAAGCTGGAACGAAGGGGCTGAGCGGATCAAGGGCTATTCTCGCGAGGAGATCCTGGGTCGCTCATTCGAGCTGTTTTATCCAGCTGAGGCCACGGCGGATGGGTTTCCGGCCTACGAGCTTAGGCAGGCCGCGAAGGACGGCCGCTTCGAGGACGAAGGTTGGCGTGTGCGCAGGGACGGGTCACGGTTCTGGGCAAACGTCGTCTTAACCGCACTGAGAGATGAAGATGGTGAGCTAAAGGGTTTTGCTAAAGTGACCCGCGACCTTACCGCCCGTCGGGAATCCGAAGAGACTGAGCGGCGCCTCGCGGCCGAGCAGGCGGCCCACCTCGAAGCTACCCGAAAGAGTGCGGAGCTGGAGCAGTTGAACACGCGTCTCGAGGAGCAGGCCGCCGAGCTCGAGCAGCAGAGAAACGAGATCATGGCTCAGTCGTCGGAGCTGGAAATCTTGATGCAGGAGGTGGCGCGAAAGAACGATGCGCTTCAGACGGCGCTCGAGAAAGCGGAACGGGCGGTCCAGACCCGGGAGGAGGTGACCTCGATTGTTTCGCATGATCTGCGTAATCCCCTGAATACGATCTACACGGCTGCTTGTGTGATCGCGGACTTTGACCTTCCAGAAGAAAAGCGGGTTGCGCATGTCGGCGTCATCCGCCGCGGTGCGATCCAGATGGGCCGCCTGATCGACGATCTCCTGGAGATGTCCAAGGCCGAAGGAGGTCGTCTGTCCGTCGAGGTTCGGCCTGAGGCGCTTGGCGCAATTCTCTCCGAAGCACAGGAATCTTTCCAGTTACGTGCGGCCGAGCTGAAGCTCGAGATCCAGATCGACCTACCGCCAGATCTGCCGCCTGTTCTGGTCGATCGGCAGCGCCTTCTGCAGGCGCTTTCCAATCTGATTGGCAACGCAATTAAGTTCACACCCGACGGTGGCCGTATAAACCTTGGAGCTGAGGTCGACGGAGATATGATCCGGGTGTCAGTCGAAGACACGGGGGTGGGGATTTCGACGGAAGGCCTGCCTCATGTGTTCGACCGCTTCTGGCAAGCGCAGCGGGCCGGGCGGGCAGGCGCCGGGCTTGGGCTCGCTATCACGAAGAGCATTGTAGAAGCGCATGGCGGAAGCATATCGGTGGAGAGCGAGGAGGGTCGGGGAACGACTTTCAGCTTCACCCTTCCCATCGCTAAGGCGCCGCTCGATCATTAGCGGATCCACTCAGCACCTGATCCATTATTGAGCGCACCTGCTTCAGCTCGTCCTCATTGATCGTGTGCGGCAGACCTGGGTAGACGCGCGTGTTGACGCGCGCACCCATGCGCTCGAGCACGCTAGCGGTTTCCTCCACGCGCGAAATAGGCACGTGCGGGTCGGGGTCAGAAGTGCCGATGAACACGGGCGTGCCTTCTAGCTGCCCCTTGTAATTGCGCGGCGTCTCATCCGGACCAATCAATCCTCCTGTAAGCCCCACCACCCCACCATATCGCCCGGCGTTACGCGCCGTGAACTCAAGGGTCAGGCAGGCACCCTGCGAGAACCCCAGCAGCATCAGGCGCTCCCTCGGGATGTCTGCCCCAAGCACATCATCCACAATCGTTCCTACCAGCCGGAGCGCGGAGCTCAAGTTAGGCTCGTTCTGCTCTACTGGTGCGAGGAAGCTGTAGGGGTACCAGGCATTCTGCGCGGCCTGCGGGGCAACGAATGCAAACTCCGGGCGATCCAGCTCCGCTGCCAACTGGAGGATGCTGCCGGCGGTCGCTCCTCGACCATGGATGAGGATCATTGCGGCCTCAGCCTCGTTTACCGAGCGACCGGCGGTAAGGACCGGCTGACCGCGGTGGGGGTCCTCCGAGGCGCTGCCAAGCTTGTTCATTTGCGCAGGCTTATCTGGGGTAAGTGACAGATGGGCAGCGGATGCGCTCGCAATCCGTGTTCCGCGCAGGTTCTCATCACATTGCGGTTCCACTTGACGGTCTACAGGTCTCGAAGTATACTGCTCATGTAGACCATCAAAAGAAGTCTTCAAGGCAGTCAATCCACAGAGGGTAAAGACCATGGCTCGTGACCAGTCGGACCTGCTCCAGGGCACGCTGGAGCTCCTCGTCCTCAAGACACTGTCGCTGCAACCTATGCATGGTTGGGGGATAAGCCAGCGGATCCAGCAGATGAGTCAGGATGTCTTTCAGGTGAATCAGGGCTCTCTCTATCCCGCGCTGCAGAGGATGAAATCGAAAGGGTGGATAAGCGCGGAGTGGCAGACGACGGAGAACAACCGCCGGGCGCGCTACTATAGTTTGACGGCGGCTGGCGAACGGGAGCTGGCTCGGGAGCGGTCGGCATGGGAGCGCTCCAGCTCCGCGGTGAATCTGATTCTGGACTGGTCGGGAGGCACCGCATGAGGTGGATATCCGAGTTGAAGGAGCGGGTGCATGGGCTCATCTTC
The DNA here is from genome assembly GCA_035690925.1 of Longimicrobiaceae bacterium. Lineage (GTDB taxonomy): Bacteria > Gemmatimonadota > Gemmatimonadetes > Longimicrobiales > Longimicrobiaceae > DASSKB01. Next base: position 6,551 of record DASSKB010000171.1, read on the forward strand.
CGGTCCCGCGAGGAGGCTGATATGGACGAGGAGATGCGCTTCCACCTAGAAATGGAGGCCGAGCGTCTGGCAGAGGAACATGGGCTTGAGGCGGACGAAGCGAGGCGACAGGCGCGAATATCGTTCGGGGGAATGGAGACGCACCGTGAGGAGGCCCGGGAAGGGCGCAAGCTTCCGGTAGTCGAGGATCTCTGGCGTGACCTCCACTATGCGCTCCGTCAGATGGTCCGCAATCCAGCCTTCACCGTCGTGGTGATGCTTACGCTGGCGCTCGGGATCGGGGCGAACACACTGATGTTCGGGGCGCTGGATGCGCTGTTTCTCCGGCCGCCGCCCGAGGTGCGCGAGCCGGAACAGATCGAGCGGATCTACATAGTGCGAAATGAAGGAACCATGAGCACCCCCGAGGGCGGTGGTGGCTCCTACCCCGACTATCGCGACCTGAGGGCGGGCACGCGTACCTTCGCGAGCGTGGCAGGGCAGCTGAGTCCCACTGATATGGATCTCGGCCTCGGCGAGCGCGCGCAGCAGGTCACTGGTCAGAGGGTTACGGGCGGTTACTTCCCAACGCTGGGCACCCGCCCCGCCCTGGGCCGCTTCTTCGGCCCCGCGGAGGACACCATTCCAGCGTCATATGTGGCGGTGATCAGCCATGGATTCTGGCAGCGCCAGTTTGGAGGAGATCCTGCCGCGGTAGGCCGGGAGATCCGGCTGGAGGGAGAGGTCTATACTGTCGTCGGAATCGCCCCGGAACACTTCCACGGGATCGACCCGGAGCGGGTCGATGTGTGGGTTCCGACTTCGACGGCCTCCTGGGGCGGTCTCATGAGCTCGCGCGGCAATACCGGACTCGAGCTGTTCGGTCGCCTCGCGTCGGGCGTAATGCCCGAGCAGGCCGCGGCCGATGCGAGCGCAGTATTCCGCCACGCGGCGGAGACTGCAGTAACCCCTGAGTGGCTGACGGTCGATCCGACCCCGGCGGCTTTTCTCGGCCCTCTGAACGAGCAGCTCGGACACAAGCGCTCCGAGGCCGCAAGCGTTGCGCTCTGGCTGGCAATCATCACCGGAATGGTGCTGCTGATCGCCTGCGCTAATGTGGCCAATCTGCTCCTGGCGCGAGCCGCACGGCGCCGGCGCGAGATTGCGGTTCGAATTTCCCTCGGCGCCGGACGTGGTCGGCTCGTGCGGCAGATGCTCACTGAGAGCATGCTCCTCGCTTTACTGGGCGGCGCGGCCGGGCTGCTGCTGGCATTTTTGGGCACGGACCTGGTCCGCCTCTTCCCGCTCCCGCCCATCCCCTCGCTGATCGACGCGCGGGTGCTCGGATTCGCTCTAGGCGTTTCGCTGCTCACTGGCGTGGTTTTCGGTCTGGTGCCCGCGCTCCAGGCGAGCGGCAGCGGCCTCATCACTGGTCTGCGCGACGGCGCGTCCATGGCGGATCCATCACGCTCCCGCACACGAACAGTGCTGCTCGTGACGCAGGTGGCTCTATCGCTCGTGCTTTTGATAGGAGCGGGACTCCTGATACGCAGTCTTGTCGAGAGCCGGTCTGTGGATTTGGGGCTCGATATTGATCGTCTCCTCTACGTCTCGATCAATCTGGACGGCGCGGGCTACGACGAGACTGCGCAGGATGCCTTTTACGCCAGTGCACTTAAGCGGCTGCGCGCGCAACCCGGCGTCGAAGAGGCGGCGCTCTCCCTCGTTGCTCCGCTTAGCGGCAGCGGGATGGCGTTCGGTTTCGAGGTCGATGGTATCACGGAGGGCCCCGACGCGCGCGAGGGCCCCTACGTAAATCCTGTCGGTCCCGAGTTCTTTCAGACCACAGGGACGGCGCTCCTGCGCGGGCGCGCCTTCACCGCCGCCGATCGTGAGGGGAGCCCCATCGTTGCGGTGGTCAACGAGCGGATGGCCGAGCTCTACTGGCCGGATGGCAGCGCGCTGGGAGGGTGTATACGGATCGGAAGCTCCGATGATGGGACAGTGCCCTGCACGGAGGTCGTTGGCGTGGTAGAGAGTATCCGGCACCGCCCGCTGGAGACTGCGGTGCCGAAGTACTACCTCCCGCTCGCGCAGCGCGGCGCGCCTGGAACTATCCTGGTCCGCACGAGCGGCGATCCGCAGGCGATGATCGGCACGGTGCGCAGCGCAATTCAGAGGCTCGCGTCCGACCTGCCCTTCGTAAACGTCATCCCCGCTACCGACGAGATCGCCCCCGAGCTGCGGCCTTTCCGCCTCGGTGCGATCCTCTCTTCGCTCTTCGGTGTGCTCGCGCTGCTTCTTGCCGCCGTCGGCCTCTACGGCGTGGTGGCGTTTACCGTGGCTCAGCAGACCCGCGAGATCGGCGTCCGCATGGCCCTGGGCGCCGGGGGCGGCGATGTGCTGCGCCTCGTGGTGGTGCGCGCGATGCTTGTCACCCTTGCTGGGGTGGGGGTGGGATTGGCGGGCGCCCTTGCCGCAACGCGCTCGATGGAGGGGCTCCTCTACGGCGTGAGCGCGTTCGATCCAGCGACGTTCATCACCGTGCCATTCCTCCTGCTCATCGTATCGCTGCTGGCCAGCTACATCCCCGCGCGGCGCGCGACGCGGGTGGACCCGATAGTGGCGCTCAGGGCGGACTGAGATCTGATATGAATCAGCTACCGCGAACCACGTTCTCCACCCGTCCCGACCGCCTCACTGAGTAATTTGAAAGGCGATGCGAGCTCCGGACCCAGTACCCTCTGTTTCCACTCCGGCACTAAGTCATCGATCAGTAAGAAGAGCGCCAGGCCCTCGTCCTGTGACCAGGTATTGCGGGCCCTGGTCGCGGCGGGATCAGTGGCTCCAATGTCAGATCCCGGATCGGATCTGGAAAGCTCGAAGGCCGCCCATACAGCGACTCCCTCCATGTTGAGAAAGAGCCCTTCGAGCTCTCGGTAGACAGCATCAGCCCCGGTGAAATACTTTGCCTGACGGTTAAGAGCGATTTTTAAAGCCTCGGCAACCAGTGCGAGCTTACTGGTCGGCTCACTCTCGGAAGTGGCTCGATAAAGTAGATTTGTTTCCGCTTCGTGCGCCTGGCGGAAACCCGGCACTTCTTTGAATCTCTCTTCAATGATGTCATCACTGATACTCTCAGGCAGTGTGAAGCGTTTCTCGAGGGCCTCCACCCGCTTGGCAACTTCCACGAGCTGAAGCGTATGAACCATCTCGTGGCTGAATATTCCCAGCAGTTCCGGCCTGAACTCTGAATCGTCCAACTCTTTCCTGTTCCCCAGCCAGACCTCTGGAAGGGCCAGGACTAAAAACGGTTCAGTACGTCTGGACTTACTTTCATAAAGAGAGGCAGACGCCATTTCCTGGGCGGGTACCGCGGAGCCGCTCGGCAACCAGACGGTTCCCTGGTGAGGCTGCACCCGTACCTGCACATCATTGCCTGCGAAGGTGAGGGCGAGGTTCCCCGCCCTTGAGTCCGGAATCTTCGAATACTCCGAGGAGAGATGCCACGCACAGGATTCGCTGAAAAGAACGATCCAGGGCAGCGAAGAGGGGCTGAGATCCAGTAGCTCGACGTTCACCATCTCCCAACTATCGAGCGAGGTTTGGATCCAGCGTGTTTCGCCAGGCGAAAGGGCGCACGCGGAACTCCCTTCAACGACTTCCGAGACAGCCGAAACGGGTGCGTGGGCAATCCTATCAGGCCGCCGCTGCGCGCCCGAGCAGCCTGCCATAAGAAGAACAAGGAGGAGCGAACGCATAATTGCTCGTGCTGGAGTGCTCGCCGATCGCGGCACGATCGAGCCCGGAAAAAGAGCTGATTGAGATCTCAGATCTGGCATTGTCCACCGTTAAGTCACGTTGGCCGGCGAACCAGTAAGTACCGCATGGGGTTCTCCAGAGTCTTACGCCAGTGTCTCCCGGACGATGCGCGGAATCGCCTCGGTCGTCAAGGAGCTTGATTTGCAGGTATTGAATCGCTCGGCAAGAGCACGATCACCCGCGACCCACCTGCGCCGGAGCGATCCTCGGCAGTTGCGACGCAAGCACCACCCCCAGGCCGAGAAGCGCGCTGGCGAATACAACGACACCTGGCCACCCGATCCCTTCCCAGAACAGCCCGCCCGCCCAGCCGGCCAGGCTCGATCCGAGATAGTAAAAGCAGAGATAGAGTGAGGCGCTCTGTGCCTTGCCCGCACGCGTATGGAGCGCGACCCAACCGCTCGCCACCGAATGTGCGGCGAAGAAGGCCGCAGTGACGATAGCAATGCCGAGGACGATCAGGGGAAGGGGACGGATAAGGGTGATGGCTGCGCCGACGATCATCACCGCGATGCTACCGCGGAGCAGAGTGGCGCGGCCGATGCGACCAGAAAGCTGGCCGGCCCATCCAGAAGCACCCACACCGAGCAGGTAGACCACAAAGATCAAGCCGACCACGGCCTGGCTCAGGTCGTAGGGCGCGGCCATGAGCCGAAAGCCGATATAATTGTACAGGGCGACAATGGCACCGAGCACCACAAAACCGACGCTGAAGAGCCGCAGCAAGGTGCCATCGCGCAGGTGCGCCGTGAAAGCGGCGAGGCTCGCCCGCGTGCCGCCCGGCTCCGGCACGAATCGGCGCGAGGGCGGAAGCATCCGCCAGAAGAGCAGCGCCGCCAGCACCCCCGCCGCACCGATCGCGCCCACGGCGAAGCGCCACGAGACCAGGTCCGTCAGCCAGGCGGTGAGAAGGCGGCCGGTCATCCCACCCACAGCCGTGCCTCCGACGTAGAGGCCCATCGCCAGTCCGAGCGCCTCCGCCTCCATTTCCTCGCCGAGGTACGCCATGGACAGCGCGGGTAGTCCCGCGAACGCGATCCCCAGCAGCGCACGTGATATCAGGAACGTCGTCCAGCCCGGTAGAAACGCTGACGCCAGCGTGAGCACTGCGGCCAGAGCCATCGACAGGATCATGAGCCCGCGCCGGCCCACAGCCTCGGAAAGGAGACTGACGCCCAGCATGGCTACGCCCATTATCCCGGTGGTCAGCGACAGCGACAGGCTCGCAGTGGCGGGGCTGATCCCGAACTCCCGTACGAACTCCGGGAGCACCGGCTGAACGCAGTACATCAACGCGAAAGTCGTAAACCCCGCAGCGAGCATGGCAACCACGGTTCGGCGGAACTCGGGCGTACCACGTGCTATCCCCGGGCCGGTCGGCATCGTCGCCGCGGGGCTCGAGGGTGTCGGCTCGATTGCACGCCCCTCCCCCGCACGACGGACCTGCGCTGTCGCTAACGGTTCTGCCATCGGTAAGTTTGCATCGTCCAACTCTGAGGTGACAGCTTTGTTCAGTGAGTCCCTGACGATGTGGGGACCCGTATTATAAGTCAACTCGGTAGCTTAGACCTTTTTTGATACTTGATAGGGCTCAGGCCGGCGCACAAGATCGTTGACTCACCGTAGCGCACCCCACATACTTCCTTACAGACTCTGCACCCACCTCTGGAGGGATTCATGGCTCGGTCACTGCCGCTCGTCAAAGGTACGCTGGACCTGTTGGTTCTGAAGGCGCTGTCCTGGACCCCGATGCATGGCTTCGAGGTCACCAGTTGGCTGGAGGAGCAGTCCGGTGGTGGGCTCGAACTGACGGATTCGGCACTCTATCAGGCGCTGTACCGGATGGAGAGCCGCGGACTGGTAGAGGCGGATTGGGGGATGACGGAGAACAACCGTCGGGCGAGGTACTACACAATCACGCCGGCGGGGCGGGAGCACCTGGCGACGGAATCGCGCGATTTTCTCGCGTACACTCGGATCATGATGGGCATCCTCGGCGTAGCGGAGGTCGGAAGATGATCCGGCCGGGGATTCGGCGCCTGTTCCGTCTGCACGGCCGGGGGCAGAGAGTGGTCGATGCGGACCTCGATGAAGAGATCAGGCTTCACCTGGACCTCAGAATCGAGAAGTTGCAGGAGTCAGGGATGTCCGCCGACGAAGCACGAGAAGAAGCGATGCGCCGGTTCGGACCTCTCGATGAAGCTCGCCGAGAGCTTCGGCGCGAGGCAACCCGTCGCGAGAGCCGCCTGCGGCTGCGGGAACGGATTGGGGCAATCGCGCAGGACGTACGGCTTGCGGTCAGGGGCATCCGCCGGACGCCGGGCTACGCGCTCCTGGCGGTATTTACTCTGGCGCTGGGCATCGGCGTCACCACGGCTGCGTTCAGTCTGGCGAACTGGATCCTTCTGCGGCCGGTCCCCGGAGTTGCTGAGCCCGATCGGCTCGTGATCATGCAGATGCGCGAGGGCTTTCAGGGCACCGGGCTATCTTATGCGAATTTCGAGGATCTCGGTTCGGAAATACCTGCGATCAGCTCGATGGCCGGCTATGCCCACGTCGGCGTCCAGGGTGGCCCGGTCGGTGTTAAACCGGAGGTGATCGGGGCGGTGGCCGTAACCGGCGATTATTTCGATGTTCTGGGTATGCGCCCGGTCATCGGGAGATTCCCGACGGCCGAGGAGGCGTCGGTTGGCGGATCCGTTCAGGTAGCGGTAGTGAGCACTCGCATCTGGCGCTCGATGTTCGGGGGCGATAGGGATGTAATCGGCGAGGAACTTAGCCTGAACGGGACCGATTTTACGGTCATCGGCGTGGCGCCCGAGGGATTCCACGGCACCTCGCGGTTGGGCGGAACCGATGTGTGGGTCCCGGCCCCCGCATACGCACCCCTTCGCCATTTGCCAGATTCGATCATGGGTGAGCGGAGCGCCGGGACATTCATGGAATTCGTGGCGCGACTTGCACCGGGAGCGGAGGCCTCGATGGCCGAAACGCAGCTCCGCACCCGCATGGCAGGGCTCGTTGCCGCCTATCCGGACGCAAACGAAATCTACAAGACGAATATCCCCACGATCTTCGAGGGGATCGGGCTGGATGTACGCCGCCGCGAGGGCGCCGCCAAGATGCTGAGCCTGATGATGGGGCTCGGCCTCGTCCTCCTGCTAATCGCGTGCAGCAACGTCGCCAACCTGTTACTGCTACGGGGCATCCACCGGCGCGGGGAGACTGCGGTTCGTCGCGCGCTCGGCGCCTCGGGTGGCCGTATTCTGCAAACCCATCTGGTCGAGGGCGTTCTCCTCGCCCTCGCTGGCGGAGTTCTCGGCGCGGGCATCTCCCTGCTTGTGCTCGAGCTTTTCCGTAGCGACAGCTTCATGAGGCTTCCACCGTTCGAAGGGGTGATTCTGGACTGGCGGGTTCTGTCTTTCGCTCTGGCTCTTTCATTGGTCATTGGCGTTGCGTTCGGGTTGATTCCTGCCTGGGTAGCGCAACGCGAGGAATATCTGGCGAATCTCAAGGACGCCCCGCGGACACGCACAGGCGGAACGACAACCTTACGACGGGCGCTGAGCATCGCCCAGATCGCGGCTGCGATGGTGCTCCTGATCGGAGCCGGATTGCTCGCGCGCACTCTCCACACCCTCTCGGAGGTGGACCTCGGATTCGATGAGGACGTTCTCACGTTTGGCGTGGATGCTGGGAATCTTGGCTTTACAGCGGACCATAACACGGCCCTGCGCTATGCTCTGCTGGAGCGCGTACGAGAGATCCCGGGAATCGAGCGAGTGGCGGTCGCCTCGAGTGCACCGTTCACGGGCGTCATTACCGGTTTCAACCTGCGCCTTCCGAACGAAGACAACGCTGTGGCACGGCAGGCCTGGCAGTATTCGGTTTCGGAAGGATACTTCGCCACTATGGGAATCCCGCTCATGCAGGGGCGGGCGCCGCTCAACCCCGGCGAGCTCGTTGTGAGCGAACCCTTCTCGCGGATGATGTTCGGCGATGCGTCGCCGATCGGACGACAACTGGTCGAGCCGGTCTACGGCGGCACCACCAACAGTTATACGATCGTTGGGTTGGTGGACGGCATCCGCATCAGGAGCCTCCGGGAGAGTGAGGATCCTGTCGTCTACAGATCGATTGAATCAGTACCTGCATGGCAGAGCGAAACGACCATCCTGGTCCAATCCCGCCTTCCTCGGGCGCAGACGGAAGCGCTGGTCGCAGAGGCCGTCGCCGAGGTCGAGCCCCAGCTCGCGTTCTACACTGTGGCAACCATCTCAGACGGAGTGAAGCAGGCGATCGGAGAGGAGCGGTTGCTCGGCCGGCTCGTTTCACTCCTGGCGCTCCTCGCCGCATTCCTCGCTGCGATCGGCCTCTATGCTGTCGTTTCGTATGCCGCCGCTCAACGGACGCGGGAGATTGGCATCCGGATAGCACTCGGCGCTCCCATTCGCGCGGTGATCCGGCTGGTCGCTCGGGAGGCGGGCGTACTTGCGCTCCTCGGAATCGGGATTGGAGTGGTTGGAGCCGTTTGGCTGACGCAGCTCGTGGAGAGCCGGCTATTCGGGGTGGAGCGGCTGGACCCGGCCACCTACCTTATGGCTACGGCTGTCTTTCTCTTGGCGGTGGCCGCCGCCACGTGGCGCCCTGTTCGGGCCGCGCTGCGGACGGATCCAGTCGAGTCGCTACGGCACGAGTGATCAGGTGGGCGTGGAGCGGCTTTAATGGATGGTCCTTACGTCGGCTTGCATGTGGTCTATATGCCGGTTACACTCTGGTCTATCTGTCGACCGGCGTAGGTGCCCATGTCGTCAGAAGACACAAGGGGAATCACCAGGAGTAGCGATAGAGCCCGTTATCTCCTCCCGCACCCAATCGTCCTCCTCAACCGCTTCCCTACCTCGCAGCGCCTGCAGCGCGTCTGACGTCCCGATCCGCCCGAGCGCCCACGCCGCGTGCCCTCTGATCAGCGGCTCGTGATCGTCGAGCGCTGCGGCGAGCACCGGCACCGCCTCCGGCGAGCCCCAGTTTCCCAGCGCCACCGCCACATTACGCAACAGCCCGCGCCGCTTGGCTCGCTTTACCGGGGAGTTCTTGAAGCGTCGGGAGAACTCCGCCTGATCCATGCCCATCAACTCGATCAGGCGCTCACCGTGCACCCCTTCGCGGGGCCAGAAGGCCTCCTCACTCGTGATCTGGACGAACTTCGGGGAGTTGTGTGGGCAGACCTCCTGGCAGATATCACATCCGTAAATGCGGTTGCCGATCAGTGGCCTCATCTCGCGCGGGATCGAGCCTTTCAGCTCGATGGTGAGGTAGGAGATGCACCTGCGCGCGTCCATGCGCGGTGCACCGTCGCTGTCCCGGCCGAGGAGCGCGTCGGTAGGACAGGCGGTAACGCACGCGGTGCAGCTCCCGCAATGATCCCGTTCGAAGGGCTCGTCGTACTCGAGCTCGACATCGAGGAGGATGAGGCCGAGGAAGGAGTACGATCCCTTACCGGGGCGGATGAGCATGGTGTTTCGCGCCTGCCAACCCAGACCCGCGCGTCTTGCGAGGTCGCGTTCCAGGATCGGGCCCGTGTCCACGTACGCTCGGCCGCCGACGGGTAGGAGTTCCGAGTTTATCCGCTCCTGTAAAGCTATCAGGCGCGGCTTAAGTAGCTCGTGGTAGTCGTCGTTGCGGGCGTAACGCGCGACGATTCCGCGGGAGAGGTCGTCGGTATTCTCCGCCTGAGCGTCGGCGGGAAAGTAGTTCATCGCGACGACTATGGCGGAGCGGACCTCGGCGACAATGAGCGATGGGTCACCGCGCTTGGCGATTGCGTCTTCGCGGGCGAGGTAGCCCATCTCTCCGGCCATGCCTTCGGCGACCCATCGAGCGTATGCCGGGCCCTGTTCGCTGGGTTCCGCGCGCGCGAATCCCACGCCGTCGAAACCCATCTCCGCCGCCCATCCGCGGATCAGCGTGGTGCGCTGCCGCACAGATAGAGTATCATTTGCCTGCATGGCATGGGGTACCCCGATGGTCGGTGCTCGTGCCGGGTTGACTTCGGCGGTGCGACGCGAGCATCTTCGGACCGTCTGTTCACCTCACACGAACCGGAGCATCCGTGTCCGATATCCCACATAAAGAACTCGAGAGTTGGCGTTCGGAGTTTCCCATCCTGGAGAGCAGGACATATCTGAACTCGTGCTCGCTCGGCGCGCTCTCCCACCGGTCGATGCGCTACCTGAACGAGTATCAGACGCTCTGGAACACGATGGGTGCGTCAGCGTGGTACGAATTGTGGATGGGGCGGCTGGCTGAGCTGCGGGAGGCGGTCGCCGATCATTGGAATGCTTCGGCAGGTGAGATAGCGCTCACACCGAGCGTTTCGGCGGCGCTTTCTTCTGTCGCATCGGCCGTCGACTACAGCACGCGGAACCGGGTGGTTGTGGCCGACCTGGATTTCCCGACGCTCGCCTACCAGTGGATGGCCCGCCCCGGTGTCGAGGTCATCCGCGTCCCCAGCGATGACGGGATCGGCATCTCACCGGAGCGGTGGGCGGAGTACATCGACGAGCGAACCGCCGTGGTCGCCACGAGCCACGTGTTCTATTCTACGGGCTACATTCAGGACCTGGCACCGATCGCCCGAGCTGCCCGCGACGCGGGTGCTCTCTTTCTGGTCGATGGCTATCAAGCGGCCGGCCAGCTCCCGGTAGATCCGCGGGCAATGGACGCCGACGTGTACATAGCGGGTCCGCTCAAATGGATGCTCGGCGGGCCTGGCCTGGCATATCTATGGGTTCGGGAGGAGATCATCGAAAGCCTGACACCCACCATCGCCTCCTGGTTCGGGGCGCGTGACCAGTTCGAGTTCCGCATCGATGAGCTCGAATTCCGTGACGACGCCGGCCGCTTCACGATGGGTACGCCTTCGATACCAACCGCGTATACGGCGCTAGGCGGTATGGAGATAATGAATCAGGTGGGGATAGGGCAGATCCGGGACCGGATCAGCGCACTGACCGAAGACCTGCTTAGGAAATTGACAACCGCGGGATTTCAGCTCCACACCGCTGACGACCCCGCGCACCGGTCGGGGATCGTCATGGTCCACGAACCCCGCTCCGGCGAGGTCGTCCGAAGTCTGGCGGAGCGCGACATCATAATCGACTCACGCGGCGATTTCGTCCGCATCTCCCCACATTTCTACAATACCGCCGAGGAAAACACCGAGGTCGTCGAAGCCATGGCGAGCCTGAGGAACGGCAATGGCTGAACGGCCTACTCGTGCCGTTCCCACCGCTCGGCGTCTCGCACTCGGTACTTCTCCATCGTCCGCTCCATCGCCGTCTGCAGGTCGATATCCATCTGATTGGCCATCACGACCAGCACGAAGAGTATATCGGCGAGCTCCAGGGCGACATCACCCTCCGGCTCGCCCACCTTCTTCGTCTTTGGCCCGTACCGATGATTGAGCTCACGCGCGAGCTCGCCCACCTCCTCGGTGAGCCGGGCAAGATTCACAAGCGGCGGAAAATACCCCTCCTTGAACTGAGAGATGTATTCGTCCACCTGGCGCTGCGTGTCACGAAGATTCAACGGAGAGTGCGAGGTGCGAGGTGCGAAGTGCGGGGGGACCCGCGCTTGCTACGTTGACTGAGCCATAAGCTATGCCCGCGCAAGTTTACAGGAAAGCCCATAAATTGCTCGGTAGCACGGGTAGATGTAAATTGACAAGCGCACTTCGCACTTCGCACCTCGCACTTCGCACTCGTAGTTCATGAGCATACAGGTTGGCATCATCATGGGAAGCAGGTCCGATCGCGCGACTATGGTCGAGGCGGAGCGTGTTCTGGATCAATTGGGGATAGGCTATGAGACTGAGATCGTCTCGGCGCACCGGACTCCCGATCGGATGTTTGAGTATGCGGCGGCGGCTGAAGGGCGCGGGATCAAGGTGATCATCGCGGGAGCGGGGGGTGCGGCGCACCTTCCCGGTATGACGGCGGCGAAGACAGTGCTCCCGGTCATCGGCGTTCCGGTCCAGTCGGCGGCGCTCAGCGGAATGGACTCGCTGCTCTCGATCGTCCAGATGCCGCGCGGGGTGCCGGTGGCTACTGTCGCCATTGGTGGCGCAGGTGCTACGAATGCGGGGCTGCTGGCGGCCAGGATTCTGGGCGCCTCCGACGGCGAGATAAGGGAGAGGCTGCGCCGCTACGCCGAGGAAATGGGGCGCGCGGCCATCGCGGCACCCGGGGAGGACAGCGAGTGACGAAGGTTATACTGCCCGGAGCGACCATCGGCGTCGTTGGCGGCGGGCAGCTGGGGCGAATGCTCGCGCTTGAGGCGCGCCGCATGGGATATCGCGTGCGCGTGCTCGATCCGGGCGAGAACGGGCCGGCCGCGCAGGTCGCCGATGAGCATGTTCGTGCCCCGCTCGACGACCACGACGCCATCGCCGAGCTCGCGCGTGGCTCCGACGTGGTAACGCTCGAGTGGGAGAACGCCGACGTGGCTACTCTGCGGACAATAGAGGAATCGGTGCCCGTCCGACCCGGCGCTCACGTCTTGGAGGTCGCGCAGCATCGCGTGCGAGAGAAGTCCGAAGCGCGGCGATTGGGGCTCGATACTGTAGATTTCAACGCCGTGAACACGCTAGATGACCTTTCCGCCGCGATCCGCGACATAGGCACGCCGTCCGTGCTGAAGACCGCGCGCGGCGGATACGATGGTAAGGGTCAGGTGGTACTGCGAAGCCCGGCGGATGCGGACGCGGCGTTCGCTGAGCTCGGCGGCGGTGATCGGGAGCTGATCCTGGAGAAGTGGATGGACTTCCGCCTCGAGGCGTCGGTTGTGTGCGCGCGCTCGGCGGCCGGGGAGATCGCGACTTACCCGATTGGCGAGAACATTCACAGCAACGGCATCCTGGATATCACCATAATCCCCGCGCGCATGCCGGACCGACTCCACGCCGAGGCGCGGCGTATCGGGGAGGCGCTGGTGGAAGGTCTCGATGTGGTGGGAATCCTGGCCGTGGAGCTCTTTATCGGGGACGATGAGACGATAGCCGTCAACGAGATCGCGCCGCGCCCGCATAACTCGGGACATTATACCTGGGACGCTTGCGCGGTGTCGCAGTTCGAGCAGCAGCTCAGGAGTGTCTGCGGCCTGCCGCTGGGGAGTACCGGGCTCCTGCGGCCGGCTGCCATGGTCAATCTCCTGGGCGAGCATATCGGCACCGGCGAGGACCTGGCCGGCACTGTCGGGGCGCTCGGCTCGCCTATGACCTCACTTCACCTCTACGGCAAGCGCGAGGGGAGGGTCGGACGCAAGATGGGCCATCTGACCGCTCTGGGGGATACTGTTGATGAAGCGTTCCAGCGCGCGAGTGACGCCAGGGACGCCCTTACCGAGTCGTACGAGCGCGGTGCGGGTCGGGAATAGCGCTTGCGTTGCGGGCGGGTGCTCAAGAGCCCCATTCCTCATACACCCGAGGTGCTGCGTGCACGCAAAATTAATCTCCGCCTCCCACCGTCTGCTGCGCGGATCGTTCGTACTGGCCGCGGCCGCATTGCTGATCGGTTGCGCTGAGGACGAACCCGAACAGGATCCCATCCCCGAGGCTGTATCCGTGGAGCCGCATGACGAGGTTGGCGCAACAGGTGGTGTTGCGCTACCCGGCAATGTAACCATCGATTCGGCCGCTGTAGCTCCAGACACCACAGTGCCTGGCGATACCACCCCACCCGCCGGCTGATTGTGACTGACAGGGAACCTGCCGAGAATCTATAGGTAATGGAGATAACTCCCATCATCAAGAACCCCCAACTGCCCGTACAGTGCTGTCCCTGAATTAGGACGGTGCAGCGACCGCCACGGTGCGCCACGGCCTGGCCCACCGATTGCACTTTAGAGGAACGACTCGCAGCAAGGGAGGCCTCGATGATACTGTTCTGCAACTTCGAAGAGCTTCGGGCAATTTCGGCGGGTGCGGAGCTGCTCTTATCTGGCGAGAGCGACGCATCGGGCGGCGGAGTGGCGGCACCACCGGAAGCTATAACAGAGGTGGAGCGGCTCCAGCCGAGGCTCACGGCCTCACTCGAGATTGCAACGCTGGCTGAACAGAAGGCACTGCGCAGCGCTCTTTCTCTCATCTGCGAGACCCTGCACACCCGGATGGAAGATAAGGTGCTGGAGTATCACCCAGCGCACGAAGAAGCAGTATCGCTGTACTTCGACTACGCCCACGTCTTCGCGGTTCTGGGGCGACTCGAGGAGATGGGTGCGGAGATGACAGCGATAATCGAGCTGATGACGGGCTCGCCGCCCACCGCCGAAGACATGGCGACTATAAACTTTCCCGACTGAAGACACGGGCCGACACCCCACGAGGATGCCGGCCCGTTCCCGTTCCTACAGGATGTACCTCCGCAGGTCTTCGTCCTCTACAACATTCTTCAGCCGCTTCTCGACATCGCCCGCATCGATGGTTATCGCCTTATCAGGCATATCTGGAAGGTCGAAGAGATACTCTTCCAGCAGCGTGGTCAGCACAGTATGTAATCGCCTGGCGCCGATATTCTCCATACGCTCGTTAACCGTGGCGGCGGTCCTGGCGATGGCGCGCACGCCCTCGTCGGTGAATGCGAGCGTTGCACCTTCGGTGGCGACCAGCGCCTGATATTGAGTTGTCAGGGCGTTCTTCGGCTCCGTGAGGATCCGGACGAAGTCGTCTTCCGTGAGATTTTTGAGCTCGACGCGGATGGGAAAGCGCCCCTGCAGCTCGGGAATGAGGTCGGATGGCTTTGCCACGGTGAACGCGCCTGCGGCGACGAAGAGCACGTGATCCGTCCTGACCATCCCGTACTTGGTTTGAACGGTGGACCCTTCCACGATCGGCAGGAGGTCGCGCTGAACGCCCTCCCGCGAGACATCTGGCCCTGAGCCGCCGCGCTCGCCCGCCACTTTGTCGATTTCATCGATAAAAACGATCCCCATCTCCTCGACCCGATCGAGCGCCTCGCTGATGACCTCATCGAGGTTGACGAGCTTGTCGAGCTCGTCCTGGACGGTTATGCGACGAGCTTCGGCAATGGTGACCTGCCGCCGCTTCTTTCGCTTGGGCAGGATGTCCTGTAGCATCTCGGACATATTGAAGTCCATGCCATCCATCGGCCCCATGGGAATGGCCATGTTGTCGAGCGGCAGCGACTGCTGGACCTCGATTTCTACTTCGCGCTCCTCGAGCTTGCCGTCTTTCAGGAGCTTGCGGAATTTCTCACGCGTGCGCTCGCGCCTCTTCCTGACCTCCTCGTCGTCCTCGTCTTTTTTATCGGATGATGGTTCCGCGGTCTCGCCACCTGGACGGCGCAGGTCCTGGATATCACCCGTTGCGCCCACGACAAAGGCACGCGCGGCGTCTCTCTCTGTAGGTTTCGCGTCCTCGATGGGCGGGATGAGGAGGTCCAGGAGGCGCTCCTCGGCGCGATTTTCGGCGGTTTCCTGGACCTCGTCCTCGCGCTCCGTACGCACCATGTTGATGCCGACATCGACCAGGTCGCGGACAACGGACTCCACGTCGCGCCCGACGTAGCCGACCTCCGTGAATTTGGAGGCCTCGACCTTCACGAACGGGGCGCCGGCGAGGCGCGCGAGGCGGCGTGCGATCTCCGTCTTCCCCACGCCGGTCGGTCCGATCATGATGATGTTGTTGGGGACTATCTCATCACGAAGTTCTTCGTCTACCCGCTGGCGGCGCCAGCGATTTCGGAGGGCGATGGAAACTGCGCGTTTAGCGGCTCCCTGCCCCACAATATATTTGTCCAGCTCGGCCACGATCTGGCGCGGCGTCATCTCGTCCAGCCAGTGTTGTTCGTCGGCCACCTGATCGGGAGCCTTATCGATGGTCATCTTGAATGCCTCAGTCCAGTTCCAGGATGGTGATGTTCTGGTTCGTATAGATACAGATCTCGCCGGCTATCTCGAGCGATCGCCGCACGATGTCGGGGGCGGCGAGATCGGAGTGCTCCTTGAGCGCTCGCGCCGCGGCAAGCGCGTACGCGCCGCCCGACCCGATGGCGACGATATCGTCGTCCGGCTGAATAACGTCGCCATTTCCCGACAGGAGGTAAAGATCCTCACGGTCGGCGACGGCGAGGAGGGCTTCGAGGCGTCTGAGGAACCTGTCGGTACGCCACTCCTTGGCGAGCTCGACCGCCGCGCGTGCGAGGTTTCCGGGATGACGCTCCAGTTTCTCCTCGAACTTCTCGAAGAGGGTGAACGCATCGGCTACGGAGCCGGCGAAACCCGCGAGGATCTTTCCATCGCGAATCTTACGGACCTTCTGGGCGGACGACTTCATGACGATATCGCCCACGGTTACCTGGCCGTCGCCACCCAGGGCGACGCGGCCGTCCCTGCGTACGGCGAGAATTGTCGTGGCGTGAAAATCGGGGAGTGACATAAGCTGTTGATCCTGAAGTAGAGAAGCGAACGCTGTTCTATGCCCTGGGGTGCGCCTGTCGATATACCCGCTTCAGGCGGTCCCTGGAAGTATGCGTATAAATTTGTGTTGTGCTGAGGCTCGCGTGGCCGAGCAATTCCTTTACCGCCATGAGGTCCGCGCCCGCATCGACCAGGTGCGTCGCAAAGGTGTGGCGGAGGGAGTGCGTGGAAAGGTCCGCATCTTCGGCGACCCTGTCCAGGAAATTGCAGACGACGTTCTGGATCTGGCGCACGGAGAGTCGTCGCCCCGTTCGACTCACGAACAGAGCGCGCCGATCGCTTCCAGCATTAGCCGCGACCACCTCATCGCGCCGTGGCTCATACCGGCGGAGGGCGGCAAGTGCCATATCACCTACAGGCACTATTCGTTCTTTACGCCCCTTCCCGCGGACACGCAACCGATCGGAGATCATATCCAGGTCGGCCAGATTGAGCTCGTTCATCTCCGAAACGCGCAGACCGGCCGAATAGAACAGCTCGACAATGGTGAGGTTCCTCACCGGTACGAACGAGCCTTCCAGCGCGCGGGCCTCCGCCGTGTTGAAGATGTCCTCCATCTGCTCACGGGTGAGAAAGCCCGGGAGGGTGCGCTCCTTACGCGGAGCTCTGATCGACCTGGCCGGGTTGCTTTCGACCTGCTCCTCCAGATGTAAGAATCTGAAGAGCGAGCGGACGGCGGATAGCTTACGGGCTACGGTCGCTTTTGATAATCTGCGGCGCGATATACAGTCACCCATGAACGACCTAATCGCCAGGCGATCCACACCGTCCCATCGCCAGTCCGCACTACCGAAATAATTTGTGAGGAACGTCTGGAACTCACCGAGATCCCGCTCGTATGCGCGGACCGTGCGAGGTGAGAGCTGACGCTCGTTGGCGATATGGCCCAGAAAGTCCTCTACGTTCATCCCGCCAGCGCCGGTGCCGTTGAGGTAATGCCGTTCTCGTCCATCCAGGCAGTGAAATCCGCCTGACCACGCTCCGCGACGAGCGCTCGCTTCTTCTGCTTGTCCTTCACGCGCTGCGGCAGTGGGTCCACAAGGCCGAAGTTCGAATTCATCGGCTGGAAGTGCCGCGGATCGGCGTCGCGGAGGTACCGCATCAGGCCGCCAAGCATGGTTGTAGGCGGCGGTAGAACTGGCTCCAGCCCGCGGACGATGCGGTCCAGGTTCACAGCTGCGAGAATGCCTACGGCCGTAGATTCCGTGTAGCCTTCCACTCCCGTCAGCTGGCCGGCGAACAGTACGTCGGGTCGCTCTGGGAGCGCGCCGTACGGTGTGAGCGCGGCGGGAAAATTCAGATACGTGTTACGGTGGATGGAACCCCAGCGCAGGAATTCCACGTCTTCGAGCCCCGGTATCATTCTGAACACCCGTTTCTGCTCGCCGACCTTCAGCTTGGTCTGGAAGCCGACGAGGTTCCACATCTGTCCCGCCCGATCCTCCCGGCGCAGCTGAACCGCGGCGTAAGCTTCCCTGCCGTCCCAGGCGGGAACTGGCAGGCCGACCGGCTTCATGGGTCCGAACCGCGGCGTGTCCTCTCCGCGGTCCGCCATGACCTCGATGGGGAGGCAGCCTTCGAAGTACGGGACCTTCTCCCAGTCGGGTCCCTCGAAGCGGGCTGCAGTTCTGAGCTCGTGAATAAAGGCTGTGTACTGCTCCTTCGTCATCGGTGCGTTCAGGTAGTCGTCACCATCGCCCTTCCCGTATCGAGATGCGGCGAAGACGATGTCGCGATCGAGCGACTCGTCGGAGACTATCGGCGCGATTGCATCGAAGAACGCGAGCCCTTCGGCGCCCAGTGCGCGAGCAATTGAATCGGAGAGCGCATCGGAGGTGAGCGGACCGGTGGCGATTATGGACGGACCTGTGGGAATGTCCGTGACCTCCTCGCGGACTACGCGGATGCGGGGGTGCGCCGCGATTGCGTCGGTCATCCGCTGGGAGAACTCCGCACGATCCACCACCAGTGCCGCCCCCCCGGGGACGCGCGACTCCTCCGCAACGCTCAGGAGAAGCGAGCCGAGTGCGCGCATCTCCGTCTTGAGCAGCCCGTGGGCATTCGCGGGGTCCAGCGACTTGAAAGAATTGGTGCAGACCACCTCCGCCAGCCGGTCCGTCTGATGCGCCGGTGTCCCGCGCACGGGTCGCATCTCGGTCAGATCGACCTCATGCCCCATCTGCGCCAGCTGGTACGCAGCCTCGGAGCCGGAAAGTCCGCCGCCGATTACAGATATGTGTGCCATTTTGCAGAGAATTGATGTTGTCTATCGGTCATCGGTCATCGGTCATTAGCTATCAGCTATCAGCTATCAGCTATCAGCAACGGCAACGGCTATCGGATCGCTATCACCTTGTCACCTTGTCACCGTGTCACCGTGTCACCTTGTCACCTTGTCACCCCGTCACTTCGCCTTCTTCCGTGTGGTCTTCTTCTTAGGCTTCTTAGTCGCCTTGGCCGGCGCCTTCCGCGCGGTCCGCTTCTTAGGCGCGGCGGCGCGCTCTTCTATCAGCTTTACGGCTTGCTCGAGCGTCACCTCGTCCGGTGTGGTGCCCTTGGGCAGGGAGGCGTTCACCTTGCCGTGTTTGATGTACGGTCCGTAGCGGCCTTCGTAGATGTTCAGTGGCTCGCCGTCGGCGGGGTGCGGGCCGAGCTCGCGGAGCACAGTCTGGCTACGACGCACGTGCTTGGGCTGGGCCAGGAGCTCCAGCGCGCGTGGCAGCTCGACCGAATAAACGTCGTCGTCGGGGGTCAGCGAGCGGAAATCGCCGTCGTGAACGACGTAGGGGCCGAATCGTCCGATCCCCGCCTTGACCTCCTTGTCGGACTCCGGATGTTTACCGAGTGAGCGCGGTAGCGAGAGCAGTTTGGCGGCGGTTTCGAGCGTCATGTCCCCTGGGGCGACGCCTTTGGGGAGCGATGCGCGCTTGGGCTTCTTCTTGGAATCGTCCGCCTCACCGAGCTGAACGTATGGTCCGAATCGGCCCGTGAGCAGGAGGATCGGCTTGCCCGTCTGCGGGTCGTCGCCAAGGATGTCTGGACCGGCGGCCTTGGCGGCGACGAGTGCCTCGACCTGCTCCTTGGTAACATCAGCTGGTGGTACCCCTTCGGGTAGTGAAGCGGTAACAGTATCGCCCTCCTCGCCGGACTCCACGAACGGCCCGAACTTCCCTATCCGCACTCTCGCGGGGAGGTTCTCCAGATGAACCGTGGACGCCTCGCGCGGGTCGATGTTCTTCTCACCCTCGCGCACCTGGCTCTCGAGTCCGGTGGGGCCGAGGAAGAAATTCTTGAGATAGGGGAGCCAATCGGAGTCTCCTTGCGCGATCTCGTCGAGCTCCTCCTCCATCTGCGCCGTAAACTTCGTGTCCACGAGAGATGGGAAGTGCTTTTCGAGGAGGGCCGTAACAGCGAAGGCAATGAACGTTGGTACCAGCTGATTGCCCATGCGATCAACGTAACCGCGGTCGATTATCGTGCCGATGATGTTGGCGTAGGTGCTGGGCCGGCCGACACCATCGCTCTCCAGCGTCTTGACGAGTGATGCCTCGGTGTATCGGGCAGGCGGCTGCGTTTCGTGCCCGAGCGCCTCGAGATTGCGGAGATCCACGATGTCGCCGACCGAAAGCTGTGGAAGCGGGTCATCGCGATCTTCCAGCGCTGCGTCAGGATCGTCCGATCCTTCCACGTACGCGCGGAAGAAGCCCGGGAAATCGATGCGCTTGCCTGACGCCCTGAACACCGCGTCCTCGGCTGTGAGCTGAGCCGAAACCTGCGTTATACGCGCCTCCGCCATCTGGCTGGCGACGGTACGCTTCCAGATCAGCTCGTACAGCGCTGCCTCCCGCCCGGACAGCCCGAGATCCTCGACAGTGCGCATCTCCGTTCCGGCCGGCCTGATGGCCTCATGAGCCTCCTGCGCGCCCTTGGTCTTGGTGCTGAACTGGCGCGGTGACGGGCTCAGGTAGGATTCGCCGTAAAGACGAGCCACGCGGGCGCGGGCAGCGCTTATCGCCTGTTGCGAAAGGTGGACCGAGTCCGTTCGCATGTAGGTGATCAGGCCCTCTTCATAGAGCCTCTGAGCTATCCTCATGGTGTCGCGCGCGGATAGTCTAAGCTTACGATTCGCCTCCTGCTGGAGCGTCGAAGTCGTAAACGGCGGCGCGGGCCTTCGCACCGTCTGCTTCTCATCGACCGAAGTTACATTCCACCGGGCCGGCCGCAGGCGATCGCGCAGGGCATTCGCCTCAGTTTCGGTGAGCGTGGCTACGTCGCGACCCTCGGCTATACGGCCGGTGTTCTCGTCGAAATCCTTACCGGTGGCCAGTCGCTTTCCTGCGAGGTTTACGAGCTGGGCCGAAAACTCGTCGCTGGACTTGGCGAGCTGCGCTTTGAGGTCCCAGTAGCTCCCCGAGTGGAACGCGCGCCGCTCGCGTTCACGCTGAACAAGCAGCCTGACCGCGAGAGACTGGACCCTGCCGGCCGACAGGCCGCCAGCGATCTTCTTCCAGAGGAGCGGCGAGACCGTGTAACCGACGAGACGATCCAGAATGCGCCGTGTCTCCTGCGCTCGCACGAGACGTTCATCCACCTGACGCGGCGACCTGAGCGCGTCCTGAATAGCCTCAGGCGTGATCTCATGAAAGACTATGCGGGAGACCGGGACCTTGGGGGAAAGGAGCTGGAGGAGGTGCCAGCCGATGCTCTCACCTTCCCTGTCCTCATCCGTCGCGACAATAAGAGCCTCGGAATTCTTGAGCAGACTCTTCAGCTCGCTCACTACCTTCTTCTTGGGACCCGGTACTACGTAGATCGGTTCGAAGTCGGCCTCGACATTTACGCCGAGACGCGCCCAATCTTTTCCCTTATGCGCGGCGGGTATGTCGCTCGCGGATTCCGGAAGATCACGAACGTGGCCCATCGAGGCCTCCACCCTGTATCCATCGGGCAGGAAAGCTCTGATGGTCCTCGCCTTAGTCGGAGACTCAACAATGACCAGGTGACTATTTTTCTTTGATGCCATGACTATTGGTGACTGCGAAGCAGCATTTCGATCTCAGTTGCCACGTCGGCGACTGACAAACCGTCGGTCGATATGGCATGATCTGCTGTACGATAAATCGGCTCACGTTCGGCCAACATTCGGCGAACAGTGGCTTCCGGATCGGGCGATGCGAGCAGTGGCCGGCAATCTCGCGCCTCGGTGCCGCCGAGGCGGTGGAGCGCCTGCTCAGCGGAAACCTCGAGCCAGACGAGGGTCGCCGCGGGCCGAAGCATCGCGGGGAGGCGCGGATCCATCATCCAACCGCCACCGGTCGAGATGAGGACCTCCTTCTGAGCGGCGAGCGCTCCCGTGGCCCGGGCTTCGAGCGTCCGAAAGTACTGCTCACCGCTGTTCTGGAAGATGTCCGAGATCTTTCGGCGCTCTGCACGTTCGATGATCTCGTCGGTATCAAGGTGCGGCCATCCGAGCCGCAATGCCAGTTCCGCGCCGACCGAGGTCTTCCCTGAACCCATAAAGCCGACCAGCACTACCTGCTCGATAGGCCATACCTCAGCCATTCGGGTGCCAGTCGGTCTGATTGCGGTAACCCTCGAGATTCCGCCGGAGCTCGACCAGCGAATCGCTGCCGAACTTCTCCAGGATCGCCTGCGCGACGACAATTGCGACCATGGCTTCCCCGACCACGCCGGCCGCAGGAAGGGCGCATACGTCCGAACGCTCGCGGACTGCGTCGCCCCGTTCGCCCGAACGCAGGTCGACAGTACGGAGCGGTCGCATAAGAGTGGAGATTGGCTTCATAGCGCCCCGAACCACGAGTGGCATACCGGTGGTTATCCCGCCTTCCAGTCCGCCTGCGTTGTTGGTGGTGCGGGCGAAGGTGCCGGCCTCGGCCCTGTCGGATTTTACGATCTCGTCGTGAACAGCGGAACCGCTGCGCCGCGCCGCTTCGAATCCCAGGCCGATCTCGACACCCTTGATTGCCTGGATGGACATGACAGCGCCTGCGAGACGGCCATCCAGCTTACGATCCCATGATACGTGTGAACCGAGGCCGACCGGCAGTCCGTGAACGACTACCTCGAAGATACCTCCGAGCGTATCGCCCTGGCGCTTCGCCTCGTCGATGGCGTCGATCATCTTCTCTTCCGCGACGGGATCGAGGCACCGCACGGGCGATGGATCCGACGCCGCGTTGAGGTCCTCGGGCAGTTCGGCCGGCAGGACAGCCTCGATGGGGCCAAGCGATATTATATGGCTGCCGATGGTGATGCCGATCTCCGCGAGGATCCGCTTCGCTACAGCGCCCGCGGCCACACGGGCCGCGGTTTCGCGAGCGCTCGCGCGCTCCAGGATATCGCGCGCATCGCGTCTATCGTACTTGAGGATACCGACGAGATCAGCATGGCCGGGGCGCGGAAGCCAGACGCGCCGAAGGGTCTCGTCGTCTGGCGAGCCCTCCGGGGGCGACGAGGACATAGCCGTCGTCCAGTTCTCCCAATCGCGATTACGGATCAGCAGGGTGATGGGTGAGCCGAGTGTCTCACCGTGGCGAATGCCGGAGAGGATCTCGGCACGATCTGATTCGATCCTCATGCGGCCGCCGCGGCCATAGCCACCCTGGCGTCGGCGAAGCTCCGGATCGATGTGGTCGGCGAGTAGCGGTACGCCCGCCGGCACCCCTTCGACAATTGCCGTGAGAGCGGGGCCGTGAGACTCGCCTGCTGTGGTGAATCTGAACTGTGTCATGGGCTAGAAGAAACAAGAAGGGCCCGGCTCGCGCCAGGCCCTCCCTGAAAATCACCGGCTAAACATGATCAGTTGACGATATGAGGTGTCACCATGATCAGCAGATCGCGCTTCTGCTCGCGCGTGCGAGTCGTCCTGAAAAGCGGACCGATGATCGGCAGGTCCATGAGGAACGGGATTCCGGCGCGAGTGCTTCCGACTTCTGTCACTGTGAGCCCGCCGATGACGGCAGTCTCGCCATCTTCGACCATCAACCTGGTATTGCCCTGCTGCTGCTGGAACACTACACCAATGTCCGTCGCGGCGAGCTGAGCACTTGAACGCTCAGCGTGCAGCTCCATAAGGATGTGTCGGTCAGCCGTGATGTGTGGCGTGACCCGCAGCCGGATACCGGTCTCTACGAGCTGCGCCGTGGCGCGCGGCGCGGTAGCACCGCCGGCACCCGCGGCCGGCGTTCCTACATCCACAACCCGGATCGGCGTCCGCTCACCCACCCAGATCTCGGCCTGCTGGTTGTCCAGGGTCGTGATCAGCGGGGCAGCCTGCACATCCGAGAGCTCAGCCGACTGCAGCGCGTCGATGAAGGTGATGAGGGTGAAGCGGCCAAGTACCAGCGAGATGACCGTCTCGAGCGCAGGTCCCTGCACACGGGCGTTGGCGTTACCCAGCGCTGCTATCGAGTTGCCGCCCAGGAGCACGAGATCCTGGTCGGTGAACTCACCCGGATTCGCCGGGTCGGGCACCGATACAAGCCGGTTGAGCGAGTTGCCTTCGGAGTCCTTGAGGTCGTACGTGATCCCGAGCTCTTCCACGTCCGTTCGGTTGACGAAAATTATCTTCGCCTGGATCGCGACCTGCGGCGTGCGCACGTCCAGCTGGCTCACCATCTCGGCGATGTTGTCGATCACCGCGCCAACGTCAGTGGCGATGAGCGTATTGGTGGACGGGTTCGAGGATAGTGCTCCACGCTCGGACATCAATGGACCGAGCGAGACCGCCAGCTCCTCCACGGGCACGTAGTTGATACGGAACGTCTGAGTGGTCAGCGCTTCCTGCGTCCGGCGCTCCTGCATATTCGCGATCGCGTCGACCTGGATGATGCCGCTGGGTAGCTCCTGCGCCGCAAAACCGTAAGCATTGAGAATCGCGGCGAGCGCGACATCCCAGGGCTGGTCCTTGATCTCGGCAGTTACAACGCCCTCAACGCCCGAGCCCGGAACAATGGAGCGGCCTGTGTACTCGGCAAAGCTCGCAAGCACGTCCCGAATGTCGACCTCCTGGAAGGTGACGGTAATACGCTGCTGCTCCTGCGTTAGCGAACCCCTCGGCAGCACCACTGCCGGCGGTGCGGCCGGAGTTGCGGCGGGTGGCGCAGTCTCAGCGGTGCGCGCGCCGGCGCTGGCAGTGCCCCACGGAGCGAATCCGGTCTGCGTCGTCGGGAACGTCACCTGAATGCCTTCCGGCACCCTGCTGACGGTGTAATTCGACGGCTCACGAAGGTCGACCACTACGCGGACGACGTCCTCCGTGAATTGGCTCGTACGGATTCCGCTGATTCCACCGCGATCGACCGCGTCGAACCTCTCATCGGGGAGCCGATTACGGGCGCCCTGGACGTCTATGACGACGCGGTCGGGGCTCTGGAGCGCGAAGTCGGTCCAGTCCACATCCGTGCTGTTCATGGCCAGTGTGAGCTGCGCTCCACCTGAAGTCGGCTCCAGGCGAAGCCCGGATATGGCTGCCGGCGCCTGCGCCAGGACCGGACTACCGGTCAGTGATATCGTCGCCAGGATGCCCAGGCGAGTGAGGACGCTCCGCATCATGATCCGCTGCCTTTCTCGTTGTTCAAATTCAGCTCGAGCGATTCGCGGCGCGTGACGCCGAACTCCTCGATCGCGACTTCAATGCGTCGCGGGTGAATGGCGAGTACTCGTATGGATCCAAGCCGCTCGCCAACGTGCGCCTGGACCTGGCGCTCTGATCCTGTCTGTGTAAGGACCGCTACTGAGAGTCGTGGATCCGGATTGTAGACCACGCCCTGCAGTGAGAGGTCCTCGAATCGGTATCCGAGGTTTGCCGTTTCGAGTAGGGAGCGGAACGGGTCCGGCCTTCCCTCGGCGCCATAATCGAATACCTCCCGATGGTACACCACCGTGGTCTCGCCCTGCGCGGACGCTGGGGCCGCGCTGGCCACGAGCGCCACAACTAACGAGAGAGCCAATAATAGTCTTTTATCCGACATGGGCCGTATCCGCTGTAGCAGGTGCTGAAGGAAGTACATAGGTCTCGATCGCGAACCTTGCCTCGAGCTCCGGCTCGGCGTCGGGCGCCGCGGCCTGCGCCGCAAGGTTCAGATTGATCGGCGTGATGATCCGCGGCAGCGATGCTATTCGCGTGAGGAACTCGCCGATCTGATGATACGACCCCTGCACCGCCAGATCGTATGTACGCCGGGTATAGAACTCTTCGGCGGCGGCACCGACCGGCTGAATCAGCGATATCTCGACGCCGGTCTGGCGCGCCTCGGCTGATATGGCATCGAGCAGGTCGGGCAGCTCCTCCGATGACGGGATGAGCCCCTCCACCTGCACTAGCTGCCGGTTGTAGAGCGTGAGCTGATGCTCCACGTCGGTCGTGCCCTCAGTGGCGGTTAGGGCGCGAGCTGTCTGGTTCTGTAGCTCGAGCGCTTCGAGGCGCGTTTCCAGAGCGGCGACCTCGGCGGCTCGCGGCGAATAGACATACCGGTATCCCCCGTAGCCGATCAGGCCCACCAGCATGATTCCGAGGAGCAGCCTCTGGCGCTGCTGCGAGTCTTCAGGTAGAAGTGCCATGCTCAATTGATTGTTACAATGGGAACGGTTTCTATCGCGGTCGACGGCGGCACCTCATAGCCCGCTTCGAGCGTGAAGCGCTGCATGGAGCGGCCTTCTTCCGTGGCTTTCTCACTTGTCACCAGAGTCACCCGCCGAATGAAGGGCGATGACTCCAGGTTCTTCATGAAACGCGTGAGCGCCTGTGTGGAGCCGGCATTGCCCTGCATGGTGATGACGGGTCCCACCGCGAGTGAATCTGGAGATGCACTCGAGGTGATCTGCGTCATCCAGGTAAAGTCCGGGACCGATCGCCCTATCTCGTCCATGAGATGTGGCCAGAGGTAGCGACGTTCATCTACCGACTGGATGATCCCTATCTTCTGAAGAACCGTATCCTGGCGTGCCCGCAGAGTACTCACGAGCTCGATGGTTGATGCGAATCGCGTAGAATCGGTCACTTCCTGACCAATACGGAGCTCGAGCTCGGCCTGCCTGGCGCCGGTTCTCCAGACACCAAATACAAGCATTAGTATGGTGACCACACCAATCGCGCCGAGCACCGCAATGTGGGGCTCTCCGCCGAGCGATGGAATCGACGGCAGCTTGAGGGCGGCGGGCATACGGCGACCCGCACTGCGCTTCTCCGCGCCGGGAACAAGATTTATCTCTATCACTGTATTACCCGTGGGCTAGGCCGCCCCGCGAAGCGCGAGGCCAATTGGAAGCATGAGCATCGGGGCGAGTTCCTCGAGAGGGAACAAGCCGATGGCGTCGGGCGCCGCACGAAGCCGCTGGAGCGGATTAGCTATCTCGGTCCGGGCATGCAGTCGTGCGCCTATTGCGTCGGCCAGGCGCGGGATGCCAGCGGCACCGCCGCACACGAAGATGGGTCCGCCGAGATTGGCGGCACCATCGACCGACAGAAATGCGACGGCTCGTTCTATGCCCATGGCAAGCTCCGACGCACGTTCCTCCAGGAGTTCTGTAAACTCGTCCTGCCTCTCCGAGCGGCCGCGCATAACGGCATCGGCCTCGTCCGGGCTGAGCCCGTGCGTTCGACGCAGGTCCTCGCGAAGTCGTCGCGAGCCGAATGGGATGTCGCGCGTGAGGACCGGGACGCTGTCCTGGAGGAGGATGAGGTTTGAAATCTCATGTCCTACATTGACCAGCGTTACCGCGCCACGAGTACTTTCGGGGTAGTTGAACTCGAAGGCGTTATTCAGGGCGAACGCGTCCACGTCGACTATGGTCGGCTCGAGGCCGGCGTCGCGCATCAGGGCGATCTTCTGATCGACCAGCTCGCGCTTGGCGGCTACGAGCAGGACATCCATCTGTAGTCCGACATCGTCTGGGTCCAGGATCTGGAAGTCGAGCTGCACGTTCTCCATGTCGAACGGGACGTACTGCTCGGCCTCCCAGCGAATGACTTCACGGGCATCGTCAGCGGGCATGCGGTCCATCTGGATCTTCTTGACGATGACGTCGCGCCCACCGACGGCAGTGACGACGTTGGAGCCGTTCACACCCAGATCATCCATGAGCGATCTGACCGTGTCGGCCACCGCGCCCGGATCCATGATCTCGCCTTCGACTATTGCATCTGCGACCAGCGGCATGTAGACGGCGTTGGTGAGCACCGGCTCATCACCCGAGTGGTCCACGACGGCGGCCTTGATGAATCCGCTGCCGATGTCGAGACCGACGGTGCTCTTGTTGCGGCGGAAGATGGAGATCATCGGACCACCTCGAACCAGGCGTAAGTGCCATTCTGGAACATCTGATCTGCCCCTTCGAGTGCTTGTGCGGTGAGACCTGCCTGCGCCTTTACGATCTCACATTTATTGAAGCGAACAACCGAATTACCCATTGAAGTTCCCTCAGTACCCGGATCGATCACAGCCTCATCACCCATCCCGATAACCGCGCCCTCGATGCGGGGTGTTCCGAAGATCCGCGTGACGCCCTCCACGATGATGATCCCCTGGAACTTGAAGTTGCCCTCCATCCTGAGGTCGCCGTTCAGCACGATGAGGGTCCCCTGGCCATAATCGCCATTGATCCGGATCTCTCCACCCTCGGCGT
Organism: Longimicrobiaceae bacterium; assembly: GCA_035690925.1. Classification (GTDB taxonomy): domain Bacteria; phylum Gemmatimonadota; class Gemmatimonadetes; order Longimicrobiales; family Longimicrobiaceae; genus DASSKB01. The sequence continues at coordinate 34,493 of DASSKB010000171.1, forward strand.
CCACCGCGACTACCGGGAAGTACATCGCCGCCGTTGCCGAACAACCAGTCACTAGTGCGGCCGGGCAACCCCAGCGGTAAGACTCGTCCGATGCCGAGGCGCTGATCACGTTGCTGTCGACATAATCAGTCTCGCCAAACTGTTCGCCGAACTTGATGTTGGCCCGTTCAGCCAGCTCGTCGATGTTGGAGCCGTTGAGGACGTGGTTCATGAGCTCGGCCGAGTTGCGATCGGTGTCCTGCGTTACCTCTCCGTGGACATTCTTGTCCTTGTAATCGATCTCTACATTATTGCTGTAAATAATGGCGCTCTCGGCGGTTGCACTGTCACACGCTGCGCTGTCGGATCCATCGCTGATGTTCGCGCTGCCCGATATTGTCGTATTCGCACCGAGCGTCAGACCCGCGTTCAGGTTCAGCTTTATCGGGCTCGCCTCGCGAACGACGTCGATAAGTGAGCCCACGCTTCGGCCGCGGCCGTCTGACGGCGTTGCAAGCAGCGAGTAGGTCTCTTCACGCCTCATGAGCCCGGAAGCGTTTGGCCCGGTGGTGACCGCGGCCAGCTGCGATATCCCGATATCGAAGGTGGCACCCGACGGCGAAACTATGGACGCGGTGCCCGTCGCCAGCCGCGGGTTGACCGGTGCGTCGGATTGCTGACCCACATACTTCTGGAGAGCTCCCTCGACGTCGTAGAGGGCGCTCGTAGCGTCCTGGTGCGCGCCGCTTATCGCCACCTCGGTAGACGAGGTCAGCAGTATCCCCGTAACCATAAGGGTCACGGCGATAAGGCCGAGCAGAGCCAGGGGAAGCGCGACTCCGCTCTCGTCCCGTAACTGCTGGAGTGCTCTGGAATCAGAGTTGATCATTCGATGCCTCCGTCATATGAAGTACTCACCAGCTCGCAAGACGATTGCGCAGATACACTGTTGTCGTATCACCCTCGGTCTGCGCGATCCCATTGACCGTTGAATGGCTCTCAGCCTCGACAATGATCGCGATGCGGGTGGTCGAGTCACGCTCCGCGGGTGTGAGCGGCGCCGCGGACGAGAAGTTCGCCCCGACGCTGTTGCAACAATAAATGAACTTCAGACCGTCCTCAGCGATGGGTCCAGCCAGCGGTTCGAAGGAGCCGGTCCCGATCTTCCGCCGAATCCACAGCCCTGGCCGGCTCGACGTGGCAAGCTCGTAGCTGACGCGATCGAAGAAGTAGACGGGATCACCAACCGCCGGCGCGGTGCCGGCTGCGGTGGTGGCCATACTGGCGACGGAGAAGGTGCGAGCCACAGACCCTGGTGCGACGGGCTGCCCTCCACAGTCAGTGGCCGCGGGACCGACGGCTGTAACGGTCGCCGAGGCCGACGTCCACGCACTGTCGGCGGTCACATAAGCCGCCAGGCCGGAGCCGCTAGTGGGTGTGTAGTTCAGTCCGGCCACTTCCGGCAGAACGACGGTGATCACACCACCCGACGGCGCTGCGCAGACGAGCCCCCATACGCGCGGCGCGTGGACGGTGAGGCCGTCCGGTTCGGCTGTCTCGAGCCCCCCGGGCGGAACCGCGCGCAGCTCGCTGCCGATGAGCTCGAGCGCCCCGCGGGAGTTCTGCTGCACTTCCTCCTGGGCGCTGTGCATCCGCACGAAAATGCTCTCACCCTTGATCACCTGGAAAATGCTTCCGGCCAGGATACCACTGATCACGAGGGCGATCAGAAGCTCGATCAGGGTGAACCCAGAATCGTTACGAACAGGGAAATCCATTCACGACTCCTGGCAGAGGGGCAGGCGTGTAAACAGCGCCCGTCAGGGTGTATGGCTGCGTAGTTATCGTCCGCTCCGCACCCGGTATGATGGTCACTGACACTCGTGCGAGCGTCGGGTCGCTGATGTCCACCGTTCGCGAGAGACGATCGCCCTGGGCCAGATCCAGGCACTGTGCAGAGGGCACCGTATCATTGCGAATGGCGCTCAGAGCCACCTCCAGGCTGCCACTCGCCTGGATCGCGTGGTCGGTTCGGATAGCGGAGAATGCGACAGCCCGTGCCGCGCCTATTCCGAGCGCTTCCACTCCGAGAAGGCCAACGCTCAGGATGATCATGGCTACCAGCACCTCGATCATCGTGAACCCTGCAGTGGCGCCACTGGCGCGCGGGTCAGAAGTCACGTTGAATTCCTCCTACGCCGGTAAGCGTGAACGCAGCCGTCTTATCGCCAGAGATGGCGGAAAAATCTCCAGTACCGACCGTCACGAGACCTCGAGAATTGAAAATGACCTGGGGTGCCGAGGGTCGTATAGTCGTGTCGACATAATCGCGTGACAGGTCGACCACCTTGGCTGGGTCTGTCGCCGAGGCTGTCGCGACCTCATAGCTGGTCGGCGTGTAGGTGACGGTCACCGACCCGCCAGACCTCACGGCAAGGACGCGGGCGTACATGAGATCGGCTGCCACCTGATTCGCCGCCGCTTCCGCGCGGTTCACCCCGAGTACGCCCGTCATGGATGGCGCGGCGAGCCCGAGCATGATCGCCATGATGGCGAGCACTGTCAGCAGCTCGATAAGGGTGACGCCAGCGTTGCGGCGGGCGAGTACGATTTCCTGATCTGAGATTGTCATGGTGGCCCGCTTAGGGAAGAGTTGTGCCGCGGGAAAAGTGGTGTTTTACAAGGACTTACGACGCTAGGCCGGGCGGGGATCGAGAAGATATTGCGCGGGTTCGGCAACCTTTTCACAGGTGTGGGATTCTCACCACCCGCGGTATACGCGACCCAGTCTGCTGACGACCAGTGTGTCGGCAGTGGCTTCGCTCTCGATCCAGATCTTCCTGTTCGAGACGCCCACCAGGAGCCCCCGTGAGTTGAAAACGAGAGCATTCGGGCGATTCGTCATCCGAAGCTCATCCGGACCAAGCTCCAGCTCTACGGCTTTTATCGGCACGCCGGAGGCGGTCGCGATGATCTGATAACGGCCACTGAACTCGCCCGACGCGGTAGAGTCGAAGCGCACGCTCACGCGCTCACCGCGCCTGACAGCCTGCATCCGCGCGAGATACAGGTCTCCGGCGATTCTGCTCAAAGCGGCCTGGCCCCTGGTCGTTGCAAACGTTCCGGTCAGTGATGGAACGGCCAAAGCAGCGGTTATTCCGAGAATGGCGATAACGCTGAGCAATTCGATGAGGGTATAGCCGGCCGGGAAGTGGCGGGAGGGCATGGGTGGGTGAGTTCCTGCGGGTCACGGCGAGAGCGCATCGGGCGAAGCGCGGCGGGCGGGGTGCCCACCTCAAAATTGTCGAGTGCGACCCAGGCCGCAAGGGTTTTCTTCTGATACCCTATTATTGCAGACCATACTCCTGAATCTTGTAACCCAACGCGCGCGTGGACAGTTCCAGAATCTCAGCGGCTTTCGTACGGTTCCCCTTCGTCTGAGCGAGTGCTCTGCCAATGAGGTCACGCTCGAGAGCCGGGAGCCGGCGCTTCACCGAAAGGTCGTCGCTGTTCTCCGGAATCGCGAATGGGGGGGTCGCGTTGCAGACGTGCGGGGGCAGCGACGCCTCGTCCAGGTTACCGCCAGAGAGGACAAGTGCCCGCTCCAGCACGTTCTCGAGCTCGCGCACGTTTCCGGGCCATGAGTATCGAGACAGGATGGGGATGAGCTCGCGGGGAAGCGGCCCCGTGTCGATTCCGAGTCGCTCCGAGTGCAGTTTGAGAAAGTGCTCCGCGAGTATCCGCACATCCTCCGGCCTGGCGCGCAGAGGCGGAAGATGAAGGTGAATGACGTTTATGCGGTAGTACAGGTCATCGCGGAACCGCCCCTCCGCAACCTCCTCCACCAGATCACGCGAGGTCGCCGCCAGCACGCGCACGTCGACGTCGACCTCTTCTGACGCTCCGACGGCCCTGACAGTTCTCTCCTGGAGCGCACGCAGCAGCTTTACCTGAAGTGATTGCGGCAGCTCACCGACTTCGTCGAGGAAAAGAGTTCCAGTATGAGCCTGCACGATCAGACCTTCGCGAGCCCGATCGGCGCCTGTAAAAGCACCCTTCTCGTGGCCGAACAGCTCCGACTCGAGGAGATGCTCGGGTATTGCCCCACAATTCACAGCTACGAACGGGTGACCACGACGCGGAGAGGACCTGTGGATCGCCCTTGCTACCGCCTCTTTGCCCGTTCCGCTCTCCCCCGTAATCAGCACGGTGGTGGGATACGGAGCCACGCGCGCGGCCACGTCGAGCACCTCGCGGAACGCCGGCGAATGGCCTATTACCGACTCGAACTCCTCGGTTGCGTGAGCCTCGGCACGCAGCCGCCGAACCTCGAGGCGCAGCTGCTCGCGCTCTTCCGCCTTACGAATGGTGAGCACGACCTCGTCCGCATTGAACGGCTTGGAGACATAGTCGTACGCACCCAATCGCATTGCCTCGATAGCGCTCTCGACGGTGCCGTAAGCACTCATCATAACAATGAGCGCCTCCCCGCCGGCATCCTTGTACGACCGGATAAAACCCAGGCCGTCCAGCCGGGGCATCCGAATATCACATAAGATGATGTCGACAGGTTCAGCGAGCGCTTTCCGCAGGCCGTCCTGACCATCCTCGGCCGTGCTGACGTTGTATCCTTCGTCGGCCAGAATGAGCTGCAGCGTCTGACGCAGACCTGCCTCATCATCTATGACGAGGATGCGGGTTCCGCTCACGCGTCCACCTTTCGGATGGGAAACAACAGGTTGAAGGTTGCGCCGCCACCTTCCGCGGAAGAAAGATCTATACGGCCGCCGAGTTCCGCGACCGCACTCGCAACTATCGCGAGGCCAAGCCCGGTACCCTCGCCCGGCGGCTTGGTGGTGAAGAATGGATCGAACACCGACCCGATGTTCTCGGCCGGGATGCCCGGCCCCGTATCCGCGAAGATAACGCGAACCACCTCATCGCCCGATTCCAGACGGTTCGCGTCTCTGAACGACGCATGCCGTATGCGCCGGAGGTGACTGTAGTCCACGCCTGGCGGATCATCCGCACGGCGCGGCACGAATCTGCCTTCTGGGAGGTATTCTTCGCGGAGGGTGACGATGCGAATCTCCCCCGCCTGCCCCATTGCGGCCTCGGCGTTGGTAATGAGATTGACGAATATCTGGTCGATCCTGTGCGGAACGGCGTGAATGGGCGGCAGGTCGCTGCCGAGCTCGCACTTCAAGGTGACATTCGTCAGCCGCCCCTGATCCCGCAGAAGCGCGACCACGCGGTTTACCGCGTCGTTAACATCGACCGATTCCGCCGATAGGCTGCCAGGTCTCGCATAGTCGAGGAGCCCGCGGACAATTCGGTCTATGCGGCGAGCCTCGAGATTAATCCCGTCAACCATCTCGCCGCTTTCGCCGCGCCGCCGAAGCACTTCAGCGTACCCGATAATCGCACCCAGCGGATTGCCGATCTCGTGCGCCACACCCGCCGCCAGACGTCCGATGGAGGCTAACTTCTCCGACTGTACGAGCTCGCGCTGCGTTTCGGTAAGCAAACGATTGGTCTCGTCCAGTGACGACACGTTATCGGCGAGCCTCTCCTGATTCTGCAGGAGTTGATTCGTCAACCGGTTCAACGAGGCGGAGAGCGCGCGCATTTCTACGTTTCCCACTTCCTCCGCACGGCGGTCGTACTCGCCGTCCGCAATGGATTCAGCGACCGCGGCTATTCCCGAAAGTGGTCGGAGCACCAGGCGGTCGACGAGGTAGTTTCCCAGGGCGAGGAAGATAAGCAGATCCAGCAGCACAAGGACTACCAGTATGCCCAGCGAGCGCGGGTACTCCACCGAGGTCAACCTGATCACGCTCGCCGTCCAGAGCCCCAGGACGAGGGCCGCGATGGCGAGGAATGCCAGGTTGAATAGCAATTCGGAGCGGAGGGAGCCCCCGTCACCGGGTGACTCCCTCCGTAACTTGAGGCGCTTGATCAAGCTTGCTTCGGTGAGGGGCGCTTAGCCGTCCAGACCGGTGTCCGGGGTAAGGTCCGGCGGGGGCGCTGTCCGGACCGTTTCACGGGAGAGCGGCCTTTTGCGACCGCCGCCGTGATTGCTCTTCTCCATCTCGTGCCAGACCCTGTCGACAACCGTGCCGACGGGCTCACTCCACTGAATATGACCTTCCGCATGCACGCGTTCCATCGCGCGCCGGAGTGATTGCTTGCTGACCGGCTTTCTCATCTTACCTCCTTAAGCCCTGAGTTGGGGATTCTTGGAGAGCGCCGACTGGTAAATACCGACCTCGTCGTGCGGGCCGTCCCGGCAGTGTAACACGCAGACCCCGGACCGGCTAGTCACTAGAAGTCGCAAGAGAGGTGCCGTACATCCTCTATCGCTCGGGTGTATCCGCGACTACGCGCGTGGTCCGAACAGCTTCGCCAGATAGCCACGCTACCGCTGCTCGCGACTGTGTGGCCGCCACGGCCGGAAGCGTGCCGGGCCGGCCTGCTCGCTCGATCATGTTCAGCCCGCCAGCACCATTGTCGAGCGCAAGAAACCAGCGCGGCGATTCAGTGCGGCGATCGTCCCACGCTATCCATACCCTATCGCCCGCGGCGTCCAGCTTAACCTGTGAGGGAGGCACCCAATCGTCCGTGAGCAATGGGATTGGAGCGTCAAAAGTCTGGGCGTTGTCGCGCGAGACAGCGTACCAGAGCCCCAAACGATCATCGGCCCCTGTGTACCAAGCAACATGTACCGCCCCATCCGCGTCCACGGCCACCGACGGACCCGCATGGGGACAACCCGGAAATACCCACCCGTCCTGATGTACGCTGACCGGTGCGGCGAAATCCACAGTCCTAGGCGCCGCGCGCGCTACCACGATATCGCGAATGCCGCCCGGAAATATCTTTCGCCAGGCCACGTAGGCCTCGCCGTCCGATCCGATGGAGATCGAGGTCCGGCAACAGGGGCATGAGTTGGAATCGAGGATCGCAGATGGACCGAATGTCAGCCCACCGTCAGTCGAGCGCGCGACCCTTATCTCGGTGCCTGGTTCCTCACCACCATGTTCGTGCTGGCCGCTCGCAGCTTCCGTTTGCGTCGCCGCCCATCCTTCCTTCCGCTGGTGATCACGGATTCGAGCGTCGATCCACGAAACGTAAACAGTCCCATCGGGAGCGACTGCCAGATCGTGGAATGTGTGTCGCGCCGGCAGACCATCGGCGTCGTCGTTTACCGACACCGCGGGTGACCAGGTGCGGCCGCCGTCGGTGGAGCGCGATAGGCGCAGGTCACTGCCGCCGTACGGGAGCCACTCGACGTCCGTCCTGTTCTGCCAGAGAATGTATAGAGTACCCTCGGGACCTACGGCGATCTGAGCAGGCGCCTGTTCATGCGGCGCCGCGTCGCCAGGAATGTCGTTCACCCGCACCGGCTGTGACCACGCCGAGTCACCGGCGCCGGAGCTCGCCATATAGACGTTGGCGGTACCGTCAGTGCGAGCGATCCATGCTACGAAAGCCGTTCCGCTGGTAGAGTCCAGCGCGATGGTCGGGTTGCTGCCGCCCTTTTTCGCGAGCGTGACCACGGGCCCGATGGCGGCGTCGGCGTTTTCGACCTCGCCGCATCCGCCGAGCGAGGCGAGTAGGGGTAGAATTGCCAGAATCCGCAAATACCCAGCGCCGTGTCGAGCACGATAAGGCCTCGATTTCATCATTGCTTATCTCCCAGCCAGCGATACTGCACGCCCAGATAGAGAGTGCGAGGCATTCCCGGGGCAAACTCCTCACCGCGGAATTCGTTGAATGAGGCGGTCTCCGCGTAGTGCTCGTTAGTCAGATTCATCGCCCGCCCGATCAACTCCACCTCGGGCGTGACGGGCATTTCGAGACTGAGGTCGACAATATCATGACCCGGATACTCGTGGAGATTGGTCGGATCCATCCAGTAGCCACCGAGGTGCCGCCAAGCAATGGATATTTCTCCATCGGGTACAAATGATGGCGTGTAGGTCAGCCTGGTACTTGCGAGAATATTCGGCGCGCCTTCCTGCTCGTTGCCGCCGTAATCTACCTCAGGTCTGGGGGTCCATTCCTCGTAAGTATGCTGGGCATACGAGTAGCTGAGATCCGCGCGTAGTGATTCGGTGAGCACCGCGCCTAGCCCCATCTCGAAACCCTGATGCAGCGTTTCACCCGCGTTCTGGTTCTCGCGCAGGCCGTCAGGACGGATATAGGTGAGGATGTCGTTCTCTACCACCATCCTGTAAAGAGCCAGGCTATACCCGAACCTTCCACCCAGCTCACCGCGCATGCCGAGCTCCACGCTGTTTGCCAGGACGGGCTCTAGCCCGACGGTGTTCTCTGCCGAGCCCTGCTGAAATATCTGCCCCTCGCTCGGCACCCTGAATCCGTGCGAATAGTTGCCGTAGAAATTCAGCCCGCGCCCGAGGTCCAGCGTCGCCCCGACCTTCGGGCTGAGGTGGTCGTACGAGATCTCGGTGTCGGCGGGCCTGCGGTGACTGCCCTCCTGGAGCGGCTGGAGATGACTATCATAGTCATACCCCATCCTGTCGTATCGCACTCCCGCGCTCAGGTACAGCCGATCGGTCGGATTCGCCTCCGCCTGGATGTAGGGCGATACCGCGTGGTAGGTCACATCGTAGTCGTACAGGACCTCACCGAGTGAATAGTCGGTGAAGATATTGGCCTCGCGCACGGGATCTATGGAATGCTCCAGCCTTCCGCCCGGACTGTAATCGACATCCACTCCGGCGATAATCCGTGTGGCGATCGCGGGAAGGTCCTGGCGAACCTTTGCGAGCATGCCCACCGACGAGTGACCCGTGGAATACACCGTCGGATCGTAGGTGAGCGACCAGTTCGGCAACAGCTCCATATCGTTGTAGCGCAGATAAGGGGTGACGCTCAGGAGGGTCGCGCCCATCTCCCTCTCGTATGCGGTCGAGAACCGCACCGCCTTCACCGATCTGTAGGATATCGGCGTGTAATTTTCCGTTGGCGCCGTGAGATAGTCGTCGCGCAGGAGCTGCGAGGAGCCCGCGGTCTGCTGCTCGACGCGGGACGCGGTGAGTACCGTCTTGAGAGCGGCATCGCCCAGGTCGCGATCCCACCTGACGGTTGCACTCTGTCGATTGTAGTTGGTGCCTTCGCGCCATCCGTCGGTCCTCGTGAGATTCAGGTCGGCGCGCACCCCGTTATCCCCCCACGTATCGCTAGCCGAAAGGAGAACGCGCCCCCATCCGTACGCGCCAGCCTCCGCGTATGCGTTGGCAGACGGCAGGAGCGACGGATCGCGGGTTTCGACGTTCACCACCCCACCGATGGCGTCGCTACCGTACAGCGCTGTGGACGACGGACCCTTGAGCACCTCGATCCGGCCAGCCTGCGGTAGATTGACCTCGTAAAGCGCGTTGTGGTTGAAGAAACCGGTGGAGCGCGTCGGCACACCATCCTCCAGGTAGAGGTACATCGGCTTGGTGCTCATCGGGAGGCGAATTGCCATCATGTGGCCCTCACCGCTGGTCT
>DASSKB010000172.1:0-2189 GCA_035690925.1 Longimicrobiaceae bacterium
CGTCCGCGACCGCCCGGACCTGCGGCGATCGGAAATCGGCCACACCCACGGATCGACCCAACTCCCGCTCCGCCTCCTGCAGCACCAGTCGGATAACGGCGTAAGAACCGCCGAGCGCCTTGAAGCTGCCCATCCCGAAACGCTCACCCTCGTCCTTGCAGTAGACTGCCCCGACTCCGAGCTCATCCGCCAGGCTCGGAAGGTTGTACAGCGGCGTGGGAGCATGATCGGGTCGATGCGCCAGATACCGATCGATCTCATCTGCCGCTTCTGCGCCTACGAAAGCCGTATCCACCGGCTGGAGCGGCCGGTTGTGATCGGGGTGGTCATTTTGGATGAACATGCATGCGGACATAAGGCTCGTGATGGGCTTACTCCATGATCTCGCGAATCTCGCGACATGGGTTGCCCGCGGCAAATACTCCTTCCGCGACATCCCGCGTTACCACGCTTCCGGCACCGATAACCGCACGTGATCCTATCCGGACACCAGGCAGGATGATCGCGCCTCCGCCCACCCAAACGTCCGAGCCGATCTCTATCGGTTTGCCGAACTCCTCCTGCCGGCGGAGCTCGGCATTGAACGGGTGCATGGGTGTGTAGATCTGCACCGCCGGGCCGAAAAGGGTAAAGCTGCCGATGCTGATCGGGCAGACATCCAGGACGACGCAGTTGAAGTTGAAGAACACCCGCTCGCCCAGCTGGATGTTCGAGCCATAGTCGCAGTAGAAAGGTGGCTGCAGCCAGACCGAATCGCCGCCCGCCCCGAAGATCTCGCGTAGGATGTGCCGGCGCTCTTCCTGCTCCCCCTCACGCGTGCTATTCAGCGCCTGACAGAGGTCGCGCGCACGAGCGCGGTCGGCGACAAGCTCGGGGTCCATCGGGTCGTACAGCTCACCCGCTAGCATCTTCTGACGTTCGGTTTGCATCAGCTCCTCCGTGCCGTCCCTTTCAAGCACCCTCCGCGAGCGCCTCAGAAACCGTCACCCGGAGTGGTGTTGTGGGACGACCGATCAGGGCCGAGAGCTGGCGCGACTCGTCGAACAGAGCGCCGTGCGACGCCGCGGTATCCCACCCCGCTATCGCCTGCGCCAGTCCCTGAGGAAGACCGAATCCCTCGAGCGCGGCGGCGTACTCCGCCTCCGGTAGGTCTTTGTACGGGATCGTCTTTCCGGTCTGGCGGGAGATCTCGGCAGCCAGGTCGCTTAGCGTCCACGCCTCATCGCCAGCCAGCTCGTACGTCTTACCCTCGTGCCCCTCTCCTGTCACGACCTCCACAGCGGCATCGGCATAATCGGCGCGCGCCGCTGACGAGATCCGGCCCTCACCGGCGCTCCCCAGGAAGGCCCCGCCCGCAAGCGCTCCGGGGATGGACCCCGTGTAGTTCTCCGTATACCACCCGTTCCGCAGGATCGTGAACGGAATGCCAGACGCCTTCAGCTCAGACTCCGTCTCTGCGTGCTCCTCGGCCAGGCCCAGCGACGAGGTGTCGGCGTGTAACAGAGAGGTGTACACTATCCACTTCACACCCGTTTCTTTCGCGGCCTCGAGAACGTTGCGGTGCTGCGCTGCGCGCTTGCCGACCTCGCTGGCGGAGATGAGCAGCAGCGTATCGACGCCCTCGAGTGCCGGTCCGAGGGTCTCCGGCCGGTCGTAGTCCGCCTCACGGACAGCGACCCCGAGGTCAGCTGCTTTATCCCGCGACCGCGCGAGGGCGACGATGTCGTCGGGTGCCACCCTGGTCTTGAGACGCTCGATGACGAGCCGGCCCAGCTGGCCGGTGGCTCCGGTGATTGCGATGGTCATTTCATGGCCCCTATACCTGGTTGCGAGTGCTCTCCCGATGCGCCGATGTGGCGCAAGGAGTGCGCCGGGGTAGCGTCAGCGGCGTGCGGCGCGGACGAGCCATGCGCGTGAAGCCAACCAAACACCATCCCCGCTCGAGCGCGCGGCCAGACTTTCGCGCAACTGCTCGAGGATAAGCTCTCTGGAGTCGGAATTCAGCTGCTGGAGCACCTGTTTGACATTCGAGAACCCGCGGATCCAATCGAGCGCGGGCCCGTATAGTCGATCCGGGTCATCCGTTCTCGCCTTGCTCTCATTCGCTGGTCCAAATAGTTTCGCGGCTCTGCCATGGCTCCCTAATCTCCAGCCGCCAGTTGCCCCCGCTGCGTATGCACCTTCGTCTA
>DASSKB010000173.1:0-12250 GCA_035690925.1 Longimicrobiaceae bacterium
CTTGCGGCAACCGACAGCCGGCAACCGCCAAAGCCGAGATCAGCGAGGACTTCCACCGGCCGACCGACTTCCTCGACCAGGTCGCGACCTGTTATGCCCGAATCGACTATTCCGTCCGCCACGAACTCGGGGATGTCCGCGGCTCGCACAAAAAGGGCATCGATTCCACTGCCGAGGCTGGCCTGGAGCGCGCGAGCTGGGGCGTCGGTCTCCAGGCCCGCACGAGCCAGAAGTAACCGTGTTTCGGCCGCTAATCGGCCCTTGTTTGGTATTGCGATCTTCATTTTTCAGGATTTCAGACAATAAAAAAACCGCGGCCTGGTCGGGCCGCGGTCGGATCGGAACTACGAGTAGCTATCTGTAACTACGCCCGCAGCACGCCCTTCCAGCGACCGATGAGGCCGTGGTGATGAACGTGATGATGGTGCTGGGCGTTTGCTGTAAGCATGGCGATCAGCTTATGCTGATTCCCCGAGTTTGTCAATGCCACGGATGCGGGCGATCCACGTGCCCGGTTCTTGCACTGCGTTCGCGGCTTGGCGATTTTGCTCACTTTCAGACCGGACGAGGACATGAGAATCAAACCTCTCGCACTGCTTGTCACAGGCATCTGGCTTGCCGCATGCACCAGCGATGATGCAGGGGATGTGGCGGAACTACCCGCCGTAGACAACGCCGGCGATGTCGGCGCAATGACCCCTGACGATCAGCTCATGGACACCGGCGCCACCGCGATGGCGCATATCGTCGATGCAGAGGGCGATACCCTGGGCACGGTGACGCTCACCGAAACCGAGCAGATGATCCAGGTGGCCGGTACTCTGGAGGGACTGCCGCCGGGTACCCACGGTTTCCATCTCCACGAGACAGGTGTCTGCGAGCCTCCTTTCCAGTCTGCGGGGGGTCACTGGAATCCCACCGATCATGAACACGGTATGGAGAATCCGCAGGGCCCCCACCTTGGCGATCTACCGAACATCGAGGTGGGAAGTGATAGCACTGTGACGGTGCAGGTGAGCAGTCCTGTAGGTGCTACGCTGGAAGGAACCAACGGGCTTCTGGACGCCGACGGCGCGGTAGTAATGGTACACGCTGGGGCCGACGACTACCAGAGCAATCCGTCGGGCGATGCCGGTGATCGCATTGCGTGCGGGGTCGTGGTCGCCTCGTAACCACCGCCATCCCGTGCTGGGCCAATAGAGGGATCTCTGCTCGCCGGCGTCCGGCAAGGTAGAGATCCCTCGCCTCATCCCCACAACTCTTCCAGCCGCTGGGCTCGGCCGCAGCTCCACTTGTAATATTTATAGCGGAGCGGATTCTTGGTGTAGTAGTCCTGATGGTACTCTTCGGCCGGATAGAACTCGCTGGCAGGAATGATCTCCGTCACCACGTCGCCATCGAACGGTTTCGAGCGGCGAAGCTCACGTAGTGACGCCTCCGCGAGTCTCCGTTGCTCAGAATCACCATAAAAGATGGCCGCCCGGTATGATTCGCCACGATCACAGAATTGACCGCCCGCATCGGTAGGATCGATGTTGTGCCAGAACGTGTCCAGTAGAGTTGCATAGCTGACCACCGCGGGATCGTACACGACCTGTACCGCCTCGTAATGGCCAGTGCCCCCGCCCGATACCTGCTCGTATGTGGGATTGGCCACGTGCCCGCCGGTATAGCCCGACGTGGTAGAAACCACCCCACTAACTTTGTCGAACGCTTCTTCCACGCACCAGAAGCAGCCGCCCGCGAATATTGCGGTCACCGTCTGATCAGCGGCGGATGGCGGCACATTCCTGTCGGGGTCGGGACTGTCAGCCGCGAAGAACACTCCGGCCGCAATTAAGCCGGCTAAGATCAGGCCCATTATGATCGATCCTTTCATGTCGATATCTCCATGCGAGGCTAGCGGCAAATTGCCGCAACTTAATGTCTTTACACCGGAGCGCGGAATAAGATTTCCCGGTGCGGCGTCCTCGCCCGCAGACGGGGAAACTTACTGGTGGAAACGGTTTACACATATTTAGCCGGTGGCGGTCGCGCGCGTCTACTCGCGCAGAACCGCGCGGGCGATTGTGATTCCCAGATGATAACTGCACGCCAGGAGACCCGATGGCTCGCAAAATGATATTCGTTCTCGGCCTGCTCATGGTATCCATGGCAGGGACAGCATGCGCACAAACGGAAAATGGAGGAACGCGTGAAATGTTGAAGGAAAAGCTGACGCCATTGCAGTACAAAGTCACTCAGGAGGCAGCCACCGAGCCCGCATTCCAGAACGAGTACTGGGACAACGAGGCGCCAGGAATCTATGTGGACATAGTTTCCGGCGAACCGCTGTTCAGCTCGCTTGACAAGTTCCATTCAGGAACTGGCTGGCCAAGTTTCGTCCGGCCCCTCGAGCCTGAGAACATAGTGGAGCGCGAAGACGGAATTCTCTTCTTCAAGAGAACCGAAGTCCTCTCCAAAGAGGCGGGCTCACACCTCGGGCACGTATTCACCGATGGCCCCGAGCCGACCGGACTGCGCTACTGTCTGAATTCCGCCGCACTCCGCTTCATCCCGGTGGATAAGCTGGAGGAGGAAGGCTTCGCCGAATACCTGCCGCTCTTCGCGTCAGCCGCGAAGTAGGCGAATCAGCCGTGAACGCCGCCCATTACCGGCAGGACGAGGCCGGTGATGTAGGCGGAGCACACCGGCGCGGCCAGAAATACATAAGCCGGCGAAATCTCTTCCGGCTGCGCTGGCCGCTTCATATCCGTACTGTGTCCAAATTTAGCAATGTGGTCTCGTGGCTGGTCGGCCGGGTTCAGTGGCGTCCACACCGGACCCGGCGCGACGGCATTCACTCTTATGCCTCTGGGCGCGAGATTCGTTGAGAGTGCCTTCGTGAAGGCGTGGATCGCACCCTTGGTGGCTGAATAGTCCAGGAGCACCGGCTGGCCGAAGAAACCGGTCTCCGAGCCGGTATTTATTATCGAGCTGCCCTCACCGAGGTGGGGAAGGGCGGCTTTCGCCATATGAAAGTATCCATAAATATTGGTTCGGACCGTCTGGTCGAAGTGGTCTTCACTAATATCTTCCAATGAGCTGGCGTGCTCCTGGAATGCCGCATTGTTTACGAGAACATCCAGCCCGCCGAGCTCCTGAACCACGTGCTCGACCGCGTCCCGGCAGAACTGGGGGTCCTTTACATCTCCGGAGATCAGGATGCAGCTGCGGCCCTCTGCCTCTACCGCAGCCTTCGTTTGCTGAGCATCCTCATGCTCGCTCAGGTAGACGATGGCTACGTCGGCGCCCTCCCTTGCAAACAATACCGCGACCGATCGACCTATGCCGGAGTCGCCGCCTGTTATGAGCGCGACACGATCTTCGAGCTTGCCGCTACCGCGATAGTCGGGTGCGTCATAGCGGGGCGCGACTTCGAGCGACCATTCATTGCCCGGCTTCTCCAGATGCTGCTCCGGCAGCGGATTCTCGGGTTGCTCGCGCGTTCCTGCCTGAACCGCCCCATCTCCCTGCTGCTCGCCCGAAGATCTGTCCTTCTTTCGACCGCGGTCTATACGATCTATTTCATTCTGAATCTCACGATGCTCGAGCGCGACCCTTTCGGCCGCGTCGCGATAGGCGGCCATCCTCTCCTGGTCCATGAATGCCTCCGGTTCCGTAGTTTGCGTTTTTCAGTACATCGCAGTCGGGCCGGCAACGCATCGCGCCCGAGCACAGCTATTGACACGCAAATCGGTCGCCGCTATATTACGGCTCAGTGAGCAATTTGAACGGGAATGGACTATAAGCCCGAGCCAGCGTACGAACAGGACCTGGATGCTTTATGTCCGGGTCTTTTTTAATTGCTCGCTACGCCCTTTGCGGGGGCGATTTCACCCGCAAGAACAACAGGCTATCTCGGTGAGTACGGAAATACCGCACCTCGAGAGTCAGTGACACAGCAAGGAGTTGGTATGCGTACCACCGGAACGGTCAAGTGGTTCAACGACAGCAAGGGCTTCGGCTTCATCACCCCTGAGAACGGGGAGAAGGACTGCTTCGTCCACCATTCCGCCATTCAGGCACAGGGTTTCAAGACGCTCACCGAGGGCGAGACGGTCGAGTTCGACATCGTGCAGGGCCAGAAGGGTCCAGCCGCGGAGAACGTCGTCCGCGTCGGCTAAAGCATCAGCCGGCCTCGGCTTCGGTCGAGACTATGAAGGGGCTGTCCCGCATCGCGGGACAGCCCCTTCTGCATATGTGGGATATGGTGTGAGGCTTGTATCTTGCAATCTTCGCGGCCGTCGACGGGCCCGCGAATCGGGCTCAAGCCATGACCCACAAACTCCAGCTCATATATGATTTCGAAACAGGATCTCGAGCGGCTCATCGCACGTGAGGGTGGGGATCATAAGATACTTTCCCTCTTCCTGGACATGTCGGTCAATTCGGACAACAAGAGAACGCATCAGGTTTTTCTTGCCCAGAGGGAAGGGCAGTTTCGTGAGCTCGAGAGCGAGCGCGCCGGTCACTCGCGTGAAGCTATCGGTGCTGCGTTCGGCCGAATTCGAGATTGGCTGGACAACGAATTCGACGAGGAGAACCGCGGCGTAGTCATATACGTCGAGCTGGACGGCGACTGGTTCGAGGCGCTCCAGTTCCCGGTTACGGTTCAGAATCGAATGGTGATCGGGCCACGCCCGGCCATTGGACCGCTCGCCCAGGTAATAGAAAGCTACCATCATCACGGTGTTATTCTCCTGGATCGTGAGCACGTCCGGATACTGAGCGTATATCTCGGCACTTTGATGGATGAGATCGAGGTTCGCGGCAAGCCGCTGGACATCGCTCACGACATACAGGCTGGTGGATACTCACAGCAACGGTACCAGCGGCGGAAGCTCGAGGAGATGAAACACTTCTTCCGTGAATTCACGCGAGAGGTGGAGGCCTTCGAGCGGCGGTATCAACCCGAGGACTTCGTCATCCTTGGCACGGACGAGAACGTCGCGCGGTTCATGGAATTCCTGCCCGATCGCATCCGCGACCTCGTGGCATACACGGGACCGATGCGGGTGGATGAGCTATCCAGTGAGGTCCTCGAGAGACTGGAACCGCATCTCGAAGAGTTGAGGGTCCAGGAGGCGCAGGAAGTTCTTCAGCGCCTGCGCGAGCGGGCGCAGCAGGACTACCTGGCCACTGCCGGGTTCCAGAGTACGCTTAGCGCGTTACAGGAGGGTAAGGTCGACACTCTCATAATCGAACGCGATGGCGATGGTGAGGAGGGTTCGCGTTGTCCTACATGCGGCTTCGTGTTCGCACTGGAGGTCAAGACCTGTCCGTACGACGGCACCAGTACCACGGCCGGAGTGAATCTGGTGGAGGAGGCCATACGCATGGCGGAAGCCCAGGGTGCCGAAGTCCAGTTCGTGAGCCCATCGACCGCAGACGACCTGCGGGGTGTTGGCTCTTTATTGCGATTCTGACCCGGGCGAGGCAATTATGTCCGGCAGTGTTGACAATTACCGGCGCCGGGTTCTAGGTTCTCGGCATCCCATCAAAAGGATGTCATGCCTAATACCGAGTTGAGCCGCAACAAGCATGAAGAGCTCCGCGCGGAGCTGGAGGCCGTGGACGGGCGGCGGGTTCGCTTCGTCCGCGTTGAGCTGCAGCGTCCCCGTGTGGGTCACGTGGTGGCCGAAGTGGATCTGGAATGGGCGTCGGCCCACTTCACGGGTTCGGCGGAGGGCGAAGGTGGTCCGGTCGGCGAGCTCAGGCTCTGTGCTCAGGCTACACTGCGAGCTATCGAGGCAACACTGGAGGGTGAGCTCAAGTTCCAGCTGGTCGGGGTGAAGGCGACCCGCATCTTCGACAATGACCTCGTGGCAGTCCTCATCCATTCAGACGATGCGCCGGACCATCGATTGATCGGCGTATCGCTGGTGAGCCTCGATGTGTACAATTCAGCCGCTCTGGCAGTCCTGAATGCGACCAACCGCGTGCTCGGCAACTACCTGCTCGTCCCCGAATAAACGGCCGCGTTCGTCTCGCGACGCTACTGCTCACCCAGAATCATAGTAGCATAACCGTTGGCCGGATCCTGTCCGGAGGCCAGCAGTCGGTCTACCGTGCCCGGCCCGCGGTTATAGGCGAGCAGAGCGAGCCGGATATCACCATCATAATAGTCTATCAGGGAGCGAAAAAAGCTGAAGCCCAGCCTCAGGTTCGTCTCTCTATCGAACATTTCCTTCCGTGTAATACCGGGTGACAGGAGGCGCGCGGTAGCTGGCATGAGCTGCGTCAGGCCAACGGCACCTACGGGACTCACTGCTCGCTGCGTAAACTCGCTCTCTACCCGTACCAGTTCGAACGCGATTTCCGGATCCACATCCTCGGACAGCGCTATGTCCTCTATCGCACTCGCCAGGTCCGCTCCTATGCCGTAACGCGCCGACTTGGCCTGAATCCGCTCCAGCCGCTGGATGTAGGCTTTCTGCAGGTCTATCTCGCCCTGCTTCGCGTCGAGCAGCGCATTCATCTCCAGAAGTCGATCCTTGTTCGCCGCGCGGCTTGCCCACCCCGCGGATGTATCCACAGAGCGCGCGCCAAGCTCGAATACCAGCGCGAGCATGACCGCCATAAGGCCCATTATCCGCAACGTCGGCCACAATTCACTCCGGGGCCTCTTGCGTGCCGCAACGTCGGCCTGGAGCTTCAGTAAGAGTGACTGCATACACCCCCCAAGATCGAAGATTTCGCCCAGCCAGTAGCAACAGGTATGCCGCTGTCGGAGTCTACTCCCGCTCCCGGGTCCAGCTACCGCTCTTACCACCTTCCTTGCGGAGCAGACGAATACCGCCTACCTCCATCGCACGGTCCAACGCCTTGCACATGTCGTAAACCGTGAGCAGTGCTACCGAAACCGCCGTTAGCGCCTCCATCTCGACGCCGGTGCGCGCGTCCACGCGCGCCTCCGCGCGCGCGCGTACGCCGGGCAGCGCTAGATCCACCTCCAGGGCCATTTCCACTGCGCTCAGCGGAAGCGGGTGGCATAGCGGAATGAGGTCAGACGTGCGTTTTGCCGCCATTATACCCGCCACCTGTGCCGTTGTCAGCACACTCCCCTTGGTTACCTTGCCGTCCAGAACCGCCTGGGCCGTTTCGGGCGTAGTCTTTATCCAGCCCTCAGCGACCGCCCTGCGCGCTGTGACCTGCTTCCCGGCCACATCCACCATCCTGGGTGCGCCGCCCTCGTCGAGATGCGAAAACTGGTTCTGATTCACGCGGAAATTATATGCTCGAGCGAAAAAGTGTAACCCCCGGTAACATTCCGGCCGCCGTATTTCACGAGGCCGCCGGGCGGATGTCCTGCTGAATGCCACGGAGAAGATCCGCTATTATCAGCTGAGGGTTTACGTTGCCCGCAGCCATGTCCAGCGCCACTGCTACCCTGTCTATGGAGGCGCCTACGCTCAGCGGCCGGATTTCGAGCTTCTGCACCAGCGCCGCCAGATCGTCGGTCGCATCGGCATTCACCACCTGATTATTCGCTCCGGATGCGACGGCAAGGAGATCACGGAGCCATGACGCGAGAGCCTCGAGTTCCGCAGTGAAGTCGCCACGCGCGCCGGCGGGTGACTGTTTATGGGCCACCGCCAATCGGCGCCCGGCACCTCGCCCCAGAGCGGAGCGGAGCAGGTCACGACCTGCCTGACGGTGGATCTCGAGGGCGCCGGGCCCCGCTCCTGTCGGTGCGAGCCGGAGAGCGCGTCCGATTGCCCCCTGTGCCACAGCGGCTATTGGTGCGGCAGCCGCTGCATCGAGTTCCATGACGTCGCGGAGGAAGTCCTCGACTTCGAGCGTCTCCAGCGGGAGAAGTCGGACTGAGAAAACCCGCGAGATGATAGTTGGAAGTAGCGCACCCGGATTGGCGCTGGTGATGATGATGGTGGTGTCGTCCGGCGGCTCTTCGAGAAGCTTGAGGAAGGCGTTAGCGGCCTCCGGGCTCGATTCCTGGGGAACCATGGCTTCCGCGTCGCCCACTACGAATACCTTCCGACGGCCCATTGCCGGCCTCACCGCCGCTATCTGTTGGAGGTTGAGGATCGAGCCGAGAAAGTGCGCCGGTGCACGATCATAACTGGGCACATGTAACGGGTTCTCGCGACGAAGCATCAACTCGGCAGCGCGCTCTTCCTCGAGCTTCTGGCGCAACTTCTCAGGCGAGCTTGCGTCGGGGCGGGGGAGCGGGAAGAACCAATGGACATCGGGATGTTCGAGCCGGTCCACGAGTCTGCATGAGAGACACTTCGCGCATGGCATGGAGTCGGGCGCCGGCGCTTCGCAAACGAGACATTGCGCGAGCCAGTGGCCAAACCTCTCCTTCCCTATTCCGGCGGGGCCATGCAGCAGGATGGATTGGGCGAGAGTACCCCTGGAGACGGCGGCGGCGAGGCGGGAACGCGCGTGAGCGTGACCGCGGAGGCTCGTGAGCGGCATCTAACGACCCCGGTTCCGGAGCCACGCAAGGGGATCGACGGCCTGGCCGCCAGGTGCGCGAATCTGGAACTCCACATGCGCACCCTCCGGGGTCAGCTCCCCGCCGACAGTACCGACCGTCGCGCCCTTGGCGATCACAGCTCCCTCAGCCACAGACGTCCTCCCGAGGTACAGGTAGAGCGAATAATATCCGCCGCCATGGCTCAGCACCACGGTCGGGCCATATCCCTCGAATGGTCCCGCCATCACGACCGTGCCGGCTTCCACTGAAGTTACCGGAGTTCCGGCCGCCGCGGCTATCCCGATTCCGTTCCAGCGGATGACCGTTCCGTTCGGTTGGGTCTCCCGGCCGAAATTGTAGAGAAGATTGCCCTCTACAGGCCATGCGAGCGAGCCCAGGTCCGCCGTAGTCAAAGTCGCTGCCGCCGGTTCGGCCGTCACCGCCCGACCGGCCGCGGCCTCACGGCGGCGCCGTTCGGCCGCGAGCCGCTCCGCCTCGATCCGCCTGCGCTCCAGTTCGGCTAGAAGGGCAACCAGCCGTTTCTCGTCCTGCTCGAGCTGCTCGATTCGCTGCGCGGTAGTGCGTTCTTCGGACCTCGCGGAGCCAAGCGTGCGTTCCTGCTGCTCGCGAAGATTTGCGAGTTGGATATACTCGCGAGCCTTCTCCGTCTGGAGCTCTTCCAGCCGCGAGAGACTGGCACGCAGTGCTGTCTCCCGGAGGTGGATCTGCCTCTCCAGCTCGGCCACCTCCTGCACGAGCAGCCGATCGTGGCGCGCGATAAGGAATAGATATTTGTACCGATTCAGCAGGTCCGAGAAGCTCTCCGCCGAAAGCAGGACCTGCGCGGTCTGGAGCGGGCCACGCTTGTAGATGTCGCGCAGCCGCCGGTATAGTATGGCTTTACGCTCTGCCAGATGGTCCTCGGTGGAAATGAGCTCGCGTGTGTTCTCCCGGATCCTGAGCCTGGCCTGCCCGGTCTGGTACTCGAGCTCGCTCAGCAGGCTGGCGGAAGTTTCCACCTGTCGCTCCAGGTTGTCCAGCTCGCTCGCCAGGTCGTGAACGCGCGAGCGGATACGGGTCATCTCGTGGCGGAGGCGCTCTCGCTCACGGCGGATCTCCTCGAGGCGTTTCTGGCTCTCAGATATCTCGCCGCTGATCGAGACCTGCGCCGAAGCTCCGCCGGCGGCGCCCAGCACCATCAGGAGGCCGAGCAAGGCGATGATTCGAGGCAGCATACATCCACGCACGGCTGCTCAGATCGCTCCGAGATGGCGTCGTACGGCCACAGCGCTGGACAGGAGCCCGAATATCGCGCCGGCCGCTACGCCGAGGAGCGTCCATTCGATCGGTAGCCAGCTGATACTTATCAGGGTGGCATCCACAACACGGAACGTCACGAATGTCAGCGCCACGGCGAGAGCACCGCCCACCAGGCCCGCGATGAAGCCCTCCAGCAGGAAGGGTCGTCTGATGAAGCCGTCGGTGGCGCCGACCAGGCGCATAATGGAGATCTCCTCACGGCGCGCGAAAACGGCTATCCGGATGGCCGAGGCTATGATTATGGCCGCTACAATGCCGAACGATATACCGAGTACACCCGCCGCACCCGCCGAGATGCGCCGCAGGGACACGATCTTCTCGATCCACGGGCGGCCGAAAGACACATCTTCGACGAATGGATAGGCGAGCAGTCGCTGCGCCAGGAGCTCTACCGACTCCGGGTCCCGGAACCCGTCGTTAAGCCGCAGCTCGAGCGAGGCCGGCAGCGGGTTGACGTCCAGATCGGCGAAGGCGTCTCGGAATTCGTCGAACTCGTCCATCGCCGTCGCCAACGCCTCCGTTTTGGAGACGTATAGAAGCTGCTGCACCTCCGGCAGCGCGGTGATCTCGGCGCGTGCGACGGTAAGCTGCTCGTCAGTGGTTCCGTCCCGGAGGTAGGCCACGACCTCGACGCGTTCCTCGATCTCGTCGATGGCGCGGCTGATGTTGTACGCTGTCAGGCCGAAGAGTCCGACTACGAAGAGACTCAGGCTGATGGCAACGATTGACAGCAGCGTGAGCAGCGGTGTGCGTTGGGAGGCGCTGAGCGCCTCGCGGAGTGCGTAAGGTGCCATCAGGAGCGATCCACCACGGCTTCGTCGGCGGAGTCGTAGACGATCTCGCCTTCGCCCAGCTCCACCACCCGGTACTCGGGGTGTGCGCGAACGAGCTCGAGGTTATGGGTCGCCATGAGGACGGTCATTCCCGATGCATTGATTTCGCGGAAGAGGTCGAAGATGCCGCGAGCGGCCCATTCGTCCAGATTCCCCGTTGGTTCGTCGGCGAGCAGGATGAAGGGATCGTTGGCGAGTGCCCTGGCAATGGCCACACGCTGGCGCTCGCCGCCGGAGAGGGCGTCGGGCATGGCCTGCGCCTTATGGGCGAGTCCCACCTGAGCCAGGAGTCGACCAACGCGCTTCGAAATAATCGATGGCTTGCTTCCGGTAACTTCCAGAGCGAACGCAACGTTCTCGGCGGCGGTCCGATCCGGCAGAAGCCTGAACTCCTGAAAAATCACCCCGAGCTTCCTACGAAGCTGGGGTATGTCGCGCCGGCGGAGCCGCTTGGACGAGAAGCCCGACACGCGAACCTCGCCGGCCGACGGTCGCTCGGCCATCTGGATGAGCCGCAGTACGGTTGACTTGCCCGCACCCGAGTGTCCCGTTAGGAACGCGAATTCGCCCTTCCTTATATGGAGAGACACGCCACGGAGCGCGTGCCCTGCGCGCGGATATTCTTTAGAAACCGAAGTCAGCTTGATCACGTTCTGATCCGCTTCCGGTTCGCCAGGCGAACAGCCAGCCGGACAGCTTCTTTCATGGAGGATGCATCGGCAACGCCTTTACCGGCTATATCCAGCGCGGTGCCGTGATCGGGGGAGGTACGGGGGAAGGGGAGGCCGAGCGTGACGTTCACACCGCTCCCGAATGCAGCGGTCTTGAATGCCGCCATCCCCACGTCGTGATACGGGGCCAGGACAGCATCGAACTCTCCGCGAAGCGCTCGGAGAAAGACAGTATCAGCCGGAATAGGCGCTGATACCCTGATCCCCTCAGCGCCTAGCAAGCGTCGCGCGGGCTCCAGCACGCGTGCCTCTTCGTCGCCGAAAAGGCCGTTATCGGATGCATGGGGATTAACTGCGCACAACGCTATGCGGGGGCGTTCCAGATCCCACCAGTCGCGAAGAGCGGCGTGAGTGAGGCGCGCCTGCTGCGCGATCAATTCCGTCGTTATAGCACGCGTGACCTCACGCAGGGCGAGGTGCGTGGTCGCCAGCACAACCCGGAGCGGGGGACCGATCGAGGTGCGCTCGGCCGCCATCATCATCGCAACCGCCGGTACACCAGCCAGATCACGCAGCATCTCGGTATGGCCAGGGTGGTCCCATCCCCCTTCACGGAATGCTGACTTGTCGATGGGTGCGGTAACGATTGCATCGACCTCACCGGCGAGTGCCAGCTCTGTCGCTGCGGCGACGGCCTTTCCAGCGAGCCAACCAGCCTCACGTGTCGATGCGCCCGCTGTCCAGCCGCCGACCCCATGCCCAGCGGTGCCCACCATAGCGTCGGGTCCGACGACGACGATCTCCGCAGTGTCGGTCAGCGCCGGGTCGGCGAGTACACTTGCGACTATCTCCGGGCCTATCCCGCGCGGATCGCCGAGCGTCACGGCTATGCGAGGGCGGTCGAGCGTGGCGGTCGGGATGGGCGAATTCATCCGGCGATCAAC
>DASSKB010000174.1:0-10301 GCA_035690925.1 Longimicrobiaceae bacterium
GACGGCGTGAGCTCGGTGATCTCCTTGCCGATTGTGGCGATAACCTTGTAGCCCCAGGTCGCGAGGCCGACAACTATCCCGACACCGCCGAGGGCCATGACCCAGAACGGAACTGGAACGCTATGGGGAAGCTCTGCGAAGTCTGATCCGATGATGTTCACTACGGCCGCGAGCGGGCCGATCGCGTTCGCTACGTCGTTCGCACCGTGCGCGAATGCCACGAATATGGCGGTGATGATCTGCAGCCACCCGAAGACCCGCTCAACGTACACATAGGGGTTCGGCTGTTCCTGCGTTCTGCGTCTGAGGATCCAGGAGGTGATCAGCGCGGCCAGAACGCCGCCGAACAGCGACGTGCCGATCACCAGAATCAGAGGCGGTTCGCTTATGACATTCTTGAGCGCCTTATAGATGAACGAGAGTATGAGGATGACGGCGACGAGGCCGACCAGATAGGGTCCCACCCTGCGGGCTGCCTCCGCCGGATCACTTCGCCTGAGGATGGATGAGCGGATAAAGGCGAACATCGCCCAGGCGATTAGCGCCCCGGTAATGGGGGATATCACCCAGCTCACCGCAATGACGCTGACCTCCGCCCACCGTACCCCTGCAGTTCCCAGTGCCACGAATCCAAACCCGACAACGGCTCCGACAATGGAGTGGGTTGTGGAGACGGGAAGCCCCCAATGCGTAGCCATTTGCAGCCAGATCCCGGCCGCAAGCAGCGCCGAGAACATCCCGATAGCGAGAACGAATGGTCCGTCGGCTCCGAGCGGGCCCGTCGGTTCGAAGAGTGTTGTGTCTACAAGTCCGCTGCGGATGGTATCGGTTACGTGGGTGCCGACGAGCACCGCACCAGAGAATTCGAACACCGCCGCGATAAGGATCGCCCTCCGCAGCGTCAGGGCGCCCGATCCAACGGAGGTGCCCATAGCGTTCGCGACATCGTTGGCGCCGATGTTCCACGCCATGTAAAGACCGCCGATTACTGTCAGCAGCAGCAGCCAACTGGACTCGGTCACAGTTCCGTTCTCCTAAGCGCGAGCCATCATCAAGCGCAGCAGATCCGCGGTGTTCTCCGCGTGATTCGCTACGTCCCCTATAACATCCACTATGCGCATCCAAAGGAGCACGGAAACCGCACCGAGCTCCTCCTCGTGGGCGAAGATGGCCTTCGACACCTCCGCCTGCAGCTTATCCGCCTCCCACTCCTCCTGGCCGACCTGGGCGACCATCTTCAGGACCTTGTCGGCCTCGGCGCCACCAAAGGATGCCTCCTGAAGGACCGTGAGCTCCATGGCGGCGCCGTACCAGGTCTCGCTCGTCAGGATTATCTGGTCCACGAAGCGGAGCAGTTGATCGCGCATATCGGGCGGTGTCGGCGTCCGCCTCATGGTCAGAATCACCGCCAGGTCCTCCGCGCGGTCGGCAATAGCATCCTGCTCCTTCAGGAACAGCAGCAGGTCGCCGCGGTCGACGGGAAGGAAGAGTGACCGCGGCAGATTGTCGCGGATGCCGTCCTTCATAAGATCCGCTTTGTGTTCCAACTTGGAGATTCTCCGGTACAGCTCTTCGGTCTGATCCCAGTCCTCCGCCGTGAACGCCTCCATCAGGGGCCGGATCATGGCTGCTGTCTGATGAACCATTTCCGTGTGCTTGGCCAGTGGTCCGAACGGCGATTTTCCGATTATGCCAAAAATGCTGCGCATCGTCATTCCTCCAGGCTATAGAGCGTACGTGTGTTCCGGACTGTAGCGGCAGCTAGAGCGTCGGGATCCTCTCCCCTGATCTCGGCCGCGCGCGCCGCTACGCGGGTGACAAAAGCAGGTTCGTTGCGCTTACCTCGATGCGGGACCGGTGCCAGGTAAGGGCTGTCGGTCTCCACCAGCAGGCGGTCCAGGGGTACCGCGCACAGCAAATCCGCGCCCGTAAACTTTGAAAAGGTGATAAGGCCGGAGAAGGAGATATACCATCCGAGCTCGAGCGCGGTGTCCAGGAGCCGCGCATTCCCCGCGAAACAGTGGAGCACACCGCGCGTCGCCGGACCGGATTCGCGGAGCGCGGCGCTCGTATCATCATCCGCCTCCCGGCAATGTACTACCACAGGAAGGTCGAGGTCGGCGCCCAGCTCGAGGTGCCTCGAGAACCATGATCGCTGCGCGCGCCGCGGTGCGTTGTCGTAGAAATAGTCGAGACCCGTTTCACCTATGGCTACGACACGAGGATTTTCGCGGGCGATACTCTCAATATCCGCCATCGCACCCGGCGCGGCCTCCGCCACCGCGTGCGGGTGAACCCCAGCCGATGCATACACGTCGGGCTCGGCCACAGAGAGTTCCGCAGCCACCCGACTGTCCGCCACATCTGTTCCTATAGTAACGATGGTGCCTACGCCAGCCTCACGCGCTCGCGTGAGGACGCCGGGGAGCTCGCCGGAGAAGCGCTCGTCGGTGAGGTGTGCGTGCGAATCTATCAGCAGCATGGCACTCGCGGGTCAGTGGAAACTACCACCGGAACAAAGCGAGCCGCCACGGTCGTCTCCGTGGCGGCTCGGCTCGGCATCATCTGCAATTCTCAGACGACGGCCTTCTCGCGACCGCGCGAGGGGCGCTTGCGCGTCTTCTTCTCTTCCGGCGGCCACTTCGATTCGATCACGAAGAGCGCTGGCGAAGCCACGAAGATGGATGAGAACGTTCCGATCCCGATACCGAGGATCAGCACGAGCGCGAAGTCGCGAATCACCGCCCCGCCGAACAGGAAGAGCGCTGTGAGCGTGGCCAGTGTGGTAACCGCGGTCAGCACCGTGCGTGGCAGCGTTTCGTTTATCGAGCGGTCGACTATCTCGACGAAGCTGCGGCCTCGAATACGCTTCGCCAGGTTCTCGCGGATTCTGTCGAAGACAATGATGGTATCGTTCAGCGAGTACCCCACGATAGTGAGAAATGCCGCGACAGTACCCGCAGATATCTCGCTTTGCAGCAGGGCTACGACCCCGAGTGTTATCACGATGTCGTGCGCGGTGGCTATGACGGCCGCCACGCCGAAGCGCCACTCGAATCTGAAGGCAAGATATATAAGCGTAGCTACGAACGAGATCAGAATCGCTATCAGCGCCTTCTGCTGGAGCTCGGCCCCAACCGTGGGTCCTACAGCTTCGGTACGCACTATCTCGAAAGCATCCCGATCAAAGCGCGTAGCGAGCAGTCCTACCACTCGCTGGGAGATGTCCTGACCGAGATCCTGCTCGTAGGTCGGCATTCGGATGACGAACTCGCTCTCGTCACCGAACCTGCTGATCTGCCACTCGGGATTGAGCCCACGAATCTCGTCGATAGTGGTGGTTTCGTCGAACCTTACCTGAACCAGCGTCCCGCCCGAGAAATCGACGCCATAATTCAGCCATGAGCCGATGGAAGCAACGTTGTAAACCATTGCCCCTATCCCGATCAGCATAGCCACGCCCGATATCAGGAAGGCGCGTCGGCGCCATTCGATGAACGGATAGTCAGCGTTCGCGAAAAGTCGCATGGATTAAGTCTTTACGCTCAGATGCTGACACCCTGCGCCGTCGGTCGACGGCTCAGGTACAGCATGAAGAAGGTCCGCGTCACGAAGATCGCGGTGAACAGGGAGGCGACGATACCTATTGCCAGCGTTACGGCAAACCCCTGCACCGGTCCTGTACCGAACTGGAAGAGTACGAACGCCGTGATAAGAGTGGTTAGCTGACCATCCACGATAGCCGACAGGGCGTTCGAGAACCCTTCACTGACTGCTATGCGCGGGCTCCGGCCGAGATCCAGTTCCTCCCGGATTCTCTCGAAGATGAGCACGTTGGCGTCCACCGCCATACCTATGGACAGCACGATTCCGGCGATTCCAGGTAAGGTCAATGCCGCATTGATACTTGCGAGCGAGCCCAGAACGAAGAGCAGATAGAACGCCAGCGCTATGACGGCCATGAAACCCGCGAAGCGGTAGTAGCCGATCATTATCAATACGACCAGAACTATGCCGATGATCCCGGCTATCTGGCCCTGCTGGATTGAGTCGGATCCGAGTGACGGGCCGATGGTGCGCTCTTCCACGATGTGGATCGGCACCGGCAGCGCACCTGCGCGCAGCACCAGCGCCAGGTCGCGCGCCTCCTCGATGGTGGAGCCGCCCATGGTTATGCGGCCACTCGTGGAGATCTGGCCCTCGATGTTGGGCGCACTGAACACGCGATCATCCAGGACGATCGCCATAGCATCGCCGATGTGGTCGCCGGTTGCGCGCTCGAAAATGCGTCCGCCACGGCGGCTTATTTCGAAGGTAACCTCGGGCTGACCGAACTGAGGATCGCGCTGCGCCTGGGCGTCTTCGAGATACTCGCCCGTCATCATCGGGCGAACTTCCAGCAGGTAGAGCGGGCGCATGCCCGGAACGGGGCCGTCCCCCTCGGCCTCGAATCCCCAGACGAACTCAGATCCGCGCGGGAGCAGGCGCTGCACCTCCGGCAGTGCGAGCGCGCGCTGGACGGCAGCGACGTCTTCTTCCGCTACGTAAAACTCGGCGACGGCCTCGTTGGCACCCTGACGGATGCCCATCGGCAGCAGCATCGTGCTGAAGGGGCGTGCGGATGTAACGCTATCAGCCTGGGCCGAGTCGCCCGCGGCGGGTTCGAAAAGCGCTCCAGCAAGCGTAGTATCGCCGGAGGCCGAGTCCGCGGCGGCCGGCTCGAATAGTGCATCCACGCCCGTAGCTGGCGCTTCCGCGTCAAGGGCTTCAGAACCGAGCGCATCCTCGACCGCGCGGTCTATCCGCGGCATGATCGACTGTAATTCGGCGAGCGGTTCGACTATCTGGAACTGGAGGAACGCCGTCTTTTCGATGACGTCCTTCGCGCGCTGCTGGTCCTCTTCGCTCGCGCCGGGTAGCTCCACGACAATGCGGTCATCGCCTACCTTCTGAATGGCAGGCTCGGCCACACCCAGCTGGTTCACGCGGGTGCGGATGATCTTGAGCGCCCGGTCTATAGCATCGGCCGTCTGAGTCGCGGTGAGCGTGCCCTCGGGGTCGTCGACCTCCAGGGCGAGGTGCGTTCCCCCTCTCAGATCCAGGCCCAGCGTTATCCCATTCTGGATGAGCAGCCAGCCGCTCAGCAGGGATACCGCCGCAAGAAGTGCGAAACGCGCTTTAAGGGTTTTGAACATCGAAGAGCACCAGCTCCCTTCAAGGGAGGCACAGGGGAACACGCCGGAGGAAGATGCCGGCCGTACGTTTTACAATCCGCAAAACTATGCCGTCTGTAGAGCGATTGTCAACCGTTCGGCCGGCATTCCTGACGTGCCGCCGTCCCCTTATCGCTCTGGCTTGCGGGCCCTGACGAACGCGCCCATGAAACGGCCGTCCACCTCAGCGGCTACAGCTTCAGTCTCCAGCCCCGCCTCCTCCAGGAATGCTCGTGCGTCCTCGGCTCGGTACACACGAGTTGGCTCTATATCTATGGCCTCGAAGCCAACCTGACCCAGCAGGTGCTTGAACTCCGATTCCTCGAGCGCGCCCGCGACGCAGCCCACCCAAAGCTCCATGCTCCTCCGCATCGCCTCGGGCACCTCGCCCCGCACCACCACGTCCGACACCGCGAATCGGCCGCCGGGTTTCAGCACCCGGAAGGCCTCGGCCAGCACCCGCGGCTTATCCGCTGACAGGTTGATGACGCAGTTCGAGATTATCACATCCACCGACTCATCCGGCAACGGGATGTTCTCGATATCGCCCTTCAGGAACTCCACGTTCTCGAGCCCCGACTCCGCAAGGTTCTTACGCGCCAGGTCAAGCATCTCGTCCGTCATGTCCAGGCCGTACGCCTTACCAGTCGGGCCTACGCGGCCGGCCGACAGGAGAACGTCGATGCCCCCGCCTGACCCCAGGTCCAGCACCGTCTCCCCCTCGTTCAACTCCGCCAGTGCCGTGGGATTGCCGCAGCCCAACGACGCGAGCACCGCTGTTTCCGGAAGTGTCGCTGTATCGCCGTCGCTATAGAGATTTGAGGTGATGGGGTCGCAGCAGCCCGTCGAGGCCGCCCCACCGCAACACGAGTTACCCGCGCCACTCGCAACCCGCAGCGCCGCCTCGCCGTACTTCTCGCGGACTGTATCCTTGATGTTGATCGAATCCATGATCTCCCTCCCGTGTATCAAGAAATGTTGATGCGTGAACGCAAAAAAAGCTAGCGGCAGCAGCCGCTGCCAGGTGCGGCGGCGAACTCTTCCGCGGTCGCGGTAAGATAGCCCGCCATCGATTCGAGGACCTCCGGATTGAGTGAGTAGTAGACCCAGCGCCCTTCCCGGCGATCGTTGACAATCCCGGCGACCTTGAGTGTTTTCAGGTGAAACGACAGGCGCGATTGTGAGGCATCGAGCGCATCGGTAAGCTCGCACACACAGCGCTCGCCGCGCGCCAGCGTGCGCACGAGATCGAGCCGCGTCTCATCGGAGATTGCATGAAAGCGGCGCGCAGCCAACTCGAGTTCGGACGGGTTCAAAGTCAACATGATCCTAATATATCAACCGTTGTTGATATGTCAAGTGATTTGCTAGCGACGGCGCTCCTGGATGCTTTGGGTTACGTCCACGCGACTTACATAGAGGGAGCCGTCCCTGGTTTCCCGGACCTGCATGAGGACGAGGTCGCCGCGTTCGAGCGCGGTTACCGGGTACTGCTCCTGGCGGTAGACGACGACCGTGTTGCGGTCGAAGAGGACGGATCCGGTCTGTCCGTCGCGGGTTCGAATCTGGATCAACTGTCTCTGCGCATCCACCTGCTGTATCTCGGCTTCCAGCTGCCCCTGCTGCTGGCCGCCGCCAGGCAACCCGGAACCACCCAGGATATCACCGAGGAGCCCACCACTGCAGGCGGCGGTGGAAACGACGAGGGCGAGGACAGTGATCGTGGTCAGAATCTGTAAGCACTTGTACATCATAAGCTCCTGGCGGCTTGTGCTGGTCGGTAAAGTAGCATTTCAGCTCGAAACGGGGCGCAATAGCGATGCCGCCCGATCAGCCGGCGTTCGAATGCCGCTGAACAGTTTATTGCGCCGCACGCTAGTCGTCACACAAGTCGACATAGGAGGGAAATGCCCGGAGGAAACACATCTGCGGACGACGCAATCCTACTCGGCTCTGAGCGCAGACATCGGGTCGACGTTGGCGGCGCGGCGCGCGGGAAGATACGAGGCGAGGGCAGCGGCGGCCGCGAGCAGGCATGTTGTGAGCAGATAGATCGCCGGATCCGACGCGCTCACCCCGTAGAGAAATCCGCTTATGAAGCGGGTGGCGAAGAGTGCCGCGACCGCTCCTACCGCGAGTCCGGCGAATGTAAGGGTCAGGCCGTTGCGCATCACCAGGGCTACGGTATCCATCGTCCGGGCGCCGAGCGCCATGCGCACCCCGATTTCTCGCGTGCGCTGGGTGACCAGGAACGACATCACCCCGTAGATCCCCAGAACTGCCAGAAGCAGGGCGAGCACACCGAAGGCCGTGACCAGCGTCGTAACTGCCTGCTCGGTCATGACGAGTGAAGCTTGGTCGTCGCTCAGGCTGCGAATGTCGACGAGGGGCAGGTTCGGATCGAGACGGGCGAGCTCAGCCCTCGCTGAACGTGCCAGCGCCATCGGATCGCCTGCAGTGGCGACTATGAGATTCATCCGCGGCGAATATGACTGCGCGAGCGGAAGGTACATGTAAGGCATCGGCTCCTCGTGCAGGCTGCGGTACTTCCCATCGCGAACGACCCCTACCACCTCGACTGGCTCACTCTCCGGTCCCTCGAATCGCACGTATCTTCCTACCGCACCTGCGCCTCCCCAGTACCGGCTGGCGAAGGTTTCGTTGACGACCATGACTGGCGACGCGCCCTCGCGATCCGACTCGGTAAAGACGCGACCGGCAACGGGAGTTATCCCCATAGTCCCGAAGAATGAATCGCTCACGGTATTGAAGTTGAGCTCCATGTCCTCGCCCGGGCGTGGTTCGTACTCATTGATGGTGACTGTCGTGCGGGAGCCGGCCGGGCTGACGGGTACTACCGCGGCGAAGGCAGCGGATTGGACGCCCGGGAGAGACTCGACGCGCTGGCCGAGGTCGTCATATAGTGCGAGCCCCCGCTCGGGCGAGTAGTCGGCGCTGCTGAGATCGAGCGACGCCAGCATTGCGTCATCGAGGGTGTAGCCAGGGTCCACCGCGAGCGTCTGCCGCAGGCTCTGGATAAAGAGGCCGGTGCCGATAAGAAGTATGAGTGCCAATGCTATCTGTCCGATTACCAGCGCGCCCCGTAACCCGAAACCGCGCGTGACGCCGCTGGAGCCGGCACCGCCGTCCCTGAGGGTTCCCGAGATGCTGGACCGCATTGCTCGCAGCGCGGGGGCCAGACCGAACAGCAATCCGGCAAGTAGGGCGATTGCCACGGTGAAGGCGAGCACACCCACATCGAGTGTCGCTGACGGCAGCGCTTCTGGCACCGCAAAACTGCTCGACAGCGATCTCAGGATAGCGGTGCTAAGCCATTGCGCGAGGATAAGCCCGGCACCCGCGCCGATAAGGGCCAGCAGCATACTCTCGGTGAGTAGCTGGCGAAGTATGCGGCGCGGCCCAGCGCCGAGCGACACGCGCACCGCCATCTCCCTGGCTCGTCCGGTGGCCCGCGCCAGCAGCAGGTTGGCGAGGTTGGCGCACGCGATGAGGAGTACCAGACCCACCACAGCCATGAGCATCCAGGACATCCGCACAGCATTCTCGCGAGCGGACGGGTCGATCATCGCCTCACTGGCGGGAACGAGCGTCATCGGACGCGGCTGATCGGGCGACTGGAGAGTGCCGAGGTTTGTGTCCGGGTAGGCACCACCGAGGCGCGCGGCTATCGTCCTGATCTGTTCTTCAGCCTGTGCGAGTGAGGCTCCGGGCGTCAGGCGTCCGATCATCCCGAGCCAGCGGGATCCACGCTCCGACAGAAGCTCGTCACCCCTCCCCATAATCGCGATGGAGGACATGGGAATCCAGACCTCGGGTGCGGTGCTGAGCGACGTGCCGCCGAAATCTTTCGAGGCCACTCCAGCGATCGTCACTGCTTGACCGTTCAGGTTGATTGTGCGGCCTACAACGCTTGGGTCAGCGCCGTAGCGCTGGCGCCAAAGGGCCGAGCTGATGACCGCAAGGGGCGGCGCTCCCGGTTCGGCGTCGGCCGGCCCGAACATACGACCGACCAGCGGGTCGACGCCCAGCAGATCGAAATAGTTGCCGGTGACGAAGAGGGTCGTAACGCGCTGCGGGTCCGTGGTAGTGCCGAGGGTGGCGTCCATCGGAAACGAATATGCCGCGAGCCCGGCGAACCTGGTCGCCTGATCGCGGTAATCGGCGTAGTCGGGGAACGATGAGCTTCCGTACAGCCCGCTGCTGAAGTCGCTGGTGTATACCGCCACCAGCTCTTCCGGCTGCTCCACACCGGGCATATCCCGCAGCAGGAGCGCCTTCACGACGCTGAAGATGGCACTGTTCGCGCCAATGCCGAGCGCGAGCGTCAGGATGGCTACCAGTGCGAAGCCGGGGCTGCGGATAAGGGCACGGACGGCGTAGCGGAGGTCCTGCGTGAAGGTGTCCATTGCTTTCAGTAATATGCTTCGGGGCGAGCTGCAGAAGTTGCTCGGAACGGCGATCACAATGGGAAGTAGCGTGCCGGATTGGCTGCTTCAAGCTAAGCGCTTGTGGATAATGGCGTTGCCGGAGTTGGCCATGTCACCTGGCTCGCTAGATCCGTCCGGCTGCGGGATTTAGGCGTCCCGATTTCGGACGCTTGGCGTGAGGTAAGGGGCAAGCGGCCAGCCGTGCGAACCTCGGCCGTAATGACGAAAGTATTAACAGCGGTGCGATCCGGCTGCATCGTTGTCGATATGAACTCCAAATCCCAGCATGTACAGATCCGCGTCACTCCGCGGCAGAAGGCGGCGCTGAAGCGCTTGGCGGACGCCGCGGGGCAGGACATGTCCGATGTACGATACCTGCTGCGCTATCTGAATGTATCGAGTGTGGATCAGGCACTTGCCATCGTCACGCGGTATTTCGATGAAGAGCAGCTTCCACCCAAAAGCCGCCTCGCCCTGGAGGAGATCCTCCCGCGCTGACCGGCATCACCGTATCTCGCGCCCGTCCCCCCAACCCCCACGGACGCCATGAGGAATGCGGGAGTCAGCTGGGGGGCACCGCGTCCTGGTTTATGGGGAAAGAATAGGCCCTGAACCTGGAGAAGGTACCAGGTCGCTGCGA
>DASSKB010000175.1:0-21679 GCA_035690925.1 Longimicrobiaceae bacterium
TCCGTCACCTGCTCGGCGGTCTCGGAGGCGGCCTCAGTGGCTGCCTCGACGATCGACGGCTCCTTGAACACGCCCGCCTTCTTGAGGAGCGAGTTCACGGTGTCGGTCGGAACGGCGCCCTTACCCATCCAGGTGAGAGTCTTATCCCGATCCACCACAAGCGTTACCGGCTCTGTGCGCGGGTTGTAATGCCCGATCTTCTCGACGATACGGCCATCGCGCGGCATGCTGCTCTCCGCTACTACGATCCGGTAAGTCGGAGCCCGCTTGCGGCCCATACGGCGGAGACGAATCTTCAGTGCCATGTTGTTGTTCCCTGGTGAATCGGTGGCGTCCAGCGATTATCGGCGGACGATCGAAAAAGAAGCTATCAGCTATCAGCTATCGGCTATCAGCTAACTGCTCTACTCCGCTGAGATATCTGCGGAGGTCCCGCACTTCGCACGTCGCACGTCGCACTCGTAGTTAAAACGGCAGGCCCTTCGGGAGGCCGCGCATGCCGCCTTTGGGCATCATGCCCTGGAGGCCCTTCATCTGCTTCATCAGCTTCTGCATATCCTTGAACTGGCCGAGCAGACGGTTTATCTCGGGGACCGGGCGGCCGGAGCCGCGGGATATGCGGGCGCGGCGCGAGCCGTTCAGCTTCTCCGGGCGCTTCCGCTCCTCGGGGGTCATCGACAGTATTATTGCCTCCAGGTGCTTCATCCGCTGCGGGTCCATCTTCACGTTCTTGAGCATCTTGTTGTTGATGCCCGGGACCAGCTTCAGGAGGTTCTCCAGCGGCCCGAGGTTCTGGATCTGGCGCATGGCGGTCAGAAAGTCCTCGAGGTCGAAGCGACCCGATCCCATGACCTTGCGCTCCAGCTTCGCCGCCTGCTCCTGATCGAACGCGCTCTCCGCGCGCTCCACCAGCGAGAGAACATCGCCCTGTTGCAGGATGCGGCCAGCCATCCGCTCGGGATGGAAATCCTCCAGCCCGTCCAGCTTCTCGCCAACACCCAGGAACTTGATGGGTTTGCCGGTGACGCCGTAGATGGAGAGCGCCGCGCCGCCGCGGGCATCGCCGTCCATCTTAGTGAGGACGACGCCCGTAACGCCGAGCGCCTCGTCGAAGCCCTCGGCGATCTTCACCGCCTCCTGACCGGTCATGCCGTCGGCGACGAACAATATCTCGTCCGGCTCGATGGCTGCCTTCAGGCGCCGCAGCTCGTCCATCATCTCAGCGTCGATCTGCAGCCGACCGGCCGTATCGAAGATCACGACGCGGTCGCGCTCCGCGCGCGCGGTCTCGAGCGCCGCCTTCGCGATCCCTACGACGTCGGTCGAGCCGGCCTCCGCATAGACGGGCACGCCGACCTGCTCGCCGAGCGTCTGCAGCTGCTCGACCGCCGCCGGGCGATACACATCGCACGCCACCAGCCGCGTCTGGCGCATCTCCCGCTTCATCTTGCGCGCCAGCTTACCCGAGGTCGTCGTCTTACCCGAGCCCTGCAAGCCCACCATCATCAGGACCGTCGGCGGGATCGGCGCAATCGATAGCGGCGACCGCTTCTCGCCCAGCATCGCGGTGAGCTCCTCGTGAACTATCTTCACGAGCTGCTGACCAGGAGATACCGACTTCAGTACCCGCTCACCGAGCGCCTTCTCCTCGACGCGCTTCAGGAACTCCTTCGTGACGCGGAAATTGACGTCCGCTTCCAGAAGCACACGACGAATCTCCCGCAGCCCATCGCGGATCATGGGCTCGGTCAGAACCCCCCGCTGCCGGAAGCCGGAGAGTACGCCGTCGAGCTTATCGCTGAGTTGGTCGAACATCGATTCGCAGGCTTACGCGCGAGTCACAAGATGCAAAGCCCGCTAATATAGGCGGAACGGCCGTTTCAGACAACCCTACCCCCACCCGATTTCGCTGATGTAAGCCCGCCCGACGCACCCCACGAACTGAACTACGGGAAAAACAGTTGACAAACGGAATCGGTCTGTTTATTCTACGGGTGAAGCCGTAGCAAGCGTTACTTTTTCTATCGGGTGGATGATGAGTGATCCTGTTTTCACACCGCGCGAGCTCGACGTGATGAGCATCCTGTGGCGATCAGGCTCGGGCACAGTGAACGAAGTACGAGAGGGGCTGGGCGAAGACCTCGCATACACGTCGGTTCTTTCTGCGCTCCAGACGCTGGAGGAGAAGGGCCACGTGCGGCATGAATCAGAGGGGCGCGCGTACCGCTACTACGCGACTGTTCCACAAGAGGAGGCCGGCCGGAGCGCGCTGGCGCGGATTCGGGACGCTGTTTACCAGGGCTCGTCGGAGCTGCTGTTCGCGCAGCTGGTATCCGACGAAGGCCTTAACCGATCGGATCTGGAGAGGATGAGGCGGCTGCTGGCCGAAAGACTCGAGGAGGCGCCATGACAGTATCCTGGTTGCTCTACGGGCTCACGGTAGGTGGGCTGATAGCCGGATCCGCGATGCTCTTCGAGATGGCGCTGCGGATGAGGGGGATATCGACGCGGCTGATCTGGATCATCGCGCTTATCGGGACGGCGGTGCTGACGGGCACGGCACCACTTCGGTCGGCGTGGACGACACCGGCCGACAGTGAGGCGGTCGCGAGCGGTACGACGATATCTCCCGAGGCCCTCGACGCGGCGCTCCAGCGTGGAAGCGCGGTGCTCATGCCGTGGAGCGCGGCACTCGATTGGCGGACGCTGGCGCTGATATGGGCCGCCGGATCGCTGGCCCTGCTGATGGTGCTTGGCGCGACGATCATCCGTGCCCGGCGGCTCCGGCGCGCCTGGCCGGGGCAGCGGTTGCAGGGCGTCGACGTGCGCGTCTCTCCCGGAACGGGCCCGCTCGTGGCGGGGGTTCTGAAACCCGACATCGTAGTCCCCCGCTGGCTTCTGGACGCGCCGGAACGGGAACAGCGGCTCGTCATCGCCCACGAGAGAGAGCACGTGCGTGGCCGCGACCCGCAGGTACTCACCCTCGGTCTGTTTCTCGTCGCGCTCCTTCCCTGGAGCCCTGCGTCCTGGTGGATGCTGGCGCGGCTGCGCCTGGCGGTGGAGTTGGACTGCGACCGCCGCGTAGTTCGTGCGGGAACAGATCGCGCCGAGTACCTGTCTACCCTGCTGGATGTGGCTGAAAGAAGGACTGGTCGGCTGTCGCTTGCGCCGGCATTTCTGGAGGGACCTACACAACTCGAGAGGAGGTTGGTGAACATGACGAACCGAAAACCCCGATTCGCGCTCGCCCGAGGACTCGCCATGACGGTGGCTGCCGGCGCGCTGGTGTTGACGGCATGTGAAGCGAGCATGCCCACGTCCACTGAGCTTGAACAGATGGATGTCACGGCCCTGGAGAAAACAGCTGTGAAGTTCAGGCTGATCGAGATGGATGGTGATGTCACCTATGTTATCGATGGCCAGCCTGCCACGTCAGCGCAGGCGGAAGCATTGCCTGCGGAGAAGATCGCCACAGTAAATATAAAAAAGGTGAGCGGTGACGGAGCCGAATCCGAAATCAGCATCTGGACCAAGGAAGGGGCCGCGGCAGCGGGCGTCGATGTAGCCGCTGACCTGCCTACTCACGTCACAGTACTAACGAAAGACGGTACAGAGTCGCCCGTCGAAGGATTTGCTGGCATTCTCGTGGTCGACGGCGTCATAGTGGACGCATCGGTCATGAAGACGATCGACTCCGACAACATCGAGAGCATCGAGGTCATCAAGGGCGCCGCCGCCGCCAAGCTCTACGACTCGCCGAACGCGAAGAACGGAGTGATCCAGATAAGGACGAAGGGGTGAGCTACGAGTGCGGGGTGCGAGGTGCGAAGTGCGAGCGGAATGGCAGGATTTCTGCGAGTCGACCGCACTTCGCACCTCGCACATCGCACTTGTAGTTAAGTCTCTTCCAGTACCCTCAGCGCCAGCGGGACCTTGCCGAACGGTGCGCTGACCTGGACGCCTTGAATGGATGGGCGGGCGGAGGAGAGCATTTGTTGGGCGATTGCGATGCCCTCTTCAAGACCGAATTCCTTGCCACGCGCGCTGGCCCTGCGCATCCGCTTCAGTATTGAGTCGGGAACCACGACGCCGGGGACCTCGTTGGCGAGGAACTCGGCGTTTCGTGCGCTTACGAGTGGCCACACACCGGCAATAATGGGAATGCGGATACCCTCCTGATCGAGCCTGGTCATGAACTCGTCGAGCTGCGCCAGGTCGAAAACCGGTTGGGTGATGGCGTATTCAGCGCCGGCCTCGACCTTCCAGTAAAAGCGCCGAAGCTCCTGCTCCAGATCCGCGGCGCCGGGATTCACACCCACACCTATGACGAAGCTGGTGGGATCACCGATTGCGCTTCCGCCCGGATCCATACCGTGGTTGAGTCGCGCCACGAGGTTGGTGAGCCCGATGGAGTCGATATCGAATACCGCGGTGGCGTCCGGGTACGGCCCCATCTTCGGCGGGTCGCCCGTGATGAGCAGCAGATTCCGCAGTCCTAACGCCTGCGCACCGAGCAGGTCGGAGAGCATGCCGAGCAGGTTTCGATCGCGACAGCAGTAGTGGATGACGGGCTCGATGCCTATGCGCTGCTGGATGATGAGTGCGGTAGCGAGCACCCCCATCCGGCTCTGTGCGCGCGGGCCGTCGGGCACATTTACCCCGTCTATCCCTGCCTCTTTGAGCAGAGCGACGCCCTCCAGCATCTTCTCCGGATCCACGCCGCGCGGCGGCACTATCTCCACTGTCCTGAGGAACTCGCCCGCGGCGAGCTTCGCGCCCCAGTTTGAACGCTCCGCCAGGCTGACCGGCTCGCGGAGCGCCGTCTGCTCTTCGGCGACAGCGGTGAATACGCGCGGGGTGCCGGGTACCAGGGCGCGCACCGCGTCGGATATCCTGGCGACGTGATCGGGTGTGGTACCGCAGCAGCCGCCGACGAATCGCACACCCTTTCGGATCATCCGCGCCGCGTACTTGGCCATGTATTCGGGCGAGGCCATGTACATCTTGCGGCCATCGACCTCGCGGGGAAGACCCGCGTTCGGTTGGGCGGAGAGCGGCCTGTCGGTAACGCCCGCCAACCGCTCGACGACCTCGAGCATGGTGTGCGGACCGACGCTGCAGTTCATTCCCACCACATCCGCGCCCCAGTCGGTCAGGCGCTCAGCGAAGAGCGGTGCATCCGTACCGAGCGGCGTGTGCCCATCCTCGCGTATGACCATCTGCGCAACAACCGGCAGCTCGCAGACGGATCGTACGGCGAGGAGCGCCTGCTGAATCTCCAGGACGTCACTGAACGTTTCGAGGACGAACAGGTCTACCCCGCCATCCGCCAGTCCCGTAGCCTGCTCGGCGAATAGCTCTCTTGCCTCGGCCAGTGAGGTTGGCCCGTACGGTTCAATCCTCACACCGAGCGGTCCGATCGCCCCCGCAACGCACACCCTATCGCCAGCAACACTCCGCGCGACCTCTGCTGCCCGCGCATTGATGGCGTGCAACTCTTTCTCGAGCCCGTGCCGCGCAAGCTTCAGACGGTTGGCGCCGTAGCTGTTGGTCTCGATAATCTCCGCACCGGCGCGAATGTATCCCCGATGGACTTCACGAACGAGGTCGGGGTCCCGCAGATTCAGCTCGTCGTAGCAGCGGTTTATGTAGACGCCACGTGAATACAGCATGGTCCCCATCGCGCCGTCGAAGACGTGGGGGCGGGAATCGGCGAGGAGGTCGCGGAAGTCAGTCATGGGAATCTCCCTTGCCCTTGCCCTCGCCCTTGCCCTGCTCTTCAAGGTTTTTTGCCATCCTCGTCAGCATTGCCACGATCTCGATAAGATTTTTCCTCGCCTCCTGAATCCGGTTAGAATCTATATCAGTAATTTTAGAAATTACATCCAGAATCGCGGCACATTCCGTTGCGGACCGTCTCGCCATTCGGTAGAAGCGGGCTTTTTCTTTCTTTTTATACTCACCGGCTCCCTCGGTAATATTGAGCACAATCGAGGTAGACGCGCGGTGTAGCTGATCTGAAAGATGACTTCTGCCGGGAGTCAGGAGACGAATGATTGTATCTGCCTCGGTAATAAAATCGATCGCAGCATGATAGACCGTAAGTCGCTCATGATCGAACGAGGGCTTCGCCGACGTGGCGGCTTTGTTGGAAGGCAAGGGCGAGGGCAAGGGCAAGGGAGTGGCGCTCACGCCGTAAAATACTTTGCCGCAGGATGATGCACGATTATCGCTGCGGTGGACTGTTCAGGATTCAGCTGACAAGCAGTGGTAAGGCTCACCCCTATCGCCTCCTCCACAGGCAATATCCCAAAAAGCACCTGGTGCTGCTCGATATCCGGACAGGCGGGGTAGCCCCACGAGTAGCGCAGACCGCGTCCATCGCCCAGACCCATTTCCTCGCGGACGCGGCGGTTTATGAGCTCGGCTGCCCCCTCGGCGGTCTGCACGCTGAAGCCGTGGAGGAAGTAGCCTTCGCTGTAGTCGCCGGCAGCATTGCGCCTGGCAACGAACTCTTCGGCGCGATCACCGCTGGTGACTACCTGAAGGACCACGACGTCGAGGGGGGTGCCGTTGTCGAGTGGTCGGAAGTAGTCGGCCATGGAGAGGCGCTCGCGGTCTTCCTGGCGCGGGAATGCGAATCTACCTATCTCGCGGCTCTTATCGGCAGCATCGAATACCACGACCTCATCGCCGTCGCGGCCGGCGGGGAAATAGCCATAGACCGCCTTGGGGCGGAGCCATCCCTGCGTGCGGGCCTCGCGCGTGTAGCGCTTGAGGCGCGGCTCGAAGTCGTCGCGCAGCAGTCTATCCCACTCCTCGCCCTTGAGGTTCTTCGCACCCCACTGCATGCGGTAGAGCGTGTTCAGGTCGATAGCATCCACGACATCATCCACAGAAAGGTCCAGCACCTTCACGCCCCAGAACGGTGGCGTGGGAATATCGGCTTCGGGGACGACCGCATTCTCGAGGGATGCCGGGCGCATCGCGGCCGCTTGTGCCTTGCGCTCCGCGTATAGCCGCGACCGCTCGCGCATCTCCTCGATATGGCCGCTGACGTACTGCTCGCGGCCGCCGTCCTGCAGCCGGTCCATGACCGACAGCCCCTCGAACGCGTCTTTGCAGTAGAACATCCCCGACGGATAGATGAGGTCAGCGTCCGCGTCGAGCATGGCGGCCGACCGCACGAAGCTCGGATTGATCGCCGCGCCGCCAACCAGGAGTGGAAAGTTGTGGCCGCGCTGATGCAGCTCCTGCGCGCATAGCGGCATCTGCTTGGATGTGGACACGAGCAGAGCAGAAAGCCCGATGGCGTCTGCTCCGATCTCCTCCGCCTTCTCGATGATGGTATTCACCGGCACCTGCTTGCCCAGGTCGAACACCGTGTAGCCATTATTCGTCAGGATAGTGTTGACGAGGTTCTTGCCGATGTCGTGCACATCGCCGTAAACCGTTGCGAGCACGACCTTTCCCTTCGTCTGACCTTCCGTTTTCTCGAGATAGTTCTCGAGGTGTGCGACGGCCTTCTTCATGACTTCGGCGCTCTGGAGCACGAACGGGAGGATGAGCTCGCCGGCCCCGAACTTATCGCCCACCTCCTTCATAGCGGGCAGGAGCACGTCGTTCAGGACCGGTACAGCGCCGTTCCGCTCGACGGCAGCATCGATGAGACCCTCGACTCCATCCTTCTTCCTGTGGAGGATCTTCCAGTGCAGGGCCGGCTCAGGGTCCATATCGGCGGTGGGATCGGTCGCATCCAGTGCCGCCGCCTTGTGGTCCTGGTAGAACTCGATAAATGCCGCGAGCGGGTCGTGATCGTCCTCACGACGGTCGAAGATCAGGTCGTTCGCGAGCTTACGCTCCTCATCCGAGATTTCAGCGTAAGGCAGGACATGGGCGGGGTTGATGATGGCCGTATCGAGACCCGCCTCCACACAGTGGTAGAGAAAGACCGAGTTCAGCACCGCCCGTGCGTGCTTCTGAAGACCGAACGAAACATTCGAGACACCGAGAGTAGTATGAACGCCCGGTAGCTCAGTCTTGATGGCGCGAATGCCCTCTATTGTCTCGACCGCCGAGCGCCGGAACTCCTCGTCGCCGGTGGCCAGCGTGAAGGTCAGCGCGTCGAAGATCAGCGCGTCAGGCGTGAGGCCGTATTCCTCGGTAGCTATCTTGTGGATCTTCCGCGCGACCTGGAGTTTGGTGGCCGCGTCCTTGGCCATCCCGCCGATTTCGTTGTCGATGGTGAGCGCTATGACCGCGGCGCCGTGCGCGGCGACTAGTGGCAGCACGGCGTCCACCTTCTGCCGGCCGTTCTCCAGATTGATCGAGTTGACGATCGCGCGGCCGGGACACTGTTTGAGCGCGGCGTCGATGACCGGTGCCTCGGTGGAGTCTATGCAGAGCGGCGCATCCACACCCTGTGATAGGAGCTTCACCACCTTCCGCATCTGCACGTCTTCATCCTGGCGCTCCGTCAGTGCAACGCAGACGTCCAGCACGTGCGCGCCGCCTTCCGTCTGCTCGCGCGCGACATCGAGCACCCCATCGTAATCGTCTTCCAGCAGATGCCTCTTCATCTTACGACTACCCTGTGCGTTGACCCGCTCGCCGATCATCGTCGGAGCGGGTATCTGCACCAGGTCCGTGGCGCGGATGGCCGAGGAGAGGCGCGGAGTGAAGGCGACCTCGCGCTCCTTCGGGCGCTGGCCGCCAACACGCTCTACCAGCTCGCGAAGATGCTCGGGGGTAGTGCCACAACAACCACCGACGATGGATACGCCAAAATCCTTTACGAACGACTCCAGCTGCTCCGCGAAGGGCACCGGCTCCAGCGGGTAAACGGCGTTCCCGCCCTCGTTGTGAGGAATGCCCGCGTTGGGAATTATGGAGATGGGGAGCGCGGTCTGCTCGGTAAGGAAGCGCACCGCCTGGCGCATGTGCTCGGGGCCCGTGGAGCAGTTGAGTCCGACTACATCCACGCGCAGCGACTCGAGTGTGGTGAGCGCCGCGCCGATATCCGTGCCCAGAAGCATGCGACCGGAGGTGTCCAGCGTCACCTGCGCCTGTAGGGCCACCGGGCGATCCGCCTCCATGATTGCCGCACGGCAGGCGAAGATGAGCGCCTTGACCTCGAGGATGTCCTGTGACGTTTCTATCACCAGGACATCCACACCGCCCTCGACGAGTGCGCGCGCCTGCTCGGTGAAGACGGGGACGAGCTGGTCGAAGGTGATATTGCCGAGCGTCGGGTCGGACGCGGACGGCAGGAATCCGGATGGCCCGATGGAGCCCGCTACGAAGCGTGGCTTCTCGGGAGTCGAGAAGCGATCCGCAACGCCGCGCGCCAGGCGCGCCGCCGCGACGTTTATCTCGCGCACCCTATCGCCCAGGCCGTACTCGCCGAGCGTGATGCTGTTAGATCTGAAGGTATCGGTCTCCACCACATCGCAGCCGACCTGGAAGAAGCTGGCGTGGATCTCTTCTATCAGATCGGGTCGGGAGATGACGAGGTAGTCGTTGCAACCCTCGAGCGACTCCCCACCGAAATCGACTGGACCGAGATGATATTCCTGTATCGAGGTCCCCATCGCTCCATCGAAGATGAGGACGCGCTCTTTGAGTGCCGCGAGATAGGCTGAATCGCTCACGATCGTTTCCGGATTTACGGGCACAAAAAAAGGCCCCGCGATCATAGTGCGGGGCCGGCTCACCAGGTATGGTGTCTTCCCGACACTTTAGCATTTTTTAGAGTGGTTGCAAGCGGTCGCAAATTATTCCACTGTGCGCGTGATGCGCACATCAACAACTTATGCGAAATTCGGCGCGATGCAAGGATGCGGTCTCGCCGGCGTCACTGCGCCCTATCGCGGAGTCGAGCTTGCCGCCGGTGTCGCACAGGTTTATATACCGTGCCGCAGCCTCGCGCGAGGGGCCGCCTGAACCCGATCAATCACCAGACATGCTCCCCCTATTGCTAACCCTCTGGCAGGTGGCCGCCGTGCAAGCGGAGCCACCGCCGGACTCGCTGGTATACAACGGTCGCCTGAATGAGCTTGCCGTCGAAATTCCCAAAGCACCCGCGGAAATCGAGGTGGACGGGGTACTCGACGAGCCGGTCTGGAACACCGCCGCCATTCTCACCGGGTTCTCCCAATACTCCCCTGTGGATGGTCGCCCCGCT
The DNA here is from genome assembly GCA_035690925.1 of Longimicrobiaceae bacterium. Lineage (GTDB taxonomy): Bacteria > Gemmatimonadota > Gemmatimonadetes > Longimicrobiales > Longimicrobiaceae > DASSKB01. Next base: position 10,184 of record DASSKB010000175.1, read on the forward strand.
GAAGATTCGACCGAAGTCCGGGTGTGGTACTCCTCGCAGGCCATCTACTTTGGCGTGAAGGCTTACGATGCATACGGTTCGGTGCGCGCCACACTTGCGGACCGCGACAGAATCGAAAGCGATGATCAGGTCCGAATTCTCCTCGACACTTTCGATGACGGTCGTGGGGCCTTTCTTTTCGCCGTCAACCCACTGGGCGTGCAGGCGGACGGCGTACGCAACGAGGGTGTCGGATTCGGAAGAGCCGACCACAGTCCCGACTTCGTCTTCGATTCCGAGGGTCGAGTAACCGACTACGGTTACGAGGTCGAGATCCGGATTCCCTTCAAGAGCCTGCGGTACCAGGCCGCGAGCGTGCAGGATTGGGGCATCAACATAATCCGAATAGTCCAGCGCACGGGTCAGGAGCAGACGTGGACACCCGCACGGCGCGGGCGGGCATCCTTCCTGGCACAGAGCGGGAAGCTGGTCGGTCTCAAGGATATGAGGCGTGGCCTGGTACTCGACCTGAATCCCCTGGCCACCGCGAAGGTAAGCGGTACAGAGGAGGCGGACGGATGGGACTACGGAGGCGGAACACCTGAATTCGGGGTAAACGTACGTTGGGGGATGATGCCGAACTTTACGCTAAATGGCACCATCAACCCCGACTTCTCCCAGGTGGAAGCGGATGTCGGGCAGGTCCCGGTAGACCCGAGGTTCGCTGTTTCGTTCCCGGAGAAGCGTCCGTTCTTCGTGGAGGGAAGCGAGAACTTCAATACGCCCAACGATCTCGTCTACAGCCGACGGATAGGCGCGCCTCTGGCCGCCGCGAAGCTGACCGGACGGATGGGCGCTACGAACATCGGCATACTGTCAGCTGTAGACGACGAAAGCCTCTCGCGCTCAGGAGAGGACCGACCGATCTACAACATTGTTCGCCTGCGTACCAACTTCGGCGAGAGCTCAACGGCAGGTGCGATTTACACCGACAAGATCGACGGCGAGAGCTTCAATCGGGTAGTCGGGGGAGATGCGCGGATAATATTCGCGAGGCAGTACGAGCTTCAGCTTCAAGGCGTACAGAGCTTTTCCGACGACGGTGGAGAGACGCTGAGCGGGCCGCTGTGGGAAGCGACGATCGATCGGACGGGGCGCACGTTTGGCCTGCGGTACTCCATCAAGGGAGTCCACCCGGACTTCCGAACGGGGGCAGGATTCGTGAACCGCACCGATATTCTGCGCCCAAGCTTGACCCATCGCTTCACTCGATTCGGTAGTCCAGATGCGCTATTGCAGAACTGGACGATCCGAGCCTCGATGAACGGGGTTTACGATTACAACGAGTTCTTCGAAGGCCGGGGCCCACTCGAGGCTCTGCTGAGGCTCCACAACTCGTTCGACCTAAGTGGTGGTTGGCGCCTGCAGGCCACGCCACTCCTGGAGCGGGTGAGATTCGATCCGGCGTTCTACGCTGGCTACGGTCTCGAGCGTCTGGCCGCGGCAGGTCTGGATACCGTGCCCTTTATACTACCGGACCCGCAGGTCAACATTGGCCTGAGCGGCGGACTCGAGACGCCCCAGTTCAAGCGCTTTTCCGGGAAGCTGGACTTCACAGTTGCCCGAGACGTGAATTATTTCGAGACAGGCCATGTGCGGTTGACCGCTGTAACGCTCGAAGCTGACTGGCGGCCTACCGACCGTGTAAGGGTGAACGGCCGTTACCTTCATCAGCGGCGAGTACGACCGGGTGACGGGTCACGGTTTTCGACGGCGAATATTCCGCGGGTGAAGGTGGAGTATCAGGTGTCGCGTCCCATGTTCTTCCGACTAGTCGCCCAGTACACTTCGCAGGAGAGGGACGTACTGCGCGATCCGTCTACAGGACAGCCGTTCCTGATACGTGGATCTGAATCTGAGCCGTACGTATTCAGCACCGCCAGGAGCAGCAATGATCTCAGGCTCGATGCCTTGTTCTCGTATCAACCCACGCCCGGTACAGTCTTTTTCGCCGGGTACGGGAGCAGTCTCGCGGAACCCGAGCCGCTCCGGCTAACCGACCTCCAACGTGTAAACGACGGATTTTTCCTGAAGCTCAGCTACCTGTTCAGGCTGTAAAAAGATTGTCATCCCCGCCCAGGCGGGGACTGCTAGTGCGAAGTGCGAAGTGCGGAAGTGCGGAAGTTTGTCATCCCCGCGTACGCGGGGATCCAGTGTCATTTCCGGCAAAGACGCTGGATGCCCGCCCCCGATCGGGGTCGGGGACATGCTTTCGCGGGCATGACGGCCTTGATCCTTTTAGCGAAGCACCGAGCCGACTAGCGCCTCGATCTCATCTACGGCTACGGGCACCCCGCGCGTCAGGATCTCGTGGCCGTCGGCGGTGACGACCACGTCATCCTCTATGCGGATGCCGATGCCTAGATATTCTTTGTCGATATCTTCCGCATCTGCCGGTATATAGAGGCCAGGCTCCACCGTTAGTACCATCCCCGGCTCGAGCAGTACCGATTCCCCGCCCTCCCGGTACATCCCTACGTCGTGCACATTCAGCCCGAGCCAGTGTGAGGTCCGGTGTGGATAGTATCGCCGGTAGTCTCCACTCTCGATGAGCTCATCCAGCGAGCCTTCCAGAATCCCGAGAGTGAGCAGGCCCTCCACGAGCACGCGGACGGCAGCTTGATGGATGCCGGCGAATGCAGCGCCCGGTTGTACCACGCCTATCGCGGCTTCCTCGGCCGCCAGGACGATCGCGTAGAGTTCCCGCTGTGCGGATGAGAACCGACCGGAAATCGGGAAGGTCCGGGTGAGGTCGGAGCAGTACATTCCAAGGTCCGCTCCCGCATCCACAAGGACGAGATCGCCATCGTTGATCCTGCGGTTATTCGCCGTGTAATGGAGCACCGTAGCGTTCTCGCCGGCGCCGACGATGGACGGAAAGGCCGGGCCGGTCGCGCCCATTGCCCTGAAGTTGTACTCGAGTACCGCTTCCAGCTCCCACTCGCCCATCCCCGGGCGGGCCGCGGCCATGGTGGCGCGATGTGCCGCCACGGCGACCTCAGCCGACCGCCTCATAGATGTGAGCTCGACGGCGTCCTTGGTGCGGCGCATTGCGGAAAGGATGGGATCCAGATCCTCGATGCCCGAAGGACCCTGCCCCGTTCGGGGCCGCGCCGCGCGCGCCGCGGCTATGAGGCCGGTGACACGATCATCCATCGCCGCGTCCAAGCCTAAGCTGTAGAAGATCTTATCGGCGGGCCGGACGAGGTCCGGCAGGTGCTGGTCGAGCTCATCGATGGGGAAGGCTGCGTCTGCGCCGAACTCGTCAACCGCCCCGTCCACCCCTGCGCGCGGCCCGCTCCAGGCCTCACGCGCCGGGTCGCGCGGCCGAACGAAGAGCGTGAAGCCGGGGCCATCTTCATCGTTAGAAAGTACCGCAACCGTCCCCGGTTCCTGGAAACCGGTGAGGTAGTACAGGTCAGCGTCCTGCCGATACGGGATCTCCGTATCACCACCACTGGTGAGCTCGGGCGCCGAGTTGAGGATTACCACGCCTTCTCCCACACGCGCAATCAGTCGCGCGCGACGTTCTCGACAAACTTCCAGGTCAAAAGACATTCTTTCCGACGGCTGTTGAATAAGTATTCGTCATCCCCGCGCATGCGTGGATACAGCGTCTTTTCCAGCAAAACTGGATGCCCGCCCCCGATCGGTGTCCGGGACATGCTTCCGCGGGCACGGCTGAACTGATGAAATACCGCACTCTTTCAACAGCCGTCTAATTGACGCCTATGGTGGTCGACGTGCACGGCACAGAGGCGAAGAGCGCGGAGGAGGGGGATCGCACCGAAATAAGGATGTGTGATACAGCGGTCCGGGTTGTCACCGGCTCGTTGCACCTCCTGCTCTGTGCTGGTTCCCAATACCCTGAGCCGTTCGAGCGCCGCATCGCGTGGCGCGAGCGAATCGGTCTCGGCGGGGCGCAGTTCGCGGGGGGAGCGGGCGCGGATAGGAATGCGGCGGTGGAACAGGATGTGAGGTAGCAGGAACTGGCGAAAAGCCGTCTGTCGCCATCCGGTGACCCTGAGGGCCATTGGCGGCCCTCCCGCGAGCTCCTGCTGAATCGCCTGATAAGCGAGCGTAAGGTGCTCGGTAATCTGGGCCGGCGACCATTTGCCATCTGCGACGGGCCGGCTCCATCCGCTTTCGCGGATGGCGCCGGCGGCGTCGAGGTATGCCGCGAGTGCCTCGCGGTGCTCCCCGACCCCCCGAATCCAGGCCGCATCGGGCGGCGGCATGGTCCCGGCCGTGCTCATTGGATCCGCAGAACGGTCGGCAGATCCACCGCAGGGGCGGCCATGGTGATGAAGTCGGGACCCTGCAGCAGGACCGGGTCAGTGGCCCGCGAGTCGCGGAAAAGCGGGACCATGCCGTCTATCGCCATCGCGAGGAACAGGAGTGCAAGATAAAGCAGGGAATCACGATAAAGCGCCCAGGCCGGCTTCGTAAGATTCGGTGCTCGCATCAGACGCACCACTCCTCTCAACAGCCAGAGCCCCAGGAGCAGGGCGAGAACGCCGTATACAGGCCCGAGACTTCCAAAGCTCACCGGTATGAGGGTGAGGGGGATGAGGATCAGCGTGTAGATGAGCATCTGCCGGAGCGTTTCCTTCTCGCCCCATACATTAGGGGCCATGGGGACGCCCACGCGGCCGTAGTCCTTCTGCTTGACGAGTGCCAGCGCCCAGAAATGGGGTGGGGTCCAGAAGAACACGATCAGGAAGAGGTACACAGCCGTCAGGGTCACCTGACCGGTAGCCGCGGCCCATCCCACGAGGGGCGGGAAGGCGCCCGCGGCGCCACCGATAACGATGTTCTGCGGCGAGGTTCTCTTGAGCCAGCGGGTGTAGATGAATACGTAGTAGAGGAGTCCCGCCAGGGCGAGGACTGCGCTCAGAAGGTTGACGAGCAGCGCGAAGATTGCAAACGAAGCCGCCCCCAGGGTAACCCCGAAGCCCAGAACGTGGGCGGGCGACATCCGACCGCTCGGAATGGGTCGGAGCGACGTTCGCGCCATCCTCGAATCTATGTCCCTGTCGATGAACATATTGATCGAATTGGCACCACCAGCCATGAGGTACCCGCCGAGCATCGTCCAGAGAACCGTTATGGTGTCTGGCCAGCCGCCCACCGCTATGATCATCGGGGCGAGCGTCGTGACGAGAAGGAGCGAGATGATACGTGGCTTCGTGAGCGTAACGTAGTCCCGCATGCGCTGGGAGAAACGACCGCCGGCGGGTTTCTGCGACGCGGCCAGCCCCGCTCGCTCCGTCCCGGTGGTCATTGGTTGACTCAGTGACACAGACATTGCTTACCAACTTCGGAGTGAGGCTGCCTACATCGGCAGCCGGAGATCGGTACGGCAAATATACATCTGCGTTCACGCCGCGCCAACCTGACGCATTCAGGGTCGACGCGGGGAAGGAAGACATGCACGAATGACGGAGACATTCTGGTTCGTAATAGTAGGTACACTTCTCATCGCCATGGCGTTGGCAGACTCGTCGCTGCGCCGGCTGCCGATCACCACAGCCATACTGTACCTGCTCATAGGCTTCTCTCTGGGGCCCACAGGCATAGGATTCATCCAGATCGACCCGCTCAGCGAACGCGTCCTGCTCGAGCGCATGACTGAGATAATCGTCATCATATCCCTGTTCTCCGCGGGTCTCAAGCTGAGAACGCCGCTCTCGAGTAGGCGTTGGGCGGTACCTGTGCGGCTCGCGTTCGGGTCGATGACGCTCACTGTGGGAATGATCACGCTGGTGGGTTGGGTCGCGCTCGACCTTCCTATAGGTGCCGCCGTACTCCTCGGTGCCATCCTCGCGCCAACCGATCCTGTGCTGGCCACCGACGTCCAGGTCCGCAGGCCCACCGACCAGGATCGCCTCAGGTTCGGCCTTACCGGCGAGGCGGGGATGAATGACGGGGCGGCTTTCCCGTTCGTGATGCTGGGAATGGGACTCCTTGGTCTCCACGAGCTTGGAAGTTACTGGTGGCGATGGTTGGCGGTAGACGTTCTGTGGGCCGTGGCCGGTGGCCTCGCCGTTGGCGCGCTCTTCGGTACCCTCATAGGCCGCCTCGTCGTCTACCTCAGGCGGCGCCATCGGGAGGCCGTGGGCGTTGACGATTTCCTCGCGCTGGGGCTGATCGCGCTTTCGTATGGCATAGCTCTGACGATCGGGACCTACGGGTTCCTCGCTGTATTCGCCGCGGGTCTCTCGCTTCGCCGGATAGAAAGGCGATCCACCGAGGGAGCATCGCCGCCAGTGGCAGTCGAGGCAACAGGAGAGGACGAGGAGGAGGTTGCCACAGGCGCCGAGACCGCTCCAGCGTACATGGCGGACGCCGTCCTCGGCTTCTCCGATCAGCTCGAGCGCATCGGCACCTTTGCGGTGGTCCTGCTCCTTGGCGGAATGATACCCGATTGGCTGTTCTCGCCGGAGGTGCTCACCCTTATTGCGGTGTTCTTCCTGGTAGTCAGGCCCATAGCGGTGACTATAGGTTTGGTAGGGTCGTGGACAACCGCCATGCAACGAGGTCTGATAGGGTGGTTCGGGATTCGCGGGGTGGGCTCCGTGTATTACCTGATGTATGCCGCTAATCGCGGACTGCCGGCCGAGCTCGCTAACCGGCTGGCGATTGTGACCTTCGCAACCGTAGCCGTATCCATACTGGTGCACGGCCTGTCCACGCGCCCCCTCATGGGGCTCTACAGTCAGAGGCACAGGCGGGACCGGGCGCCTGCCGGGAGTATGACCGGGGCGAGTGAATGAGTCGGGTCCGGAGTTGGCAGGGGTTGACGCTCCGGGTAAATTGGGGTCACGAGAAACCTGCTAAGTAATGAAGAGGAGCAGATGATGAATGAGGGCGTAGTTGAGAAGCTGGTGATCATCGGGTCGGGCCCGGCTGCATGGACGGCCGCGGTTTACGCGGCTCGCGCCAACCTCGATCCGCTTGTGTTCGAGGGTGAACCCTCGCGCACGATGATTCCGGGTGGGCAACTCATGTGGACCACGGACATCGAGAATTTCCCCGGCTTCCCGGATGGCGTCGACGGTCAAGAGATCATGGATCGCATGAAACAGCAGGCGATCCGCTTCGGGACGCGGGTAATAGGTGAGAACATCGTGTCGGTCGATTTTTCGAGCAGACCGTTCCAGCTCCAGCCGAGCTGGAGTGAGGTTACTCGCGCGGCGTCGGTGATAGTTGCGACTGGCGCGCGCGCGAACTGGATAGGGCTGCCGAACGAGGAGCGTCTCGCCCAGACCGGCGGCGGCGTTTCGGCCTGCGCAGTCTGCGACGGCGCGCTGCCGTTCTTCAAGGACAAGGTCCTGGCTGTGGTCGGGGGTGGCGACTCGGCGATGGAGGAGGCCACCTACCTCACAAAATTTGCCAGTGAAGTGGTCATCGTCCACCGGCGTGACAGGTTCAGGGCCTCGCGTGTTATGGCCGAGCGCGCCCGCTCGAACCCAAAAATACGCGTTGCCTGGAACAGCGAAGTGGTGGAGGTGCTCGGCGACGAGTTCATAACCGGCCTGCGTCTCAGGGACACCAACACGGGCGAGGAGAAGGAGGTCGAGGTCGGCGGACTATTCGTCGCAATCGGCCACACGCCGAATACCGCTTTCCTCGGCGGGCAGCTCGAGACCACCCCGCACGGGTATATCGTTACGCCGTGCGCATGGCGAACGGAGACCTCGGTGGAAGGGGTTTTCGCCGCGGGAGATGTTATCGACGATTTCTATCGCCAGGCGGTCACCTCCGCGGGCACCGGATGCATGGCTGCCCTGGAAGCGGAGCGCTGGCTGGCTGAGCATGGTGAGCATTCCGCGGTGTCGCCAGTACTGGAGACCGCTGAATCGTCGGTCGGGCGCGCGGACGCGGAAGACGCGGAGAGCGCCGCGGTCTAGCTCAGTGCGCCCCGGCAGTGTCGGGCGCAGCCGTCGTACCCGGGGGCGCGTCCGCATCGTCACCGCCACCGAGCCAATCACCCAGATCGCGTAGCTGTCGGGTCAGCCATCCGCCTACGCCTGAGTCGGGGTGTAGATCACAATACTCGGTGGGAACGGTACCCGGAATGAACCACTCCTCCACCACCTGCTCCGGTGGACATTCGTCTGTGGCCAGTAACCCGGTCTTACTGTCCACCCTGGCAGTAACCAGATTGAACGGCGCTATCCAGGACGGCGGAGTGGGGTGGCTTTCGTAGTAGCTCCCCAGAACTTCGCCCCATACCGGGGCCGCCAGCGTTCCACCTTCGGCGCCCGGCATTATCCGCTTCCTCTGATCGAAACCTATCCACACGCCCGCGGCCAGATCTGGCGTGACCCCGACGAACCAGGCGTCAGCAGCATCGTCGGTTGTGCCGGTCTTGCCGGCGGCAGGCACGGAATACGGTAGCCCCGCGGCGCGCGCGCGGTGGCCGGTGCCGGAATTTATGACATCCTGCATGAGGCTGGTCGTCAGGAACGCCGCCTCGGGCGAGATCGCCTGCTCGCGCCTGACCGGCACATCCAGCAGAACCTCGCCACTGGCGTTCTCAACACGACGGATAAGCCGCGGTGTGACGACGAATCCGTTGTTCGCGAATGCGCTGTATGCGGCTACAAGCTGGAGCGGCACCACTTCGGCAGCGCCCAGGAATGTGGATGGATAGGGCGGTATCTCGGTGCTCAGGCCGAGGGATTTCGCTGTCTGTATGACGTTCTGCACGCCGGTGCGATTGCCCAGAGCGACTGCCGCCCGGTTCGAAGAAACGCGCAGCCCTTCGCGCATGTTCACCGTCACGCTATCCGCTACGTGATCCGCCGGCCTGTACGTTCCCAGAAAGTCCGTGGCTCCCGGCCCTATAAGGGGTGTGGTGATGGGTATCCCCGCCTCCAACGCACTCGCGTAGACGATCGGCTTGAACGCGGAGCCCGGCTGCCTGCGCGCCTGCGTGACCCTGTTGAACTGGCTCACCGCGAAGTCGCGGCCGCCCACCATCGCCAGGATATCGCCACTCTGCACCTCTATGGCGACGAAGAGACCCTGAAGGCAGTCGCGCGGGTCCTCGATCTCGCCATCACTGCATACCGGCCCCTGGAAGTTCCCGAGCTCGTCCGCCTCGATAGCGCGTATCTGCTCCTGTAATGCATCGCGCGCCTCTACCTGCAGCGAAAGATCCACTGTCGTGTAAACGCGTAAGCCAGCGTTGGCGGCGCCCGGCCCGAACCGCTCGCGCAGCTCGTCGCGTACCGCGGCCACGAAGTACGGGGCATCGCCCTTCGCCTCGATGGGAGGAGCCAGGTCGAGCGGCTCGGCACTGGCGCTCTCGGCCTCCGCGGCCGATATCACGCCTGCTTGCGCCATCAGGTCGAGCACGAGATTGCGACGGCGTACGGCCGCCACGGGATTCTCACGGGGATTGTAGGTCGATGGTGCCTTGGGGAGCGCTGCGAGCATCGCGGCCTCCGCGGTGTCCAGCTCACGCGCGGACTTGCCGTAGTAGCCACGCGCGGCGGCCTCCACGCCATATAGCCCCTCGCCCAGATAGATCTGATTGAGGTACAGCTCGAGAATCTCATCCTTGGAGAACTCGTCCTCGATCTTCCACGCCAGCATGACTTCCCACAGCTTGCGCCGCAGCGTCTTTTCACGCGTCAGGTGCTCCGGGAAGACGTTGCGCGCCAGCTGCATGGTGATCGTGCTGAACCCCTCATCGAAGCTGAGCGTACGGATGTCGTGAACGAGTGCGCCAGCCGCGCGGCGCCAGTCGACGCCCTCATGTTCGAAGAACCGTCGGTCCTCGACGGCCAGAAAAGCACCCACCACCCCGGCAGGAATCTGCTCCAATGGCACGACAATACGCCGCTCGGGTGCGAGGTGGGCGATCAGCTGGCCGCTCCGGTCGAATACCCGACTCGCCTGAGGCGGCGTATACTCGCGCAGGGACGCCACCGAGGGACAGCCCTCGCCGGAGCAGCGCGGCCAGAGCCACAGCAAACCCGCGCCGGCCAGGATCATCATCCCCAAGACCGCAATGCCCGCGATCCTCAAGGGAGACGCGTTGCGGATCGGGTTCTTTAGCTGGCGACGCTTTTTGGTGGTGCTACGTTTATTCGTACGCGACATTGAGAATCAGCTATCAGCTAGCAGCTATCAGCGGCTGAGCGCCTGCGGCGCTCAGGGCTATCGGCTATCGGTCATCGGTCCGCGAAAGTCCGGCACCTCAGCGCTTCCGACACCCGTAGGGGCACCCCTTGTGGGTGCCCGGGTCGGAGGTACGGCGCAGAGGCTGTTGGCGCGGGTAGTACCTGATGAGGGGAGTCGATGTTCCTGCGGGTCAGCTGCCGGCACTCCGGCCGCCGTCGATCACAAGCACCTCGCCAGTGACGAAATCAGCGGAAAGTAGGTAGAGGACGGCCTGCACGACGTCGTCGGGCGTACCGTTGCGTTTCAGGGGTGTGGTTGCCGCCAATTGGTTAATTCTGGCTGCGTCGAATTCTTCCGGCGGCAGCACGGTACCGGGGGCGATCGCCACTACGCGGATCTCCGGGGCCAGCGAGCGGGCGGCCGATCGGGTGAAGTGCAGGAGGGCGGCCTTGCTGATGGAGTGGGCCGAGTAAGACTTCCAGGTCTGGATCCCAGCCAGATCGGCCATATTTATCACCACGCCACCCCGCTTACGCATCAGTGGCGCGAGGTGCTGGGTCAGGAAGAAAGGTGCTTTGAGGTTGACGGCGAGCGTCTCGTCCCAGATAGTCTCGCTGACGTCGTAAAAGGCCTCGGGAGGAAAGACAGACGCATTGTTCACCAGGACATCTACCCCGCCGAAGCAGGCGATCGCCTCCGTTGCCAGCCGCTCCACCTCATCCGCGTCCCTGAGGTCCGCACCTATCGCCTCCGCCTCCCCACCCGCCCGACGAATACTCCCTACCAGTTCCCGCGCCTCGTCACCCGACGAATTGTAATGTACTATCACCTTCATCCCCGCCCCCGCGAGTCCCCGGGCTATCGCGCGCCCAATGCGGACTGCACCGCCGGTTATGAGGGCTGTTCGAGAGGTGAGGAGCATGGGGGAGCTATCAGCTATCAGCTAACGGCACCCGACGGTCGGACTGCAGTCCGTCTGGCCGGTCCTTCAGGGCGCTTTCCAGCGTCCGACTCTCTGCTGATCCGAAGCTTTTAGCTGATAGCTGATAGCTGATAGCTGATAGCTTCATTCCTCCTCCTGCGAAAAAATCTTCAAATTCGTCGAATGCCCTGGATTCACCCGCGCTTTGGGATTCACCGCATGGGCAGCGTTGTTGACGGCTATGGCGGCCTCACCGTAGCCGGTCGCTATGAGCTCCAGCTTGCCGGGATAACTGACGACGTCGCCCGCGGCGTACACAGAAGGGAGATTCGTCTCCATGAGCGGCGAAACCTTGATGGTGTTGCGCTCCAGCTCGAGGCCCCACTCGCCCACAGGGC
>DASSKB010000176.1:0-7063 GCA_035690925.1 Longimicrobiaceae bacterium
TGGACCCCTCCAAGATAGCGCTGGCGAGGGAGATCGGTGCGGATGAGGCCGTTTCCCGGTCGGACGACGTGGCTGGCGCGGTGGCGGCATTCACTGGCGGCACCGGCGCCGATGCCGTGATTGTAACCGCTGCCACCGACAGCAACGATCCTACGGAGCTGGCGGGTGAGCTATGCCGGGAACGCGGAATTGTTTCAATGGTGGGTGCGGTGAAAATGGATGTGCCGCGCAAGATTTATTACGAAAAGGAGTTGGAGTTGCGCCTCTCGCGCTCCTATGGTCCCGGCCGCTACGACCCAGCTTACGAGGAGAAAGGTCGGGACTATCCGATAAGTTACGTGCGCTGGACTGAGCGGCGTAACATGGAGGAGTTCCTGCGACTGGTATCCACTGGACAGGTGACCCCACGGCGATTGACTACGCACCGGTTCTCCATCAATGAGGCGGAGGCTGCATACGCGATCGTGACCGGCGAGGACAAGCAGCCATTCCTCGGCGTGATGCTCGAGTATCCTCCGGCTTCGGCCGACGACGGAGCGCGCACTATCCGGCTCGACTCGCGGGCGCCGAAGTCGGGGAAGGTGGGGATTGGATTCATCGGTGCGGGCAACTTCGCGAAATCGGTGCTGCTGCCGCGCTTCAAGTCAGCGGCGGATGCGTCACTGACCGGAGTCTCGACTGCAACGGGTATGAACGCGAAAGTAACAGCTGAGAAGTACGGCTTTGGCTATTGCACCACCGATACTGAGCAACTTCTTCGTGACACTTCGACTGACGCCGTCGTAATTGCCACGCGACACGGCTCGCACGCGAGCTTCGCAGCGGAAGCTCTACGGGCGGGTAAGGCCGTTTTCGTAGAGAAGCCGCTAGCTATTGACGAGGCTGGGCTACAGCGCGTGCTCGAGGCCCAAGCAGGAAGCGGTCAACTCCTGATGGTCGGATTTAACCGCCGTTTCTCGTCCCTCGTCGCGGAGCTAAAGAAGTTCTTTGCTCCCGGTCAACCGCTGGCAATTCAATACCGAGTCAATGCTGGACCGATCCCGCCTGAGAACTGGCTTCAAGATCTGGAGGATGGCGGTGGCCGAATCGTCGGAGAGGTATGCCATTTCCTGGATCTGATGCAGCATATCACTGCCGAGGACCTGGTGGAGGTATTTGCCCACTCCATCGGTGGCCCGACTGCCGAATTGCACGATACGGTAACCATCACGCTACGATACCGTGGAGGTTCCATCGCCAGCATCAACTACTTCTCTACTGGTGACAAATCGTATTCCAAGGAGAATGTAGAAGTGTACGGGGCGGGCGGTATCGCCATCCTGAAGGATTTTCGTGAGCTGACAATGACGCGCAACGGGAAGCGGAAACGGATTAAACGGACCTCGCAGGACAAGGGCTTTGACCAGGAAGTTGCGGCATTCCTGTCCGCTGTAAAGATGGGCGGCGAGCCGCCGATTTCGCTTCAGTCGCTGATTTCGACGACGAGAGCGACTTTCGCCATCAATGAATCTCTGCGAACGGGCCAGCCGGTGGCGGTCTCTGCATAGGATTTTCCGCGCCATCGTAGGTGGTAAACTTCCGCCTTACCCAATGATACCGCTATCGCTTTGATCACCAGATGATCTCGCGACGCAGTATCCCCGGAATACCGGACTAATATTCTTCAAATAGATGGATACAGACATTCGATCGAGAACGGCGCTCCCGAGCGTCCGTCGGTATTTCGCTCATCTTGATGCTACGGCAGGGTGGCTGCAGCGCTCTATCTTCCATGGCCGCGGCGGGTCATGCGCCCACTTCTCGCACGTGGCGGGGTGGTCGAAACCATACCCGGAGACGACCGGCTATCTGATCCCGACCCTGCTGCACCTTCACTCCCTGTTCCCGGCTCGCTGTCTCCACCAGGACGCGCTCGCGACGGGGCGTTGGCTCCTGAGCATTCAGGGCCGGGAGGGGAGTTGGGCCGGAGGCCTCCATCCGCCACGTGGTAATGGGAGGCCGAGCATTTTTAATACGGGCCAGATCCTGAAGGGTATGATAGCGCTGTACAACTTTACGGAAGACCAAGAATGGCTAGATGCCGCTACGCGAGGGGCAGCATGGCTGGCACGCGGGGTCGGTAATAACGGGTTGTGGGAAGGCGGCGATTATCGCGCTCAGGATACGCCGTCTTACTACACCCACGTTGTGTGGCCGATGCTCGAGGTCTGGAGTTGTGCAGGAGACGATAAAGTGCGCGATGCTGCTGTATCAGTTCTGGATAGAATTGTAGATCGCCGACTGCCCAATGGGGTGATCCAGGGCTGGGGATTCGCTGAAGATGAGCCTGCGTTCACTCACACAATCGCCTATACTCTGCGCGGCATACTGGAAAGTGCGCGCTTGCTGAATGCGTGGGACCGGTACTCTCATGCCGCAGTTCCCGCCCTGGAAGTGCTAATCCGGCGAAGTGAATTAGCGGGCGGCCGGTTACCCGGGGCTTTCGATGCGAACTGGCAGCGCGACGGCAATTATGTATGCCTCACCGGTAATGCGCAGGTTGCCATATGCGTTCTGCTCATGGAGTCTCGATCACCCGACCTTCGGCTTGTAAGCGCGGCAGCGCGTATGGTCGACTATGTTTGCTCTACTCAACGACTGCGATCTCCCGTAGCGGGCGTTCGCGGTGCAGTCGCGGGATCTGCTCCCGTATGGGGACCATATATGCGATTGAGATACCCAAACTGGGCTGCCAAGTATCTCTGCGACGCTCTGCTCCGCCTCATCGAGCGTGTAGAGCGCGAAGCTGTCGCGTAGATGCAGTTCGTTCTGACGGCAGGCTACAATCGGGCTCCGCACGTTCTTGCTCTAGCTGAGTTGCTCCGCCGAGAGGGTCATGAGATAGGCGGCCTGCTAGTCGTTTCAGCACTCAACGCCCGGCGAGCGCGTTCGCTCGTACGCCAGCGCGGGCTGGGTTTTCTGAAGCTCGCTGTGCGGCGGATGTTCCCTGGCCGACGTCCCGTCGCAGGCGACGCAGACCCGATACTCAGCTTCCTGGCTTCTCACAGGATCAGGAGCCGCTCGCTCAGGCGCTGGGCCGCGGAGCACGGCGTCCCATATCGTGCAGTCAAGAATCTGAACGATCAGCGAAGTGTCGAATTCGTCCGCACCTCGCGGCCTGACGCGGTGCTATACGGGGGTGGAGGGATTCTCTCCCCACAATTTATAGATTCTGCTCAGGGCCGAATTCTAAACGCCCACTCGGGCCCGCTGCCTCATATTCGCGGTATGAACGCCTGCGAATGGTCGGTCATCCTCGGATACGATCCGGAGGTTACAATCCACTATATTGATCGCGGCATTGACACTGGTGCTGTGATCCAGGCCATTCCGGTGCATGTGGAACCGGGAGATACCATCGATACTTTACGGGCCAAATGCGCGGTCCTCGGGGTTGAAGGGCTGCTTGATGCGGCGAATAAGTTTGAGCATGCCCCGTCACCGAGAACGCGAAGCGCGGAGATTACACCGTCCCGTCAATGTTTCGTGATTGCGCCCGTGGTCCGCGAAATTCTCGACCTGCGACTCCGCGCGCGCGGAGAAGGGATCGGATGATCGGAAAGCGAGCGGGGCGCCTGGTCCTATTCAGCCGGTCAGTTCGTCACACAAGAGTGCGCCAACTCATGGCGCGCAGTCGACTGCTCCTCAAACGGAAGTTTCTCGCCAGTACCGGCGGGATTCTTTCGGGACCTTTTGCACGCCGCGCACCCCCTCCGTTGCAGACTGACCTTCCCGCTCCTCTGTTCTCACCGCGGCAACATCTCATTCACTGGGAAGAGGAGATGCCGGTGTTGGATCTCGCCGGTCGAGCTTGGCCCCTTTCTGACCAGATAGAGTGGCATCCCGACGAACTTGAGATGGGAACGCGGTTGGAGAAGCTTCACCTGCATTACATGGAGTATTTGGAGGCTCTGGATGATTTCGCAGTCCAGCACTTCATCGGCGACTGGATTGATTTCAATCCCCCCTACCGGCGGGGATACTGGCTCGACAACTGGAACAGTTATGCTCTTTCGATCCGATGCGTTGTCTGGATGCAGCAGTTTCAGTCGCGGCAAGCACAATGGACGCCCGAATTCAGGAGCAAGCTGCTCGGATCCTTGGCCGCGCAACTCCGCTTTTTAACGGCCAATTTAGAAGAGGACATTCGGGGCAATCACATCATCAAGAACATCAAAGCACTTCTATGGGGCGGACGGTTCTTCGCTGGCGCAGAAGCAGCTTCTTGGACGCATTTGGGTGAACAGTTGCTGCAGCGGGAGCTTCCTGAGCAGGTTTTCAAAGATGGGTTCCATTTCGAGAGGTCCCCTGCGTACCACATACAAGTATTCGCCGACCTTTCGGAATGCTATTCGGTAATGAGGGCGGGGCTATTACGTGAACGACTGTCATCTATCCTGGATCGAATGGCTCAACCAATCGCTGATCATACGCATCCGGATGGACTGCCGAGCCTCTTCAACGATGGCGGCCTACACATGACCTATTCGCCAGCCGAGTGCTTGAGAGTATTCTCGATTCTTCGTGGCCCTCCTCCTAACGCCCAAACAATCTTTGCCTATGAAGACGCGGGATATTATGGAACTCGCGATGGTGACAGCCTCGCCATAGTTGACTGCGGCGCGATCGCCCCGGACTTTCTGCCTGCCCATGGCCACGGCGACGTTTTCGCCTTCGAATGGAGCTATCATGGGGAACGCCTGATTGTGGATGCCGGTGTGTACGAGTACCATGCAGGTGAGTGGCGGGACTACTCTCGCAGCACTCGAGCGCACAATACTGTTACTGTGGCGGGAGAGGATCAAGCAGAGTTCTGGGGTGCCTTCCGCGTCGGTCGGCGCCCACGGGTGCTGCGAGAACACTACGAGATTACGCGAAATGGGTTCGTCCTTGAGGGAGCTCACGACGGATATCGGCACCTCGGCATCATCCACCGCCGCCGCCTGGATGTGGCGCCTATGCGCATATCGGTCTGCGATCGCATTGAAGGAGGACGCGGACAGGAAGTGACGGCTCGTCTCCTATTGCACCCAAATTGTCAGGTGCGCGAAGACGCTGGGCGGTGGGTAATACGGGGACGAACTGCGGAAGTCGGGCTCACCACATCGGCATCCGTTCGAATTGAGCGCGCTTGGTGGATGTCTGATTTCGGCGTTCGAGAAGAGACGCTGCAGCTGATCCTGCAGTATCCGCCAGCGCCGTGCGCGGGACACTTTCTGCTGGAAGGGCGAGCACGATAATGTCGACTCTGTCGTTTCGTGCATTCCAGCTGCGGCCACGTAGTAGATGCTGCATTTGCGGCGTCTGTTGTAAGAAGCCTTAAGATATGGGAGCAACGCCGCTTAGAATCGGTTATCTCGTTCAGCAGTTCGTGCCCGAGGTCGGGGCCGGGCCGGCCCGTGTGTTGGAGATGACCCGACACTGGCAGGCCGCTGGTGCGGATGTCACGATCATTACGGGAATGCCTAACCGGCCGCAGGGACGAATCCACCCGAGTTATCGGGGAAAGTTATTTGTTGAGGAGGAGGTCGAAGGCCTCCGCGTTCTGCGCTCGTGGCTCTATGCCAGTCCGAAGCACGGCTTCGCGCGGACGATCCTGAATAACCTTACGTTTATGAGCACCGGCTTTCTGAACGCGCTAACACGTGGTGGCCGGTTCGATGTCCTTATAGCAAGTTCTCCTCCCTTCTTCCCGCACATCAGCGGAGCCCTCTTGGGTGTTACGCGCCGAATGCCGGTGATCTTGGAGGTGCGCGATCTCTGGCCGGACTACCTGGTCGAGATGGGGGTGCTTCGGGGTCGCGTTTCGCAGCGCTTACTCTACGCTCTTGAGAGCCGCCTTCTCCGCTCAGCCGCGCATGTGGTAGCGGTTACCGAATCGTTCCGCCATCGGATCGAACGGAAGGGGGTCGACGAGGACCGTATCACGGTGGTTCCAAACGGTGTCGACTCGGAGTTCTATTATTCGAGCGGCGAAGAGCCGCCGATCGCGGGGATGAGGGAGACGGGCGATTTCGTGGTCGGCTACCTGGGTAACTTCGGGGCGGGTCAGCGGCTCTCGACCGTTATAGAAGCGGCTCATCGCATAGCATCCGACGCGCCGAATGTCCGCTTTGTTATGGTTGGCGACGGCCCGGATCGAGCCCATGTCGAGGCGCGTGCGGCGGAACTCGGGCTTCGGAACCTTTCGATACATCCGCCTATCACAAAGGATCAGACCCGGGCCTTTCACTCTGCGTGCGACATCAGCCTGGTACCGCTTGCCCCTCTTCCCGTATTCCAGGATACCATCCCATCGAAAATCTTTGAGATCATGGCATGTGAGCGGCCTGTCGTGGCCGGCCTGGCCGGAGAGGCCGCGCGCATTGTGGACCAGAGCGATGGAGGGATCGTCGTCGCGCCAGGGGATCCTGAGGCGTTGGCCGCGGGCGTTCTGCGCCTTTATGGCGAGGAGTCCGCTACACTCGCACGAATGGGTGCGGCGGGACGTGCCTACGTGACTCGCCACTACGACCGCACCGCGCTGGCGGGGTCTTATCTCGAAACGATCGCGAACGTTGCCGGAGGAAACTTTCTGCCGGCCTCGACAAAGTCGGAGCCGATTGTGGCTGTGGATGCGCGTGGAGATGAAGCGGGCGACCGGTAAGGCGATGATTGACGGCTCTCATACGGCGCCTGTAAGGGGACCCGTAGCTATCACGGGAGCGAACGGCTTCCTAGGTCGGCGCACTGTAGACACCTTCCTCGCGCGAGGAATATCGGTGCTCGCGATCTGCCGAACCAGTGCGACCGCGGCCACTGTTCCCTCACGTGCTAATCGCCGCGTAGTGGGCGGAATTGATAGCCATACGGATTGGTCTGGAGTGCTCGACGGCGTGGACGCAGTGGTTCATCTCGCTGCGCGCGTACACGTCATGAATGACATAACTGACGATCCACTGGCTTTGTATCGCGAGGTCAATGTGGAGGGAACCTTAAGACTGGCTCGCGCCGCCGCTGAAGCGGGTGTGAGGCGCTTCGTTTT
>DASSKB010000177.1:0-7916 GCA_035690925.1 Longimicrobiaceae bacterium
CACGGCGGCTTCGCCCGCCGTAACATTCACCGTCGAGACCGCTTCGCCGAAGCCGATCATCTGGGCATGGACTTCATGCTGTCCAACAGGAACGCCGACGATGAGGTACTCGCCGGCGCTATTAGTCAATGTCCCGAGACCAGTCCCGGGTATGGAAATCTGCGCGCCAACTAGCGGCTGCATAGTAGAAGCCGCAGTGGCGGTCCCGCGAATGGTTCCTGTTTCCTGCGCCGAGGCCGGTAGTGCCCCGAGGGTGACAAGGACGACCGCGGCGGCGAGACGCGCCAGGGTCGACCTGTGCCGGTTGATTGCATACATCGCTTGCCTCCTGAGTGTGGGCAGTGCGGTGAAACCGATTACAGAACTATGGCCAACTAGAAATTGCTTTTGAGGGTCATCTCCTTTCGGTGGGCGGATGGGAATATGGTGACAAATGTTCTATATAGAATTGGCCGGCGTGGGCCGATCGGATAACGGCTGAGGCAGTAAGGTAAGACTTAGAGTGGATGTTGATGGAAGGCTAACTCCCTATGGCAAGCGCGTCAAGAGCGTCTCTTTATTTGGATACGGTTTCGGATGCGTCTACCATGACCACTTGACCAGGGGGATCACGACCGCGTCGGCATCACCACCCTCTCCCCCGTTGGGGGTTTGGACCTCTGAGGTTGCGAATGCCTGGACGGCCACGAAAGTAGCACCTGCGGCAACCAGCCCGATAACGCCGGCTGTCTTCCAACGGTCCAGCTCGCGCACCTCCAGCTCCAATACTTCCGAATCCGAGAGTGTGATCCGCTGGTTCAGGCCGTACATAGTGGATTTAGCGCTGGCCACTGTCGAGGGGACCTCCAGCATAATGCTACCGCCAGACGCGCTCACGACCCTCCCCTCGAGCACCCGGTCCTGCCGCGGCAGAACCTCTTCGAGGTCCGCCGCCTGGCTGGCGGAGATTCGCACGCGGACCCTCTCACCCGCTGGCGCGCTGCGGAAGGGCACCGTTGAATACGAATAGCAGCCGGTGATAAACACCGCCAGGCACAACGCTAGAAGACGACGAATTTTCAGCATGCGAAATGATTTCGATAGAGGCGGGGGTGGCCGGTAGCCACCCCCGCCTGGAAACCACTGAGCGGCCCCTAGGCTTGCAGGTTGGGGTTCGACTCCCGCTCTTCTTCACTGATCGGGAGGCACTTGTCGCGGTCCTCCAGGAATGGGTGGTACGCGGGCGAGCTCGGTCCCGCGTTAAACCAACGGCGCAGATCCCACAGCCGTCGACCCTCCAGCCACAGCGTAGCGCCGCGCTCGTAGTGCAGGTCGTCCCATGCCTCTTCGATAGTCGAAGCGGGGACGAGCGGATCCATACCGTAGAAAGCGCGCGCGTCGTTCATAAAGCTGTATGCGAGTCCGATATCACCATTGCGGAGCGCGTTCTCCGCTCGGAGGACCAGCATCCCCGTCCCCTTCACGGCGGGGTTATCAGCATCCTCACTGAGGTACTTCTGCTGCTGATAAACCGGGGTCAGACCGTTGGCGCCGGTATCCACCTCTCCTTCACCAGTGAATACTGTATCCCAGGGCGCCCGCGGGTCGTCCGGATGATCCTCGAAGATCGTGTTGTAGACCGAGAACTCGTAGCGGTCGTGCGTCTCGATGTACAGGTCGTTGCCGTTACCCGCGCCCGAGTTGAAGAGGATGTTGAATGAAAAGTCGACTGGCACCTGCTGCGCATCCTGCACCGCACCCGCCCAATCGCCCATCCAGGCACGAACTGAAGCTCTGCCACCGTACGCTGCGGTCACGGTGATCGGATCAGCGGCCCGCTGGCCGATCTCGATCGCGTTGGTGAACTGCTCTATCGCCCGCTCGAAGTGCACAGTGTTCGGCTGCTCCGGACCACCATCGATCGTGGTCGAGCAAACGTTCTCACCGAGTAGCCGGTTAGCTAGCCCTGCGTAAAGATAGGCGCGTGCGACCAGCGAGCTGCTGTTGAACTGCTCATCGGATAGAATCCCCTGCATCCGTTCTATCCCACTTTCGGCGACCCAGCGGGCCTGCTGCATCTGGCCCCATTCGCCATTCATGTCCTCGGGGAGAAGTATCCCCTTCGCGACGTCCGTGATGGCGTAGCTGCCGCTATGGAACAACTCTCCAGAGGTCACTGGCAGAGTGTAGTTCGCCGTAGCGTCGTAGGCGTCAGTAAGATCCGCGGACATCCCCGCCACAAGTGCTGGGAAAGCAGCTATCTCGTTGAGATTATCGTTGGCGATCCGACCCGGTGCTTCCACGGTGAAGAGATTATCACATCCCCCCAGAGGAATGAGCAGGAAAGCTAGAGCGATCTTATATCGTTTTACATCGATCATAGTTTGTCTCTCCCCCTTAAAAGCTCACGCGGAACGAGAGCAGGAATGTGCGTGGCGGCGGCACCTGATAATAGTCACGGCGCCCGAAGAACCCACCTCCGACGAGGGTTTCTCCCGAACGGTCCGCGAAGTCCTCCATTTCCGGATCGGCGCCGGTGTAATCGCTCCACGTAAACAGGTTTGCACCGCTCAGCGTTACGCTGGCGTTGCGGGTGAAGCTGAGCCACTCGGACGGAATGGCGTAGGTAAGCGATACCGAGCGCAGCTTGAGGAAGTCCGCCGGCTCTATCCAGAAGTCGCTGTCATAATCCGGGAGCAGCGTGCTGCCATCCTCGGCCTCTACCCTGCCCATGGAGCAGAGTGCTCGCTGGGCGGCGGTAATTCCGGCCTCATCGAGCGGAGCCGTGCTCTGCAACCGCGTGGCCTCGGCCAGGATCTGCTGTACGTCGTAGCACGGGTACCATACGCCGCGGCGGGCGTTCTGGTATCCGGTATAGTTTGGCAGGAAATGCCCGCCCTGGTACTCGGCCAACGCATTCAATGTGAGACGATCCCAGAGGGTGAGTGTCGTGCTCATGCCCAGCAGGTGGGTCGGGAATACAGGACCGTATTCCGCGTTATCCTCTATGATCGGGTTCGCGACCTCGTCCGGGTTCATGATCTTCTTGCCGAAATAAGCCGGCGCGGGGAATCCTTCCTTGAAGTAAGCCTTGTTGTCGGCTGAGATCTCCTGCTCACCGCCCAGATCGATGATTTCGCTGGACATGAGGGAGATATTGGTCCTCACCTGCCAGTCGACGTTGGCCGTGCGAACAAGACCGCCGGTAACCTGGAATTCGAGACCGCGGTTGCGAACCTCACCGATGTTGGTGGTGCGGGAGCTGAGGAAGCCGAGCGAAGGCGGCAGTGTCACACCGACCAGGGCATCCGTGGTCGTCGCCTGGTAGGCAGTCGCCTCGATGCCGAGGCGACCGTTGAGCATGCTGGCGTCGAAACCGCCCTCGACCTCGAAGGTCCGCTCGGGTCCAATGTCCGGGTTGCCTACATCGTTGGGTGTGAAGCCTGGTTCCCCTTCATTGGCCGAAACAGGTGACCAGGTGCGGAAGCGGTCGAACGCGCCTGGCGCCTTACCCGACATACCGGCCGCGGCGCGCAGCTTGAAAGTCTCCCACCACGAGGTGGGCCAGAAGTCGTAATCCGACAGTACATAGGCCGCGCTGAGCTTCGGATACGCCTGAAGCCCGAACTCCTCGCCGAACGCGCTGTTGCCGTCCACGCGTATACCTGCGGTGAGGAAGAGACGGTCTTTCCAGCCAAGCTGCTCCTGCGCGAAGACGCCGGCGCTGGTAGAGGCGAAGCGAAGCTCGCCACGTCCGTCCAGCACAGCGCCCGTCTCGATCGTCGGCTCGCCTGGTCCGGCGAACTCGCTTACGGTGATCGACGTATAGCGATGCTGATCGCGGAACAGCTGCCCACCGATGGAAGTGGTCGAAACGATGTTCTCGCCGAAGTTGTCACGGTAGGAGCCGGAATACTCGAGCGAAAGCTTCGTGTGCAGCGTGTTATCGTCGTCGAAGAAGCCTTCGGGCGAACGGATATGCCCGAATGGATGGGTGTTCTCGCTGTTGATCTTGTAGTAATCCCAACCGGCGGTGAAGCGGTTGGAGAACTCCTCCGTCGGGTTCCACTGCGTAGTAAGGCCGGTGATGAAGTGATCGCTCAGAGTTACGAGCTCGGAATTGAAGATGTGGGTGTTCGTGAAGCAGATCAGATCTTCCGAGACCCCGTCGCATTCATCGGCGATTCCGCCTCGCATGTAGCCGCGATATCCACGGCCGACGTTCAACAGGAACCCGTCAGCGTTGTTGCCGTCCTCAACCCACCGGGTGCTGCGCCTGGTGTATGAAGTGTTGAGCGAGACGTCGACCTCATTGACCGGCGAAAAGGAGAAATTCCCGCGGAGCCCGCCGTCACGAGAGTTCTGCGTCGGCAGAGTGCCCTCGATATCGCTGTAATTGCCTGACAGGTAGTAGGTTACGTTCTCGGCCCCACCCCGTACGGAGAGCGAGTAGTTCTGATGGAGTCCCTTCTCCCACCAGTCACCGTCGGCCGGACAGGTCGGGTCCACCCACTCCGTGAACGTACCAAGCTCATTCTCCGGCGTGTCTTCGTCATCGCTCGTGATGATTCCACGCATGACGCCGCCGCACTGGGTGAAGAGCTGGTTCGGATCATCGAACGACGTCATGTCGGGCTGCGAGCGGAAGCCGGTGGTCACTTCGGCGCTCCAGATCGCCTCCCCCGCTACACCGCGCTTGGTGAAGATCTGGACCACACCGGCCGAGGCCTCCGTACCATAGAGCGTAGTTGCCGCGGCGCCTTTGATGATCTCGATGCGCGAAATATCCTCGGCCGCTATGTCCTGAAGCGGCGAGACCGCGGTGCGGGCACCGCCGCCAACGCCGGTCGGCAGGTTGAAAATTCTTATGCCATCAACATAAATGAGCGGCTCAGTATCCTGCGAGAGGGAAGTCGTGCCGCGGATCTTGATCGTGGAACCCGCGCCCACCTGGCCGCTGCTCGTCATGACCGTCACGCCCGGCGCGCGGCCCTGGAGGATCTCCATAGAATTGCTTACGGGCACGTTCTCGATCTCAGCGGCCGTGACGGCCTCGAGGCTGTTCCCGATCTCCTTTCGCCGAACGTCGGCAGCCGTACCGGTCACAACGAGTTCTTCGAGCGCGATGGCCGTCTCGCTGAGTTCGAAGTTCGCCACGGCGGCTTCGCCGGCCGTGACGTTCACGGTCGCGACCGCTTCGCCGAAGCCGATCATCTGGGCGTGGACTTCATGCTGTCCAACAGGAACGCCGACGATGAGGTACTCGCCGGAGCTATTGGTCAATGTTCCCAGGCCTGTCCCGGGTATGGAAATCTGCGCACCGATCAGCGGCTGCATTGTGGTAGCGGCCACGGCGCTGCCGCGAATGGTTCCTGTTTCCTGTGCCGAGGCGGGTAGCGCCCCTAGCGTGACCAGGACGACCGCGGCGGCAAAACGCGCCAGCGTCGACCTGTGTCGGGTGAGTGCATACATCACTTGCCTCCTGATTTTGGGCAGTGCGGTAGAACTGATTAGAGAATCTTGCGTACCAGAGAATGCTTTGGGCATCGGCTCCTTTCGTGTGCGGTTCGCGGCAGTATGGGAGCTCGAACAACGGCGACGCCAGCCGCTTGAAAGCGGTCCGGCCAGTCGCTGGATGGCTCCAGAATAGCAAACAGCGGAGTTGGGTTGGTTGTTACTCCTACCCTAACAACTCACTCCTGCCACGTCAAATCAGCTCAGTGATGTCCGCGGAAGCGGGCATCCAGCGACCCTGCCTGAAAAAACGCTTCACCCGTGCGGTCGCGGGGGCGACGAGCGCTGATGGAACCGCGCAAGTTTGCCCTCCCTACCCCACCCGCGATATCATAAAACCAACCCCCACTACGGAGTCCGTTCATGCACAAAAGCTCGCTCATCGCGATCATCGTCCTGGCCGCTGCCTGCACGCCGAACCTGCCAGCCCCTACGAGCTCGGCTGCCGATCCCCACCCTGCCACCGTCACGTACGCGCCGCAGAACCGGCCCGATGTCGCGGGCACTACCGGCGCCGTGGTCGCCGGCCATCCGCTCGCGGCCGCGGCGGGCTACGATGTGCTCCGCAGTGGCGGGAACGCCGTGGACGCCGCCGTTACGATGGCGGCAGTGCTGGCGGTGGTCCGACCTCATATGAATGGAGCGGGTGGCGATGCGTTCGCGCTGATGTACGACGGCGAAACGGGCGAGGTCACCGGAATCAACGGAAGCGGCCGATCGGGTGCGCTGGCGACTGCCGACTATTTCGCAGCCCGTGATCTGGATGAGGTCCCTGGCGGTGGCGCGCTGAGCATAACCGTACCGGGCGCGGTGTCCGCGTGGGCCTCTGCGCTCGAGCGGCACGGGACCATCTCACTGGCACAGGCACTCCAGCCCGCCATCCACTATGCGAAAGATGGATTTCCGGTGTCGACGAGGCTCCACGACGATATAGCCGGCTCCGCAGACAAGCTGAACGCCGCTGGCATGGCGATCTTCGCACCCGGCGGCGAGGCGCCGCGCGTGGGGTCGTTACTGCGGAATCCCGCTCTTGCGGCCACGCTGCGGACGATCGCTTCCGAAGGGCCGGGGGCGATGTACGGTGGCGCAATCGGCAATCAGTTAGCGGAGTTCATCGAGGGGCAAGGGGGATACCTGCGAGTGGCTGACTTCGCCGCTCACGAGCCGGAATGGACCACACCACTCTCGACCATTTATGAGGGTAAGCGGGTCTATGCTATGCCGCCTAACAGCCAGGGCATAGCTCAGCTATCGCAGATGGGGATGGCCGAACACTTCGACCTGGAGGCGATGGGCCACAACTCGGCGGACTACCTGCATACGCTGATAGAGATAAAGAAGCTCGCCTTCGCCGACCGCGATCGGTGGGTAGCGGATCCGGCGTTCGGGGCGGCGCCGCTCGATCGCCTGCTGGACGCCGACTACCTGGAGGCGCGCGCGCTCCTCGTGGGCGACCGCGCGGCCGAAAATGTAGAGCCCGGGCTGGACGAGTCGTCGGTGAGCTCCATCGGCAACGGCGAGGGTGATACGGTCTATGCGATGGCGGTGGACAGGTGGGGGAACGCCGTGAGCTGGATCCAGAGCCTGTTCTCCAGCTTCGGATCGGGTCTCGTGGAGCCGGAAACGGGGATAGTTCTGCAGAACCGGGGATCGCTTTTCACGCTCGAGACGGGACATCCGAACATCATGGCGCCTGGCAAGCGCCCGTATCACACCCTGACGCCCGTGCTGGTCACCGACCGGGACGGTGACCTGGTGATGACCTTAGGAACACCTGGTGGTGACAGTCAGACACAGTCCCTTCTGCAGGTGTTCAACAACCTCTATCTTTTCGGGATGACACCGCAGCAGGCAATCGAGGCGCCTCGCTACCGGAGCTATAATGGTCTGCGGGTGGCGGTGGAGAGCCGTCTTCCCGTTCCGATCCGACGTGAGCTGGAGAGCCGTGGTCACGACATCCGCGTCATCGACGGGTGGACCTCTACCTTCGGCGGTGTGCAGATGATACTGGTCGACTCCATCTCGGGCGCACTCCGCACCGGAGCGGACCCGCGCAGAGAAGCGTACGGGATAGCGTATTAGAAACGAAGTCCGTCATGCCCAATCACGGGTCCGTCACCCCCGCGCACGCGGAGGTCCAGCGTCATTCCCTAAAAGACGCTGGATGCCCGCTTCCGCGGGCATGACTGGTTGGGCGATCTCAACCTGCGAGCCGCCCCAGCATCTCCTTATAATAATCGAGCTGCGCCTCCTGATCGGAGGTGAGCGGGCCCGTCCAGTCCATGACTTCACCGTAGAGATTTGAGATGCGGCTCCTGAGCTCCGCGAGCTTCTCCGCGTGCAGCGTTCTCTCGTCACTCTCGCCGGCGCCTTCCGCGGCAGCGACCGCATCTGCTTCGGCCGCAACTGCCGCGCGGTAGAGG
>DASSKB010000178.1:0-4815 GCA_035690925.1 Longimicrobiaceae bacterium
TAGTCGCTGAAGGGAGCGAACGCCCCGCCAGCTGTAAAGTCGAACTCGGGCTTCCCTACCGCGTCACTGCCGAGCGCTCCCTGGAGGAACTCGACGTGAGCGACCTCATGCTCCTGGATCGTCTGGAAGATAGACATATCCTCAGCGGGGATCAGCCCGCTCGCTCCCACTCCCGTTGTGTAGTACTCCGCCTCCAGATATTCCAGCGTCAGCGCGAAGTTGAGGACGTCCGTTACTGATGGAGCGTCCTGCGCATACGCTTTCCTGGCAAAACCGCTCAGTGCCACCGGCACCGATCCCAAGGCCAGTAGAGCGCTAAACTTCCCTGCTCCGGACAGGGCCTCCCGCCGGGAGGCGAGCCGTTCAGTGATCTCTGGCTCCAGTTTCCCGAATATTTCTGTTGCTTTCATGGTAGCTCTTCTCCCTTAGGCGTTGGTCAGGATTATCTGGGTAGTGATGTACGGATCGGCCGCCGCCAGAACCGCCGACGGCGCCAGCGCGTCGTCGAATGCATCAGGCGCGAAACTGTTGCCCAGCATTGTTCGGATCACCGAGGCATGCCGCGCCTCCACCGATACGATCTTTCCGGCCGCCGTCAGGAAATTCACATCCGACAGATACTTCGCGGCTCCGTTGTAAGCCCCGACTCCGAGATCCTCAAAGGTCTGCGCCGTAGCCAGTACGCTCGCACGACTGTCGAAATCGATGTCGGAGAAATCCACGGAAAGCGCTCCTACGGCATTTGCGCCGAGAGCCGCCTTGAAGAACTCCCTATGAGCCACCTCGTGATCTCGCACCGCTGTCAGCGCGGCGATATCCCCCGACATGGCATCGGAAAATGGGCTGGAGACAGCCTGAGTGTAGAACGCAGCCTCCAGCTGCTCCAGCGCGTATGCGTAGTTCAATACTCCGAAATCACTCGAAAAGTCGAGCGTTACTCCCGCACCTGGATCCGGAGTGATCGGGTCGTCATCACAGGAGGCTACCGTGATCACCGCGCCCGCCACGCCTACCGTGCGCAGAAACGATCGCCGGTCCGTCGCGCGGCCCAGCGATCCGCGAACTTCCCCCAACAGATCCTGCGGGGGCCGTGAGGTCTGGGACATAACTTTTCTCCTACCAATGGGTGAGCTCCAGGACGGCTGTTCGCCTCCCGCGATTCCAGCTTCAGCGTGATCCCTCCCGCCTTACCCGCCAGGCGATTTGCAAGACGCGTTCCCATCCGCTACATTATCCGTAGCGGTTTTGAGGCCCGCGCCGCGTCCGCTACGCGTCGGCGGTCGACGCACTTATCAACTTCAGAATTGCCTAGGAAGACGCCATGAGAGAAGCGGATCCAATCGAACTCCAGCTCCGCTATCGCATCATCGGGTTGCTGCACACGGGTCGCCTTCAGCCTGGTGATCGACTGCCGAGCATCAGGACCATCTCGCGTGAGATGGCGGTGGACCATCGGGTAGTTGCGGATGCGTACAGGGCGCTCGAGCGGGAGGGGGTGGTGGAGATCAGACCCGGATCGGGTGTTTACGCTGCCGCTCGGCAGGAGATAGGGGGTATAAGTTCAGATCGGGTACGGTGGCTCGGCCGGGTGTTCCATGAAGGATGGCTCCGTCAGATGTCGCCTGCGGATGTAGCCGACCTGGTTTCCCGGAGCACATCGAGGAAGATTCAATGTGGGGTAGTCGAGTCGAATAAAGATCACATGGTAGCGCTTTGCGCGGAGATGGAGGACGGCTTCTCTCTCGCCGCTAAGGGGGTGATGGTGAACCTGGGATCGGGGACGCGTGGGCTGGCCCGTCGCCTGAAAGGCGTGGAGCTGATAGTTACGAGTATTTTCCACGCAGACCTCGCCCGTGAGGTCGGTGGGCACATGGAGATCCCAATAGTGGTGGTAACGATACACCCCGACTTCGTGGCCGAGATCAATCGGCGGCTGAACGGAAGCCCGTTAACGGTGGTGATGGTGGATGCCGAATATGCTTCGCGCGGCAAGAGATTCCTCGGGGTGACGGCACATCGCGACCGCACCCGGTTTGTGCTGGTTTCGGAGTTCGGAGGAGATCAATCGGATCTGGAGAGGGAGGATGTACTACTGACCAGGGCGGCAAGGCGGCAGCTCGGTATGAGTGATTACCACCTCATCGAGCCGCCGCCAGGACTGATATCGTCCGAATCCGCGAGCGACCTCATGATGGAGATCGCGCGTATCAGCGTCGCCCGCCGTTAGCCGACCACCAGATTGAGCAACCGGTCGGGCACGAATATCGTCTTGCGCACCTGCTTGCCCTCGATGAAGCGCAGGACGTTTTCGTCGACGATGGCCGCCTCACGCGCCGCGTGCTCGTCGATCCCGCGCGCCATCTGCATGCGCGTGCGGACCTTACCGTTCACCTGCACCACGAACTCGACCTCATCGGCGACCGCCTTGGTGGCGTCGAAGTCTGGCCACATGGCTTCGTCGAATACCGAGCCGTTGCCGCCCGAGCGCTCCCACAGCTCCTCCGCCAGATGCGGGGCGTACGGGGCGATGAGGGGGATGAGCGGCTGAACAGCTTCTACCTCGGGCGTCCGGCCGCCGGCGCGCACGACGTTGAGGTACTCCATCATAGCGGCGATGGCGGTGTTGTAAGAGAGTGCTTCCGTATCTTCAGTCACTTTCTGGATGGTCGCGTGGAGCTTCTGCTCTACCTGCGCGTCAATCTCCCGCTCTTCGGCGGAAATAACCGTGTCCCACAGCCGATTCATGAAGTTGTAGGGGCCGGTTATCCCCGCATCGCGGAAATCGCCGCCCTCTTCGTATGGGCCAATGAACATGAGGTAAGTGCGCAATGTGTCCGCGCCCCACTCCTCGATGTATTCATCCGGTACCACGACATTACCCTTCGACTTCGACATCTTCGCGCCTTCTTTGATGATGAGGCCGTGAGCGCGAAACTTCCGGAAGGGCTCCTCAAATTCGATGTGTCCCAGATCCTTCAGCACCATGGTGATGAAGCGGGAGTACAGGAGGTGGAGGACCGCGTGCTCGTTCCCGCCGATGTACGAGTCTACCGGCAGCCAGCCACGGGTGACTTCGGGGTCGAAGGGCAGTTGGTCATTCCCGGCGGACGGGTAACGCAGGAAGTACCACGCTGAATCCAGGAACGTATCGGAAACGTCAGTCTCCCTATGCGCATTGCCGCCGCAGCCCGGACACTCGGTGACGTACCACTCCTCGTGCCGCGCGAGCGGCGAGATGCCGGATTCGTCGGGCTTGTAGTCGTCGATGTGTGGGAGCACCACGGGAAGCTGGTCCTCCGGTACCGGCACGGTGCCGCACGCATCGCAGTAGAGGATGGGGATAGGCGGACCCCAGTAGCGCTGCCTCGAGATGCACCAGTCGTGAAGACGATAGTTGGTCTGCGGAGTCGCGAGCTTCCTGGCTGCAAGCTCATCCGTGATCTTCCGCTTCGCCTCCTGCCACTCCATACCGTCGTACTCGCCCGAATTGACCAGGCGGCCCGAACCGACGTAGGCCTCGTTGAGCGGGGTGTCTCCAGAATCCCCGTCGGCGGCGACTACGCGGCGGATCGGAAGGCCGAACTCATTCGCGAACTCGAAATCGCGCTCATCATGGGCCGGCACGGCCATGATAGCACCCGTCCCGTACTCCATCAGGACGTAATCTGCTATCCAGATGGGGATCTCCTCGCCGGTGGCAGGGTTCACCGCGCGGCCGCCGGTATCGACGCCCGTTTTCGTTTTATCGGTTTTCTTGCGGGAAACGAGATCGGTGCTCGCCGCCTTCCGGCGATACTCCTCGACGCGCTCGCGATTCTCCGGTGTGGTCACCCGCTCGACCAGCGGATGCTCCGGCGCCAGCACCATGTAGGTGGCGCCGTAGAGAGTGTCGGGGCGAGTGGTGAAAACGCGTATCACCGGCCGCTCAGCCTCGATAGCCGCGGACGCGTGTCTATCCTCCGCGACCCGCGCGCGAGCGATGGGGAATGCCACTTCGGCCCCCTGGCTCCGCCCGATCCAGTTCACTTGCGCCTTCTTGGTGCTCTCCGACCAGTCCAGCCAATCCAGGTTGTTCAGCAGCCGCTCCGCGTACTCAGTGATCCGGAAGAACCACTGCGAAAGGTTGCGAAGCTCTACGGCGGTCCCGCAGCGCTCGCACTCACCACCTATCACCTGCTCGTTTGCGAGCACGGTGTTGCAGGATGGACACCAGTTGACCGGCGCCTCCTTCTTAACCGCCATCCCCGCCTTGTAGAGCTGGAGGAAGACCCACTGCGTCCACCGGTAATATTCAGGGTCGGTGGTATCCAGCGAATGCTTCCAGTCGTACATCAATCCTACGCGGCGAAGCTGTCGCGTGAACTTCTCGATGTTGCTCGGGATGAGCTCCATCGGGTGCGTGCCCACCTTGAGAGCGAAGTTCTCCGAATGTATGCCGAACGCATCGAACCCAATCGGCTCGAACACGTCATGACCCTGAAGGCGCTTGAAGCGACCGTATATATCGGCACCCGTGAACGCGTAAATGTTCCCCACGTGCAGCCCCTCCGCCGACGGGTACGGGAACATCATAAGGTTGTAAAAAGGCTTACCCTCACGTCCCCGCGCGCGAAGCGCCTCGTCGGTAAAGGTGTTGGTGCCTTCCTCCGCCCATCGCTTCTGCCATTTCCGCTCGATCTCGGCTGGATGATATGTATCTGTAACGTGCATCTCGTCGCTCATCTTCTCTCCAGCGCTGCGGGCGGCTCACCTCGAACCGCGAAAATTACTCAATCCCCAAAAAGATACAACCCGCCCCTCCCCCTTGCCCTCGCC
>DASSKB010000179.1:0-39867 GCA_035690925.1 Longimicrobiaceae bacterium
GCCGCTATCTCCCGGAACTCCTCGGTGGGCATATCGGCGCCGCCGGCCCCTGGTTTATCGGATCCCATCGCCCCGCTTGTCAGTTGAAGTCCCCACAAACTACGTTTAATCTTCGCCTGAGCCCATCATCGCGCCCGGACCGACGCCATCGTGTCGCTTAAAACGGAAAAAAGAAAAATTCGCGGGGAGATGCGGCGAGTTGTGGCGGAAATGTCGCCATCGGCGCGAGAAGCGGCGGGAAATTTTATCGCCGAGCGCGTCTGGACCGTGCCGGAGATCGCCGCGGCAAGAGTGATTCTGCTGTACTCGGCCATGCCCGATGAGGTGCCAACCGCCGCTATAGCCGCCGAGGCTCGCAGCAGACGCATCGTGGTCACCTATCCCCGCTGCATCCCAGCGACGAGGGAGATGGCTATCCACCGGGTCCAACATCCGGATCAGCTCCGCCCTGGCGAATACGGAATCCTCGAGCCGACCGAAATCAACTGTCCGCTAGCAGACATCAACGATATCGACGCCGCGATAGTACCCGGAGTGGCCTGGGATAAAAACGGAGGCAGATTAGGCCGCGGCGCCGGCTACTATGACCGACTCTTCGCGCACCCCGACTGGCGAGCCTTCCGCTGCGGCATCTTCTTCGCCCGCCAGGAGGTCACCGCTATACCAATGGAAGATTGGGACTCCCCCCTCGACGCCGTGATCACCGAGAATGAGGTTTTTAGCTGATAGCTGATAGCTGATAGCTGATAGCTCCGCTAACACTTCCCCCCCTCCCACGTCTTCACCCACTCACCGCCCTCCCGACCCAGAGCCTCGTACCAGCTACCCTCCTCGCCGAACACCTGGATGAGGATCTCGTCGCCCTCGCGGCCGTCCCAGTTCAGGTAATCCAGTAGCTTCGGCGCGGCCTTTCCGGTCTTACTGTAGTCGCGCACCTCCTGATACACCGGCGAGTAGCCGCGGCGCGACTCGTAATCGGCTATATAGAAGACGCTGTATCCGCCATCGCCCGCCGGCCCAGCCGCCAGGCTGTCGGCCACGAGGTAGGTTGCCGCCATCTCGGGGTTGGCGCCCTGCGCGATCTCCAGCGCCTGGAGGTCTCGCTGCGCGCCAACCCAGCTTCGCGGGCGGGGCAGGCCGGCCTGCAGTATCAGCCGCTCGGCGACTATCGATGCGTAGGTGTTTATGCTCCCGTCTATGACTGGCGGCGAGTACTCACCGATAACCCTTGGCGCGAGGCCCTGCCGGAATGCGAGGAATTGAGGCACCTGGGTAGCGGCCGCTACCACCGTCGCGTTGCCGGTGGCGGTCGGAAGGCCGCACGGTGTCACTTCACCGTAACCGTGCACCACGAAGGTCCCGACGTTGGCACCGCGCCGGAACAGCTCGAACTGCGATCCGACCGGTATAACAGCTTCCCGGAATTTGGACTCGAATGCGTCGGGCGCGACGGCCGCCGGACGGCGGAGGGTCCTGAGCGAGTCACCGGAGACTTCGGCCACCGGTATAAGCTGCGCACCCTGCTCCAGCTGCACCACCTTGAACAGCACGCTGCCAGTAGGCAGCCCGTACTCGGCGAATACCTGCTCGTCCGGCGCTACGGGAATTGCATTGAGCGGCGGCGGCGGTGGCACAATGTCGAGGTCCGCACCACCCCATTCCACGTTGTCGCAACCGTGCAGAGCGGTTACAATCAGGAGCGGAAAGATCCGAAGTGCCGCGCGGAGCTGCGCCATTTGCGGTAGCGTGTTAGAAGTCGATTATGAAGCCGGTCTTGAACAGCCGGTCGTTGGGTTCTACGCCTTCGGGCGGAAGCGCGGTACGGCTGACCTCGTACTCAACCGAAAGGGCAAGTCTTTCGGTGAGCAGGATCTTGGCGCCGGTCTCCGATCGAAGCAAATAGTCGGCCATCCGATGCCAGATCGGCTGAAACGACGTAAGGTGATGAGCGCTTATTCCGGGCCTCAGCTCACGGCTTCCGAGCAGCCTGAAGCTGAACCGAGCGCGGTTCCGGCTCGGTGGGTCGGGTGTCGTTTCGTTCCCGGCAAGATCTTCGCGTGAGAAGAGCAGTGCCATCGAAATCGAGCCCTCGTTGCTGCCGGCTCCCGGATCGTAAAAGGTATACTTGGCGCCGGCACCTCCCGAAAGGCGCAGCTCGAGTTGCTTGAACTCGTCGCGCTCCGCTTCGGTGAATAGGAACGGGGACCAGGTGCTCTCTGGCCGAAAGTCGAACGCGAGCGAGGCTCGATGGTTTTTGGTGACGACTTCGTCCTCGCTCTTGCCGTACCGCGACTGGAACGAGCCGTCGAGTTTGAACTCCGATTGCTCGAGGTGCGAGAACTTGAGTCCGCCGGTAAGCAGCCTGAGCGTTCTGTTGCCCGTCTGATCGGTGACGCTCAGCTCGGCGGAGATCTTCCAACGGTCGGGCGGCGGCTCCGGTGTTTCCGCCTCCTGGACAGGTGAAGGTTCGGGCTCCTCCACTTCCTGTGCATGTAAATTTGACGGCCGGGCGATACCGAGGATCAGCGCGGATATCGCCAACTGAAGGCAGACAGATCTCCTTAATACGTAAATGATGCTTTCCTCCTCCGGGGGTACGGTTTTCAAGATAAAGTATGTACCGAACGCACCACATGCCAGATGATCGATTCCAGTGAGTTTCGGCGCGTGGTGGGTCATTTTCCAACAGGCGTGGCGATAGTCTCGACGCTCGACGCTGCTGGCCGCCCGTGCGGGCTGA
Organism: Longimicrobiaceae bacterium; assembly: GCA_035690925.1. GTDB lineage: Bacteria > Gemmatimonadota > Gemmatimonadetes > Longimicrobiales > Longimicrobiaceae > DASSKB01. Next base: position 2,741 of record DASSKB010000179.1, read on the forward strand.
CGGTGAATGCCTTCTGTTCCGTATCCCTCGACCCGCAGCTGGTGCTGGTCTGCGTCGAGCGTAACGCGGATTCACACGAGTGCATTCAGCATTCGGGATTCTTCGCCGTGAATGTCCTTTCGCAGCACCTCGGCGAGGTACTTTCCCGGCGGTTCGCTACCTGGGAAGTGCACGACAAATTCGAAGGCGTAGCGTATCGCGGTGAGCGCAGCGGCGCCCCCGTGCTCGAGGAGGCCATGGCCTGGCTCGATTGCGACGTCACTCAGGCGGTCCCGGCCGGGGACCATACTATCTTCATCGGCGAAGTCATGGCAGCGGACGCGAAAGAGGGAATCCCCCTTACTTACTACCGGGGGGGATATGGCCGTTTCACTTCGTGAAATCTATCGCCCGTCGATCGTCGGGATCGCACTCGCCGTTGTAGTCTATTCGGGCGCCGGCCTCATCCTTTACGATGGCGGGGGGCTGCTGGTCGGGACCACCGGCCTGGTCGGAACCCTCATATTCGCCATGGGTGTGGGGATGTGGGCCGGTGCGCCGGCCGCCCGCGAGGACGAGCTTCCGCTTGCCCCCAGATGGATGGCTGCCGCGATTGCGACAGCTCTGGCCGGCCTGTTCTCCACCATCTGGGCTGTTTACGGTGAGAGCGCCGGCGGTCTGGTCGCGCCCGCTCTTGCCCTGCTGGTCCTGATCGGCTGTCCCGCATACATGCTCGGTCTGCTTCTCCCGCTCGTCCTCGAAGTTGGCGACCGCCACGATGACGACAGGGTAGACGCCGACGAAAACACCTGGAGCGGTCTGGCGGTTACCTGCCTCGGCCTGTTCGGCGGTTCGCTTCTCGGGGTTCTGGTGATGGGGCTCCTGCTGATACCGATCCTGGCACCAGGGGCTATCCTCCTCGGCATGGCCGTGCTCCTCCTCCTACCGAGCCTCGTCCGCGATGAGCGCCCGCCGACCGTCGCGGAGGTTCTGCTCTATCGCGCTACGCCCTACGGCATCGTCGAAGTCAGAGAGGTCGCCTTCCCCGGCGAGCGACAGCCAGAACGCCATCTTTATGTCAACGGCGAAGAAGAGTCCGGCGAACACATCAGAAGCGGTGCCTCGACGCTCTCTTACATCGCCGCAGCCGAATCGCTCCTCTCGGCCGTTGCACAGCGCGGAGCGTCGTATCTCTTTCTGGGTGGCGGCGCATATACTCTACCAAGGCGCGTGGCCGAGCGCGATCCTGAAGCCCGAATTACCGTGGTCGAGCTGGATCCCGAAGTCACCCGGGTGGCCTACCAGTACTTCGGCCTCCGCGAGCAGCACCGCATCTCGTCTGTGCATGGTGACGCGCGCGCATTCCTCGAAACGGTTGGCGCCACCGAGTACGACGCTGTTTATGTAGATGTGTACGGTGGGACGGAAGCTCTCCCTATGGCGCTGCTCACGGCGGAGGCACTTCGTATGGTAGCCGCGAGTCTACGGCCGGGCGGTATACTGGCGATGAACCTTATTGGCGTGGTCGAGGGCGAGGAAGCGCCGCGCTTCTGGTCCGCCATACGCACTCTTCGGGCGACCTTCCCGACCGTCGCCATGTATCTACATTTCGGCCGCGATTTTCCGGACCGCCAGAACGTGCTAGCCATCGCCAGCAACGACCCCGACGTCGATCTCCCCGAGCATGCGGGACTCTTCGAGCGATGGCCCCAGGATGCCTGGACCGGAAATCCAGCTGCCGTCGTGCTCCACGACCTGGCAGCCGCCGCCAGAGCACCCATGCACCACGCCTCCGGCTAGACGCCTCTGCCCTTCTTCTTCTGGGCTTTCCTGGTCAGGTCCTGAACGTGCTTCAGCGCGGCACCACGCTGCTCCAGATGCCTGCGCATCTGGTCGGTCTGGCGGAGCTTCACCCCTTCCTTTCCACGGTACCGCTTCGCCCCCAATCCCTTATTCATCAGACGAAGCATCGGCCCGCTCAGGTACCGAAGCATGAACGCCTTAACGCGCCGACCATTCTTCTTATGATCCTCAACCGCATACGGAAGCGCCTGCACCGCGTCCTGTACCTGACGATGGAGGTCCTGCGAGGAACGTTTCTTTTTCTTCTTTGCCATAACTACGAGTGCGAGGTGCGAGGTGCGAAGTGCGAGGATGTTGAGGCGCTTTCCTACCCTGTGGCTTCACTTTGATCCTCGCAGCGACGCTGTCATTCGGCTGATATCTCGGCACGAGATGTATAGTGCCTGAAATTCCTGGTCCTCAATATAACCAAGTCGTCGCGCCAGGTGGAGTTGGCTGCGTACTTCGGCAGCTGAACCACGCGCAATGGATAGAAAGTGCCGGAATTCGGGCCTGCTGTGCCGCTCGAACCCCTCCGCGATGTTCGACATGACCGATACCGAGGCACGTCTGATCTGGTTCCGCAGAGGAAGGTCCCGAGCGAATGAGCCTGAACCGGTAACTCGGTAAACATCAACTGAAAGTTCAAGCGACCTCTGCCACACAACCAGATCTTCGAATCGGGAAATCGACATGGCATGCCTCCCGTAGAGTTATCCAGACCGCCGCACTTCGCACGTCGCACCTCGCACTCGTAGTTATCTCGTCGACAGCTCCATCCATTCCTCCGCGCGCTCCACGTTGCGCGCTGCTGCTTCTTCGTTGCCGAGAATCTGCTGGGCCTGGGCCAGCGCGATGTGGGCGTAGCCATAGTAGGTCGGGATATTCCGCGTCGAGTCGTCCTTCCAGTGCGGTGCCTCGAGGAGGTTGTGGTACATGAACTCCTCCCAGAGCAGCTTGCGAGTGCGCTCCACGTCCATGTAGGCGCCATAGATAATCGAGTACGGCTGGTTCTGCGGCATGGGAACTACCTCGCCGATCTCCTCCGGAGTGAGGAGCTTGTATGCCACACCCTGCCTGGCTACGTAATCGTCCAGGCCCAGATTGCGGTGCGCGTTGGTGGTTGCCGCGAAGTATACAGGTCTATCGCCCCAGGCCTCCTTTACTATCGTCAGGATGAACTGATCAGCGGCGGGGAGGATCGTCCCCGCGGGAAGTGTAGCCTCTATCCCGCGCGCTTCGAAGGTCATGCTGGCGGGGAGCTGCACGTAGCCGGTGGTCGTAACGCGATCTATCTCGGCGTCGGTGAGCGGGAGAATCCCCTCGGTCGGAGCTATGGTATCGGTGTAGAACGCCGGGGCCTCGTCGGGCTCGAAGCGGCGCTGACAGACGATCCTCGTCGGCTCCTCGGCCGCCGCGCCAGGCTCGGCGCACGGCCGCGCTAGGTCGCGCACCTGTTTCGCGTACCACGGGGTATTCAGGTACGACCAGACGATGACCGTTACATCCTGCCTTATGCCCTCGACTTCCTGGACGTACCAGAGCGGGAAGGTATCGTTGTCACCGTTGGTGAACAGCACGCCATACGGCTCAACTGATTGGAGGAGATTGTACGCCCAGTCCCGCGCGGCGTAATCTCCCGCACGGGACGCATACGACCAGTTGAGGATCAGGGGGATGAAGGCGAGGAGCAGAACCGGCGCTGCCATGAGCGCGGGCCGTGCGCGGTCGCGGAGTGACTCGATTCCCCTGAGCCAGAGCGCGGTTATCCCAACGCCCGCCCAGAGGCCCCAGACCGAGAACGAGACCAGGAAGAAGTAGTCACGCTCGCGAACCTCAGCGAGGTCACGCGCGAGCCCCAGCGCCTGAACCTGTCCGAATCCGTACTTGAAGTTCAGGTAGAAGATCAGCCCGAGCGACAGCGTGGCAAAGAGCGTCGCCAGATAGGCAAAGCTCGGCCTATCGCGACGCCAGTGTGTCAGTGCGCCATAACCACCCAGGCCAATGAAGAGCAGGGTGAATGGGAGGCGGGCGACAGCAAGGTACCCCTGAACGCCCATTATCGACCTCGACCACTGCCAGTCGAAATACTGGAAGTAGGTTGTCAGCTGCGCTGTAAACGGAGCCTGCCGGATGGTGACCGGTGGCTTCGCGTACTGCTCGCGGGCCAGCGCCGCTGAAAGGTTATCGCAGCCGGCGTTTCCGAAGGTGAGCACGCTGACTATTGCGTTGCCCAGTGAGCCACACGTTGGATCCGCCTCGTTGATGATCGGGTCGAGGCCCGCGCGTATAGGTAGGAAGAGGTGTACCGATAATCCCAGTACGGCGAACAGTATACCCCAGGCGTACAACCGCCAGTTCAGGAGGACCTGCGGCCGGATCATGAAGAAGAACACCACCAGCGCCGGCGCGGCCAGGAAAGCCATAAGGTGGTTGCCGACAGACAGCGCCAGTATGAAGATCATGAGGACCAGAACATTGTCGTCATGCCACTTCGGTCTGTCACCGGCAGCCGCACGAACGCTGCCGTGCTCCTCCACATGATCTCGCCAGAGGAAGCCCAGCCACGAGAGTAGTGCTATGGTGAACAGGCTTACAGTATAGACCTTCTCGTTGACATTGCTCTGGTTCCAGACCGTAAACGCGGTCGATGAGAGCAGGACGGCCGCACCCGCACCAATCCTCTTAACCAGTTCCCGATCAGTGAAGTACGTCAGTACTCTATGGATAACCAGGTACCAGAACGCCGCCGCACCCGCACCCATAAAAGCCGAGAACAGGTTTATCCTCACGGCCACCGACAGCCCCGTAAACGACAGTAGCAGCTCCCATGACCGCGCAAGGATCACAAAGAGCGGATTGCCCGGTGGATGCGGAATCCCCAGAATGTGGGAGGTCGCGATGTACTCGCTGGTGTCCCAGAACGCCGTGGTAGGCGCGAGCGTTATCGCGTAGAGCGCGAAAACCAGCGCTCCCGCCAGCGCCCCCCACTTATACGGTGGACGGTGGTGGAGAGGTGTTTCGGTTGTTGAGCTCATATGTACAGAATCAAAGACGGAGAATCGCGTCGCGAAGGCCGTCTAAACTACTACGACGAGTGCGGAAGTGCGAGAGTGCGAATTGTAGGGGCAGGCCTTGTGCCTGCCCTGCCAGGGCACCCACAAGGGGTGCCCCTACAGGTCAGAACGAGAGCTCCGCGCCTACGTGGACGAAGATCTGGTTGGTGATACCTTCTTCGGCGTAATTCGAGATATAGTCGTTCGCGCCGTAGCGGATTGCGAAGTTCGGGGAGAGCTGCAGGGCGCTCGCCAGACCGAGATTCATAGCGAGGTCGCTCCCCTCACCGCCTGCCAAACCACCGTAGTCGTAACGCGCCTGGCCCAATCCGGCCTCCATCAGAATCGGCAGCATCCCCTCTGCTCCGCCGCGCGGCACGTAGGCGAACTCGACCCCTGCGCTCCAGTGGTCGACGGTGACTTCCGCCTCGGTAACATTCACGACTTCGGGCTTCGAACGCTGGAAATTGCCGAACAGCGCCCATTGCGGAGAAAACTGGTAGGCCGCACGGGCACCGTACGCCATTGCGGCCTCCAGTTCAGGCCCAGCCTCCGGCAGATCCCCGAAGAACCCATACCCGATATACGGCTCCACCGATATACGCTGCGACCCGAATACCTGCGCGCTGGCCGGAACCGCCGCGAACGCGAGCATTATCGAGCACATCATTAAACGTTTCACCATATCGTTTTCCCCCTGGAATAGTGGTCGGGCAATGAATTTCCGTGCCCCGGTGATCTCGCAAGAGCGCGGCCAGGCGCTGGGGGTGGTCGTAAGTCCTTGTCGGTTCGGCTACTTAGACGCCTTTGGGCGACAACGTCCGTTCTGAACGGCATGTCCTCCTTCGTAGTCACCGAACGTCCGGGCACGGGCACGGGCACGGGCACGGCAACAGCCAAGGGCAAGGGCAGGGGCAAAGGCAAGGGCGAGGAAATCCCCAGTCACCTTGTCACCCCCTCACCTTGTCAGCCAGCCACACCGCCCCCAAATTGCCTCCACTTCGCACTTTCGCACTGGTCGTCGCACTTCGCACTTCGCACCTCGCACTTCGCACTTGTCATTTCACCCCACCTTTCCCGAATTTCGCGACCTCGCGCGCGGCGCCACGCTCGTGCCTGTCACGCGCGAGTTGCTATTCGATACTGAGACGCCGGTTTCGGCGTATCTCAAGCTCGCGCGGCCGCCGTTCGGGTTCCTGCTGGAATCCGTGGAGGGCGGGGAGATATGGGCGCGGTACACCTTTCTGGGCACCGCGCCGCGCGAGGCCTGGCGGCTGACGGGCAGTCGTATCGATCGCTGGACACCGGACGAGGGGTGGTCGGTGGGTGAGGAGCGTGACGATCCCTTCGGCGATCTGGACGAACTCATGCGGCGTCACACCCCGGCCGACGTCCCGGGGCTGCCGCGTTTCTGGGGCGGGGCCGTCGGGTTCTTCGGGTATGATACTGTCCGGCACCTCGAGCGGCTCCCCAGTCCCCCAACGGATGGGCTCGACCTGCCCGACGCTCTGTTCATGATGACCGGGGCGGTGCTGGCGATCGACAACCTGTTCGGCCGAGCGCGCGTCATTGTAGCGGTCGAGACCGAGGGCGCCGACGAATGCGAGCTGCGGCGGCGGTACGACGCGGCCGGCGCGGAGATCGACGAGCTCATTCGGAAGCTGCGCGAAGCCCCACCCATCCCGCCGCTCGAGCTCCGCGCGGCACCGGATGAAGATCCGGAATTCCGCAGCACCTCGACGCGGGAAGCGTTCGAGGCGGGCGTCGAGAAGATCCAGGAGTACATCCTCGCAGGCGACGCGCTTCAGGTGGTGCTGTCGCAGCGGTTATCGGTGCCACTCCCCGAGCTGCCCATCGACCTATACCGCGCCCTTAGAACGCTCAACCCGTCGCCCTACCTCTTCTATCTGGATCTCGACGGATTCCAGTTGGTAGGCTCATCGCCCGAAGTGCTCGTGCGGGTGGAGGACGGGCGGGTGACCGTTAGGCCGATCGCGGGCACACGGCGCCGTGGGGGCAGCCCCGCCGAGGACGCCGAGCTATCCGCGGACCTCCTCGCTGACCCGAAGGAGCGTGCAGAGCACCTCATGCTTCTGGACCTCGGCCGCAACGATGTCGGGCGCGTAGCTCGCTACGGCAGCGTCACCGTTCCGGAGCGGATGACCGTGGAGAAATACTCACACGTGCTCCACCTGGTCTCCACCGTAGAAGGCGAGTTGAGGGAAGGGGCAACCGCTATGGACGCATTTCGCGCGGCTTTTCCGGCGGGCACAGTATCCGGTGCGCCGAAGGTGAGGGCGATGGAGATCATCGACGAGCTGGAGACGGCGCGGCGCGGGCCATACGCGGGAGCGGTGGGATATCTCGCGCACGGTGGCCGGGCCATGGATCTGGCCATCGCTATCCGCACTGTGGTCGCGGAGGGCGGGTATGCGCACGTGCAGGCGGGCGCAGGTGTTGTGGCCGATTCCGTACCCGCGGCTGAGTACGCTGAAACGCTCAACAAAGCACGGGCACTTCTGCGGGCCGTGCAGATGGTGCGGGGTAACGAGACCTGATGTCACCCTTGCGCCGAAACGTCGCGGCTATTACTTCTTACTCGAATCAGAATTAAAGCGCGTGGTCCACCGCTTCCCGGACTGCGTTAGTTGAAGGCCCGCCTGATCCCTGACCAGCAGTATTCACCAGAGCCTCGGAACGGCTCCCGAGCCCACTTGGTTTGAATTTTCGAACGATTGATCGTCCCAACGCATTGCTATACCCGCTCCGGCCGTTCAGCAGCGAACTGCCGGCGTCGGCCTCCGTTCTCTACCTCCTGAGAACGTAAGTCAATCCATCCCTCCGCTGCCCGAAAGGAGAGCTCCGCACGATCTGGCCGGAACGGAATCACCAGGCGTGATTTCGGCTTCATCCCATGCAGGAGAGTAATCCGCCGGTGAGTCGGTTCCTCCGTACTCACGCACTCGTGACGGTTCACGTCGGCAGCTCTCCCAACTTTGGACCGGATTCAGGAGACAACAAATGAGTAAAATTCGTTGGCTGATCGCGCTCGTCGCGTTGGCCGCCACTCCAGCCGCGCTGCACGCGCAGGCGACGGGAAGTGTTCAGGGAACGGTCGTGGATGCCGCGACCCTGGCACCGATCGCATCCGCGCAGGTATTCGTGAGCGGAGGTCAGGGCAGCCTTACCGACGCGAGCGGGCGATACAACATCGTCGGCGTCCCCGCCGGATCCCACACTCTCCAGGTGGAGGTGATCGGGTATGAAGGACAGTCCCAGACCATCAACGTTACGGCGGGAAGCGCCACCACGGTGAACTTCGAGCTTGTTTCCGGAGCCATCGCGCTCCAGGAAGTCGTCGTCACCGGCCTCTCCGGCGCCACCATCAAGGCGAAGGTGCCATTCGACATCGCCACGGTGACCGCTGAGGATATCCAGGTGCCGAGCACGTCGGCGGCTGGCGCTATTCAGGGTAAGATCGCCGGAGCGACGGTGATCTCGGGCAGCGGCCGTCCGGGCGCGCCTCCAACCATCCTGCTGCGTGCCCCCACGGCGATCAACGCATCGGGTCGTAGCCAGGAGCCGCTCTACATCGTGGACGGCGTGATCCTTGGTTCCTCGATGATCGATATCGGATCTACCGACATCGCCAGCATAGAAGTCATCAAGGGCGCGGCGGCCTCCTCGCTCTACGGGTCGCGCGCGGCCAACGGTGTGGTGCAGATCACCACCAAGCGTGGTGCGAGCATTCCGGACGACGAAGTCCGCTACACCGTCCGATCCGAATACGGGAAGAGCCAGATGGAAGGCGATTTCCTCCTGACCCAGTCCCACGAGTGGGCTCTGAACGAAGCCGGCACGAAGTTCCTCGACTCCACTACAGGAACCGAGTGCGATTTCCTCGACTTCGGTGAGGTCGACGGATGTAACGTGATAGCAATTGCCGGTCAGCGCGCAGCGCCGGGCGAGCCGGCCGATGCCTGGAATACCTACCAGACGCAGCCGTGGCCGGGAACGACGTACGACCAGGTCGACCGCTTCTTCACGGGCGGCGACTTCATGACCAACTACGTTTCGGCACAGGGCCGCTCGGGAGCCACCAACTTCCTGGTGTCCTTCAGCAATACGAACGACGAGGGCGTCATGATCGGGCACGACGGGTTCAAGCGGAACAGCTTCCGAGTGAACCTCGATCAGTCGGTGCAGGAGAACCTGACGATCTCCGCGAGCGCGTTCTACAGCCGCTCGGAGGCTGATCCGCGCGACGGCGGTCTGTTCGACCTCACACGCCAGAAGGCGGGCGTAAACCTGGCCGCCTGCGAGGGTGACCAGTCGAGCAACTGCCTGAACAACGTGGACAATCTGCTCCTGCTTTCTGATCCGACCAACGCAGAGAGCCCGAATCCGCTATACGACATGCTCTACATGCAGCCGGTAGAGGAGCGCGGTCGTTTCCTGGGCAGCATAAACGGATCGTACAGCCCGGTTGAGTGGATTGACCTTGCGGCTAACGTCAGCTACGACCGGCTCGACGAAGAGTCCGTAGATGTAGTTCGTCCAGGCTATCGCACGGTCGACAACTCATCGAGCGACTTCCGCGGGTGGATGGATCAGGATTTCGATATCGAGGACGCGATCAACGCGAGCATCACGAGTACGTTCTCGTTCGACCTCACCGACGCCATCACCAACCGTACTTCTCTTCGTTATCTCTACGAGGCGCAGAACGGGCACGACATAGAGGTCGAAGGCGAAGAGTTCCAGGTGAACGGTGTGCCGCAGTGGGACGCCCTGGATTCGCAGTTCTTCGATGTGGAATCGAGTGAGACCGCCGTTCGATCGGACGGTTATTACATCATCTCCGACTTCGACATCGCAGATCGCTACATTATCTCCACCCTCATCCGTAACGACGGCAGCTCGCTGTTCGGTGAGAACGAGCGGCGTCAGTGGTACGGTCGGCTCGCCGGTGCATGGCGCATCTCACAGGAGCCGTGGTTCACGGTACCAGCGGTCGACGAGCTTAAGCTGCGCGCAGCTTATGGTACTGCGGGCGGTCGCCCTCGCTTCTCCGCCCAGTACGAGACCTATCAGGTGGATGGAAGCGGAATCGTTCCGGGCATTCTCGGCAACGAAGACCTGAAGCCGGAGTTCTCCGTTGAGCAGGAGTACGGGTTCGACGCATCGTTCATGGACGGTCGCTTCGTTTCGACGGTCACCTACGCCACGACGACCACGGAAGACCAGATTCTCCTGGTCCCACTCCCGTCTTACGCGGGCTTCAGCGATCAGTGGCGTAACGCCGGTACTCTGGAGAGCAACACGTGGGAAGCATCGCTGGATGTGCGGCTCATGCAGACCGAGGACTTCTACTGGTCCGCACGTCTGATCGGTGACCGCACCCGTCAGAAGATCACGCAGCTCGACGTTCCGGCATACTCCGAGGGAGTTGGCGGCCAGGGCCTCGGCGATGTCTTCTATTATCGCGAGGGCGAGGCTATCGGAACGTTCTACGGAGTTCAGGTTGCCGAAAGCTGCGCCAACCTGCCGGTTGCCGGGCAGGCTAACTGCGATCAGTTCGCCGTAAACGATCGCGGTGTCCTGGTGTGGGTGGGCGATGGCTCGCTCGCCGACAATGCCTGGGGCGAAAAGGGCAACGTCGAAGGCGTGGGCGCCGTCCAGTGGGGCGTGCCTTTCGCCGGTGAGTGCACCGACAGGATCACCGGTGAGCGCACCTCGTTCTGCCCGATCGGCAAGACGACCCCCGACTACAATGTCGGTCTCTCCAGCAGCATGAGCTGGAAGGGCGTATCGCTTTACGCGCTCTTCGACGCTACGCAGGGCATCAGCGTCTACAACCAGCCTCTTCAGTGGGCAGTGTTCAAGCGCACCGCGGGCACATTCGACCAGCGTGGTGTTCCGGAGGCAGAACAGAAGCCGCTTGGTTACTGGGACGCCACCTACGGCGTTAGCGGGCTGAACCCGAGCTCGATCTTCGTCGAAGACGGCAGCTATGTGAAGCTGCGCGAGATGGCGCTACGCTACACCGTCAGCGACGCAACGCTGGATCGCCTTCCAGGCATCAGCGCGTTCAGCGGCCTGACAGTCAGCCTTATTGGCCGTAACCTCAAGACGTGGACCGACTACCGCGGGTATGACCCCGAAGTCGGCAGCAGTGGCGGCGGTGTTGGATCCGCGGCTATTGCCCGTGTTGACGGCTACGGCTACCCGAACTTCCGGACGTACACGGTTGGCGTCGAGCTCAACTTCTAAGGGAGAACGAACCAAATGATCGATATTCGAAAGGCCACGGTCATGGGCTCCCTGCTGCTCTTCGGAGCCGCAGGGTGCGCGGACCTGGTGGTCACTAACCAGAACGATGCGGACGCGGACCGCGCCCTGGCTACGGCCGGGGACGTCGAGTCGCTGATCTCGCCGGCGTATTTCACCTGGTGGTACGGAGGTACGTCCACCGACGGCCCGGCGATGTTCCTGAGCGTTCAGTCGTATCAGCACAGCGCTTATCCCGCCAACTTCGCCATGAACCACTATTCGCGTTTGCCACGTGAGGCGATCGCGAATAACCCGGCGGATGGCGATTACAACTACGTGTTCTACACGTGGTACGAGAACTACGCCGCACTTGCGGGTATCGCCGACGGCCTGACCTCGATCGCGGAGGAAGAGGGGATCGCGGAGACACTCGGGCCTGATCGGGTACTGCGAGCTACGGCCTTCGCCAAGTTCATGCAGGGCCTCTCGCACGGCAGCATCGCGCTGCTTTACGACCAGGGCTACGTCATCGACGAGAACGTGCAACGTTTTGACGAAGCCGGCGTCGCCATTCCGCTCGAGACGGTGCCTTACAACGAGATGATGGCCGCCGCCATCGGTTACCTGGACGAGGCGATCGCGCTCTCGGAGGGTGCCGATTTCGTAATTCCGGCGTCATGGATGACGGTGGAAGTCCCGGCGGATGAGTTGGTAAGGCGGGCGAATTCGTGGAAGGCCAGATTCCTCGCCAACGTCGCACGTACTCCCGAGGAGCGCGCTGCGGTGGACTGGGACGCGGTTCTGGTGGCCGTGGACAACGGAATCACAGCCGACAGAGAGATCGAGGCTGTCGACCGAATCTTCTGGGATGCCATTCAGTATATGGTATACCAGAGCTGGTCGCAGGTCAGTTACCAGATCCTGGGTATGGCTGACCAGTCGGGGAAATACCAGGCGTGGATCAACACCGAGCCGAGCGACAGGCATCCGGAGCAAACACTCGGTGGTAATTTCCTCATTGTGACGCCGGATACCAGGTTCGCGCAGGGGACAACCCTCGATGAGCAGACCGCCAATCCAGGCACTCTCTATGAGATTCCGCCCTTCTCACCGAGTGACGGGTGGAACCGCCCCGACCGCGGTACCTACCGCTGGTCGTGGTACTGGCATAAGGCTTACCACAACTACTACTACCTGTACGGCGAAGACACCAGCCTCAAGTTCATGCTCATGGACGAGATGAACATGCTGGCCGCCGAGGCGCACTACCGCAACGGAAACCTCGGTGCCGCTGCTGACCTCATCAACCTGACGCGGACCGCGGCCGGGCTCAATGCCACCGACGCCGCCGGTACTAACACGTCATGCGTGCCCAAGCTGCCGAGCGGTGAATGCGGCGACCTCTGGGAGATGCTGAAGTGGGAGAAGCGCATCGAGACGCAGTTTGCCGGACCCATGGGTATGGGTTGGTATCTCGATGGCCGCGGATGGGGCGAGCTTCTGGCGGGAACGCAGCTGCACTTCCCGATGCCCGCGCAGGAGCTGGTGCTGTTCGGTCTTCCAGTCTATACCTTCGGTGGCGACTCCCCGACAGGTACCTCGACCGGCAGCATCTACGAGTGGCCGTATGAGAACAACTAGAAGGAAGTTCTAGCGGCACAATGAAGGAAAGGGCCGTGCTGCGAGGCACGGCCCTTTCCTTCACTATGCAATTATCAAGTCCTACTCAACCCTTCTCCGGCGGATTCTCGCGTGCTGTATCCGGCTTTTGCTCATCTCCCGGATCTGGCGTTGCGACCGTCGCATCGCACCCGGCCAGCAAGGCAGTAAGGAAGACGAGCAGAATCGAACGTTGAAGCGCTTTCACGGAACCTCCTACCAGTCGTGGCTGGTTCAAGAGTAAGGTATTGCGGCATTACCCCCGCAGGCTTGGGAAGGTTCCGAGACCCAGAACCCATCGATGAGGAGTAAGCAGATGAACATCAAAGCGAAGATCTCCATTCTCGCGACGTTCGCGGCAGTCGCTGTTTTTTCGGGCTGCGCGGCTGCGGCAGGCGGCGGAAGCTCGATGGGAACGGACAGAAATGTTATTACCGCTGAAGAGTTGGCAACGCTGAATGTATCCACCCTGTACGAAACTGTGCAGCGCCTGCGCCCTCAATGGCTCAGGGTACGTGGCGGCCAGAGCCTGAGCACATTGACCACCGACATCGTCGTCTTCCAGAACAACACCATGCTGGGCGGTACCGACGTGTTGCGTCGACTTGGTCATGACTCGGCGGCATGGCTGGAGTACATGCCCGGGTCGAAGGCATCAAACGTCCTGGCCGGCCTCGGGTCGCGGCATGTGGAGGGGGCGATAATAGTGCATACGACGCCCCGCGAGCCTGGGAATTAGCCGCCGCGCCTGGTCCAGATGGCGATGACTCCGCAGCGGGAATCAGGGTTGAGGAAGGGCGCCGGAACGGTGCCGAGGCCGTTATAGACTTCGATACCCTCAACCCCACCAGGCGTCACGGCGTCGTCGACTATTGCGGGGCCACCGCCCGTGTTCAGGAGCATTCCATCCACGAACACCTGGGCGGGGCAGCTTCGGCCAACGGCGCGTATCGCGCGGGACATGAAAACGCCTCGCCGTAGCCCGCTTCCATTCGAAGCCAGCGTTACACCCGGCACGCGGGCCAGGAGGTCGGTAACGAGCACCGGCTGGATGCGTTCGATGTCTTCTCTGGTAATGAAGTGGCCGAGCCCGAGCTCCTGGCGGTGCCTGAAGTCGGCGAGGACAGGGCTCGGCTGGACCCGCCGTGACCATGCGGTCACCTCGAGAGGTGCAATAAGGATGGCTTCCGGGTCGAGCCGAATTTCTACGTTGATGGAGTCGTGGCCGTCAGTCCAGAGTACCGGGGTGATATTGTGCTGATAGCCGAGCCGCATCGCCTGAAGCTGGATCCCCCCGTGCTCCTGAAGCGCGAAGCGGAACACCCCTGCGTTATCGGTTACCACCTGACCGATAACGTCGCCGTCCGGCGCTGATATGGTTACGCTGGCGCCGGTTATAGGAGCTTCGGTGTCGTTGTCTATCACCCGGCCTTCGAGCTTTACCTGGCCGTGAGCGGGGGCCGCCTGACCTGGTGCGAGGAGGATCAGAAGGAGGACCAGCGGATATGCGAATAGTTGCCGCATTGTTGCCCCGCGGGAAAGAGTCGGGCCTGGCGCAAAACTCCTCATCCACTACTGTCGACAAGTTGAGCGCCGGGATAACCTCGACGCAAGGACGATGCCCTTGAGACCCTCCGTTCACCCCGACCCATTCAGTGCCATGAGCCTACCTAAACGAGCTTCTAGCGCTCTGATTCCTGCCCTTATCTCGATGCTGTTCGCGGCCAGCTCTGGTGCGGCCCAACAGACCGCGCCGCTGATCGGACCACGCGTGGGTGCGGGGTTCGTGGTGAACGCGCCACAGATGTTCTTCGGCGCAAACGCTTTCGCGCTCTCCTCCCTCTGGGGCGGGCTCGGCATCTACGTCGACGCGAAGTTCGAACGCGAGTCGGTGAAAGATGAGGCGGGCTTCATAATGGACATGACCGTGCAGGAGGCCGACCAGACAGGAGACAGATTTCAGCGTGATGACGAGGTCTGGCAGTCGTTCAACCTGGCGCTCATCCGGCCCATAACTCCCGAACTGATGCTGTACCTTGGAGCAGGGATGGCCGAGCGTGAAAGTTTCAGCCAGTACTACGATACCACCAGGCAGCGTGGAGCCAGCGGCTACTACTGGGTCACTGACGAGGCGAACTCCGGTAACAAGGTGAACGTTATGGGTGGCGGAATGTTCCGAATCGGGTCAGATGTCTTCCTACAGTTCGGTCTCGAATCCGCCGCGCCGGGAGCAACGGTCGGTGCGCTGATCTCAATACCACTTCGCGGGGGCTTATGATACGTGCGCTTGTTTGTCTTTCCGGAATCTTATTGCTGGGCGCAGTACCAGTCGCCGCTCAGACAGGCCACATCCTGGGGCAGGTATTCGGCGATGAGGGCAAGCCGGTAGCGGGCGCCGCGGTGGAGATGATCGGCGGCGATGTTCTGCGACGGGTACAGGCTGATAGGGAAGGCCTGTTCAGTCTCATTGCTGTTCCGGTTGGTGACTACACACTCATCGCTACCCAGGTCGGCTATAACCCTTCACCGCCCGTGGACGTACGCGTGCTGGCCGGACAGACGCAGCGAGTCACCCTCACCATGACGCTGGCACCCGTTGCTATCGAAGGAATCGAAGTGGTCTCGACGCCCATCACCATAAGCACAACCGACACGGACTTCAGCACGGAGATTAGCGAGATCGAGATAGACCTGCTCCCGGTCAGCTACAATCCCAATGATATGATCGCGCTGACACCAGGCGTTCGGCCCGGTCATGTATGGGGCGGTGCGACTAATCAGGCCAACAACTACCAGCTCGATGGCATCGCCGCGAATCACCCGGGGCTCGGTGGTGACCTCATTCAGCCCAGTATAAACTGGATCGAGAGCATCGAGGTCAAGGGCCTCGGCGCCGGCGCGGAGTACGGCAACTTCCAGGGCGGGTTGGTCAACGTCATCACCAAAACTGGAAGCAACGACTTCCAGGGTGCACTGCATACCAGCCTCGAGTCCAGCGCGCTCAACGGCTCCAACCTGGTACCAACTGAGATCGGGTCGGAGATCGACAGTCGCTATAATCTGGAGCTGGAAGTTCGCGGTCCCGTAATCCGTGATCACCTCTTCTATTTCCTCGCAGGTCAGCGGATCATGCGGGATGCGCAGTACATCAATCACCTGCCCGATGTCGATTCACGATACTCCACTGTTCTGGGTGAGCGAACCGAGGCCAAGTATTTCGGTAAGCTGACCTGGTTGCCCGGGTCGAAGGATCTTTTGGAGGCATCGTTCGGCCATATGGCCAATACCGAGGAGCAGTTCGGGAATACGGGGTATGAGTCGTCGGAAGCCACACTCAGTCTCGACGAGCCCACCACGTTCTACAACATTTCCTGGCAACGGCAGTGGAATGATAACAATACTCTGGACGCGAAATTCGCTTCCTATTCGCTCGCCAAAAGGCGGACCCCGTATGCCGGTGATGATGTTCCGGGGATACTGACCTACGGCATACTCCCGCCGAACCTGGCGTACCAGAACGCGCCCCTCCGCTTTCGCAGCGAAGCCGCGAGCCGATCGGGGTCACTGAAATGGACAACCGAGTTCAGCACGTGGGGATGGCAGCACTCGATCGTTTTCGGAGGTGAACACTCCGCCGGCACATTCATCGATCAGCGCCTGAGGAACGGCGGCATGACCTGGCGCCCACCACGTCGCCGAGCACTCGTCGCGGACGACCCTTCCACGTGGCTCTTTTCGTCCAGCGCGTTCATACCGGTCACCTGGGGCGGCGAGGTGAACCTGGACTCCGAAGTCACCAACAGCGCGCTATTCCTGCAGACCAACTTCTCGCTAGGCCCGCGGCTGAACGTCAGTCCCGGTCTGCGGTGGGGGAGCTGGACCGGTCGTCTCACGCCACCCAGCGGCACCACGTTTACAGCGGTACAGGATGAGGCGTACGACCCAAGAATCGGCATCAGCCTGGACATCACAGGCACCGAGTCGTTCGTCGCCAAAGCGCACTGGGGCAGATATCACCAGAGCATGATAGGGCAGTTCTTCGATCGCGCTGAGGGCGGTGAGGTGTTCACCAACGAAGAGCTCTGGTACTATCACGGCCCGCAGTTCAGCGATCCGCGCCTGCGTTTTACCACCGAAGAGCGGAATGCGCTCGCTGGGACCGGCGTTTTCACTTTCGAGAACGAGGTCATCCTGAATGAAACCGGGCCTGTAGTCGATTACCGGCAGCCGTACGTGGATCAGTGGGTGCTCGGCGTGGAGAAAACCCTTGGAAGCTCGGTAAAGATCGAGGCGGTTTACGTCAACAGGCGTAACCGAGACATGGTGGCCCTCGTAGATAGGAACCGCGCGACGAACTACACTCTCTACGAGTACGTGAGAGTGTACGATGCGTCCGGACAGGCTCTCAACTTCAGCGGTGGGACAGTGCAGTTGAGGGAGCTCTATCTCCCGAATTCCGTCCTGCTGGAGCGGCTCAGGTTCATCGCGGAGTGCGGTACCGATTGCGGTGTGTCGGTTCCGCACGGTCTCACGATGGCGGATACCCTGAACCTCACATGGGATCCGGATTACGCGCTCACCACCGCGCCAGGTGCCACTCGGAAGTTCGACCAGATCCAGCTCAGCGCTGAGTTCTCGCGCCCCACCTGGGGTGCAAACGCATCGCTCGTCTGGACCGACCTCCGCGGCAACCTCGATAACGTCACCGGGTACGACGATCCCAGCGGTTACGGCGCCGGTCCGTACGTGCGCGTGAACGAAGGAACCAACGCTTTCGGCAAACTGTCGAACTACAGCGAGCGGGTGTTCAAGGTCTCGCTGCACGGGAAGCTAGGATGGGGCGTGAGCGGCGGCCTCTTCTATACCGCCGCGCAGGGCGACCACTATTCGCCCACGTTCACGCTATCCGGTTCCGGTCTTTATAACTATCGGGCGATGGATGGTACGCTGATCGACTATCGCTTGTTCGGTCCGCTGGAGAGGCACGAGGTTTTCATCGGTCCGCGCGGGCTACCGCAGAATCAGCATCGCAAACTCCTCGATGTCCATCTCGAAAGGGAGATGCAGGTCCTCGGCGGAGCCGTTATCCTGTCCCTCGACATCTTCAACCTCCTGAATACCAAGACGGTCACCGAGCTCAATACCTCGGTCAACTACGGCCAAAATTTCTACCATTTCCTGCCCGGCGACCCCACTTCCGTTTTGCCGGTCACCGACCCCAACGAGTTCTATAAGGCACCGCTGGGGCGCGTTCCGCCACGGACCTTACGGCTCGGAACGGTGATAAGATTCTAGCCTGGCCGCACGGCCTCCACACTTGCGTTAGACGCGCTGGCTGATTATAGATGATAGGGTTGTCCTTAACCGCTATCGCATGATCAACAGAAGTATAATAGAGTCATCGTTGTTCGCAGTTCCCGCTGGGCAAGCCAGTCACCGGCAGGACCTTTTTGAACAGTCGTTCGTTCGAAAAAGGCACCCACGCCTGAACGGACCTCTCCCCCACGTGGTTCATTCCCCGTGTAGTACTCGTAGCCCTTTTTCCCGGAAAGGAGGCCGCAGAGTCCGCAGTTTTGTAAGGCTCCAATCGTAAGGGGAGGCGAATCTCCCCATCTTTGCACCAAGGAGAACAGCAATGAGAAAGTTTCGTTGGCTACTAGCGCTTTTCGTCGCGGTAGCTGCGGTACCCGCAGCAGCCGTGGCGCAGGCGCCGACAACGGTCACCGGTACGGTGACCTCGCTGGAAACGGGAGAGCCGCTCCCGGGAATAACGGTGATGGTAGAGGGAACCGGGATCGGAACCCTTACAGACGCGCAGGGTCGATATAGCATCGACGTCCCCGCGGGCTCGGACATGCTCACCTTCAGCTCGCTCGCGTACGGCGATAAGTCGATCGCCATAACGGGCGATGTGATGAACGTGGAGCTTTCGTCAGAGGCGATTGCTCTTGAGGGAGTCGTGGTGACGGCGCTGGGAATCGAGCAGCAGGAGCGCGCGATATCCACGTCTGTGGCCGAGCTGGACTCGGAAGAGTTCACTGACGCGCCCGAGCCGAATCTGGTCAACGCACTGGCCGGTGAGGTCGCGGGTGTTCAGACGGTCGGCGCGGGGCCGCAGGGTGGTTCCGCACGGATCGTGATCCGCGGCGCGAGCTCGATTTCCGGCAATAACCAGCCGCTCTTCGTAGTTGACGGTGTGCCGATCAGCAACGACGCGCCGGGCTTGGATGGTTACGGCGGTTTCGACTACGGCAACGCCGCATCGGACATCAACTCTGCCGACATCGCGTCGGTAACGGTGCTGAAGGGGCCGAACGCGGCCGCGCTGTACGGGTCGCGCGCCGCCAACGGTGTGATCCTCATCACTACCAAGGACGGAAGCGGCATCGACGGCACCAGGATCACCGTTCAGAGCAACACGAGCTTCACCGAGCCGCTCAGGCTGCCGGACTATCAGAACCAGTACGGTCAAGGATACGGCGGTGAATATTCTTTCGGCACCATCAATACGGGCGCCGATGAGAGCTGGGGCCCGCCGTGTGACGGCAGGCCGATCGTTCAGTGGTGGAGCGATGGCGAGCCTGCGCCATTCGAGTGTCACCCGAACAACGTTAGAGATTTCTTCGAGACCGGACTCAGCACGTACAACAGTGTGTCGCTTGCTTCGGCGACGGATCAGGCGAATGCCCGGATCTCGCTCTCGAACGAGAACATCGACGGGATGTACCCAGGCTTCGAGCAGGACAAGTGGAATGTATCGTTGAATGGCGCGCTGGAGATGTCTGACCGCTTCCGCGGCGATGCTTCGGTGAACTACATCCGCAAAGAGGCCGAACATCGCCCCGGCATTGGTTACGACTACGCTAACTTCATGCAGCAGACCGTCTGGTTCGGTCGCTCGGTAAGCATGGACCGCCTCCGGGAGGCATACTTTTCATCGCCAGACGTCATGGACACGTGGAATCCGGCATTCCACACCAATCCATACTGGCTCCAGCTCAGGAACAACAACTGGGACGATCGCGACCGCATCATCGGTAACGCGTCGCTCTCGTACGACCTGGCTGACTGGCTCACTACCACGGCACGGGTTGGCACAGACTGGTATCAGGATGAGCGGAAACGCGAATGGTACGAGGACGGAACCAATAACTTCTACAGCGGGTTCGTCCACACCAACCTGAATACCAACGAGACGAATGTCGATTTGTTGCTTTCCGGGAGCAGAGACCTGACCTCCAGCATCACGCTTAATGCTACCGTCGGCGGCAACCACCGCTATGCGGAGTACAGCTGGGATCAGGCGATTGTCGATGAGTTGACGGTACCGGGGATATTCTCGGTCGGAAACTCCGCCCGTCCCGTTCGAACCGGCGATTATCTCGAGCAGCTGGCGATGAATTCGCTTTATGGGCAGGCGCAGTTCGGCTACAATAACTACGCTTTCGTTCAGGTGACCGGACGTAACGACTGGTCGTCCACCCTGCCGGAGGAGAACAACTCCTATTTCTACCCGTCCGTATCGGGAAGCTTCATTTTCACCGACGCTTTCGATCTGGGGAGCGACATCCTTTCTTTCGGTAAGGTGCGTGCGAGTTGGGCGCAGGTCGGTAACGACGCAAGCCCGTACCAGCTGCGCGCGACTTACCCGGCGCAGGGCTCGTTCAACGGCAACATCCCTGCATTCGCGGTTCCGGATGAGCTCGCGAATGCCAACCTGAAGCCTGAGCAGACGGAATCATGGGAGATCGGTACGAACCTGCAGTTCCTGAACAACCGGCTTGGGCTGGAGGCGACGTACTATGACATGGTGACCCGCGACCAGATTCTGGCGACCCAGATCTCGGGTGCGACAGGGTTCTACAGCCAGGTCGTGAATGCGGGTGCGATCGCCAATAAGGGCATCGAGCTGCGCTTGAACGCGACGCCAGTTGCGCTCGACAACGGCTTCACCTGGGACATGGCGATCAACTATGCCAACAATGACAGTGAGATCCTGGAGCTTGCAGAGGGTCTCGATACATACGTGCTCGGTCAGTACTGGCAGGTAACGACAGAGGCGAAGGTTGGAGACTCGTACGGCGGACTCTACGGCATCGGCTTCCGCAGAGAGTGTGTACGCGACGGTTCTGGTGCCTGCCGGGTGGATGAGGACGGAAACACCATCCGTGATCCTAACGGTGCTGTAATAATCGGCGCCGATGGCCTCCCGCTCCCGACCAACGAGCGCATACTCCTCGGCAACTACACGCCGGACTGGTCCGGGTCACTCAGTAACACCTTCGGGTACAAGGGGTTGGAGCTCAGCTTCCTTCTGGACTCCAGGCAGGGCGGTGAGCTCTACTCGGTTACCCAGGCGTTCGGACTCTACACGGGTGTTCTCGAGGAGACCCTTGAGGGTCGTGAGATTTCGTTCGGAACCGACGAGGAAGGCAACTACATCTGCGAGCCAGGTCTCGCAGTCCCCGGCGTCACCGAGAGCGGCGAGCCGAACGAGGTCAAAGTGTGCCCGAACGAGTACTACAAGTACCTATTCGCCTCAGGTATTCGCGAAGGCGCGGTCTACGATGCGAGCTATGTGAAGCTTCGTGAGGCGCGCCTGGGGTACACCTTCCCCCAGTCGATCATGGAGAAGACACCTTTCTCCAACATGAGCATTGCTCTTGTGGGCCGTAACCTCATGCTCTGGACTGATATGCCGAATATCGACCCGGAAACGGCGTTTGATGCCGGTAACTCTCAGGGCTTCGAGTTCGGGCAGATTCCAAGCGCCCGAAGCATCGGCTTCAACATTATCGTCACGCCGTGACCCGCGGCTTACTGGAGAAAGTGACCAAGATGAAAATATCGAGACTGAGTCGAGTCGCCTCGGTCCTCGCATTCGCCGCTGTGGTGGGTGCGTGTGACGAGGGGTGGACCGACCTGACCGGATTGAACGAGAATCCGAATTCACCAACTGATGTTCCCGCGCCCTTCCTCTTTACGGAAGGAACGCAGGAGGCCGCATCGGATCTTCTGGGGAACAGCTTCAACCTGGACTATGGCGAGCATCTAGTTCAGCACATTTCCGAGATCTCATATCCGGAAGAGGACATATATGTTTATCGCGGCAATGAGGTGAATGGCCTCTGGCGCGAGGCGTACGCCGAATACCTGATGGATTTCCAGAGGGTAATCGAGAAAGGCCGGGAAACCGATCAGCCGAACATCACGGCGGCCGGCCTGGTCATGAAGAGCTGGGTCTTCCAGAATCTCACAGATATCTGGGGAGCCATGCCCTACTCACAGGCTTTCCAGGGCGATTCCATCGTCACACCGGTATACGATTCTCAGCAGGCGATCTACACCGCGCTGTTCGAGAATCTCACTACAGCCGCGCAGACGATCGATCCAGCTACGGATCCGCTTGGAAGCCAGGATCTCATCTACCAGGGTGACATGGCCAAGTGGCAGAAGTTTGCTAATTCTCTGCGATTGAGGCTGGCGATGCGTCTATCCGAGGTCGATCCGGCCACGGCAGAAGCGCAGTTCAATGCAGCGCTCGCGGCACCAGGTGGCGTGTTCACCAGCATGGACGACAACGCCAAGGTTTGCTACGGTGCGGTCACCTTCCAGCCGTGGTACGATTACTACCAGGGGCGGAAGAATGACTATCGCGTAAGCGCCACTGTCATCGATACACTCAAATCGCTCGACGACCCCCGTCTCGGGTTCTTCGTACAGCCGATCCAGAGCGACTCAGTCGAGGGCGAGCCGGTAGAGGGTCCGGTTTATCGGGGAATGCCGTCCGGACTGTTGGATGGTCACGGGTATGAGCCGACCGAAACCTCATATCCGGGCGAGTACTACCTTTCCCAGACCGGGTGCCTTCCGATCATGACGTACGCGGAAGTGCTCTTCCTCCGCGCGGAAGCAGCGGCTCGGGGATGGACCAGCGGGAATGCTGAGCAGCTCTATTATGATGCGATCACCGCATCGATGGAGCGGGCGAACGCACTCGCGGTAGATCCCGATTTCGAGATTACCGACGCCGAGATCGCAGCTTATTTGGCCCAGCCAGAGGTCGCGTGGACCGGCAATTTCAGGGAGCAGATCGGCGTGCAGAAGTGGATTGCGCTCTTCGGCCAGGGTATGGAAGCCTTTGCCGAGGTACGCCGACTGGGTTATCCGGTTCTTACACCGGGCCCAGGCGCCAGAATCGACGAGCTTCCGTCGAGGTTCCCATATCCTTATTCGGAGGAGACCTTCAACGAGGTGAACCTCAAGGATGCACTGGCAGCACAGGGTATGGCGAACATCAACGTCCAGACTGCACCCGTCTGGTGGGATGTTGAATAGGAGGTAGTTGCTGAGTAGTACCAGGAGGGGTCCCTCGACGCCGAGGGGCCCCTTCTGTTTCCTTCCCTATGTCCTTGAGCGAGGAGGCGTTATGTCTCGTCTTTCCATGCTGATGCTGGTGGCAGTATCCGGCTGCGCTTCGTCAAGCGGGCACACACTCATCACCGGACAGACACCGGCGTCGACGCAGGTAACGGCACCAACTGGAAATTATGACTTCAGGACGACCAACGAGGCCCGTATGTCGTCCCATTGGGTAGAGTCGCCTGCCGACGAGATCTGGTCGAGGCTCCCGATGATCTATGATGCGCTCTCGCTCGAAGCGGGTGTCGTCGACGCCGAGACCCACATCTACGGGACACGCGGTGCGCGCGTTGATTCCCGGATCGGTGGAGAACGTATCTCTGAATTTCTGGATTGCGGTCAGACTCCGACGGGAACGCCGGCGGCGAATATCTATAGCGTTCGGATCACCGCAATGACCGGTCTGGAGGAGGTCTCCGGCGGAACAATGGTTCGCACGCAGGTGGTAGGGCAGGCGCAGCCGAGGTCCACTTCCGGAAGTACCGTTCGCTGCACCAGCACGGGCGATCTGGAAGAGCTTATCGCGGAAATGCTGGGCGCAGAAGATCCGAATCGCTGATGGACCTTCCAGGGGTCGGGTGATAGGCGCTTCTCACCCCGGGATCCGCGCACCTTTCGTGAATACCACTATCAGCCCGTAAGGATGCGATCGGTACCCGGGCCTCATCGTCACGCCACCCGGGTAGATCTCGACGCGCGCGAGATCGGCCGTATTGAGCGACCTCAATACACATGTGTTCACCGACCTGACGCCGTTCACGTAGACCTGAGCGTTCGATGGTCCGACGAAACGCTTCTGCCCACGTAAAATTATCTGGGGACAGTCGGTCGACGGCTCGATGCGTATGTTCGATACCCGGTTCTTCAACACGTTCAGGAGCGGTACAGTCCTATCGCTCAGTTCGTCCTGGCCGATAACCATGGACGATCCATAGTAGGCCCTGTCATCATCCGGTGATGCTACTTCACCGTTGCCTACCTGTGCGGCCTGCGATCCCAGGCAGCCAGCAAGCGCGAACGGTGTGAGTGCCCCCGACAGCCTGTGCAGGTTGAAAAGCATCTCACCCTCCTTCTATAAATCGGGGAAAATACTGACGCGGAGCGGTAAAGTTTACGCCTGCATATCGTACGCCGTGCATGCAGCGGGAGGCCTCTGCTGGCCCGCCTCTTGCGCCCGCGACCGACATGGCCAGCCTACCGAAATTCCCTAAAGAGAGACGGACCGGAGTCGACCGGCGCGGCAAGAAAGTGCCGCCGAACCCGATGGGCGATCGCAAGGCGCGGTTCTCCCTCGGCTACTTCGTCCTTGCGTTTGTGATCCTGATCGCCATCCAGTACTTCATAGGCAATCAGGGCGTCGAAGAGATCCCGTACAGCGAGCTCAAGACGCGCATAGAGGCCGGGCAGGTGGAGCGGGTTCGGCTAAGCGAGCAGCGTGTCGAGGCGGTGCCGACCGACTCGATCCTGCAGGCGACGGAGATCACGGCATGGACTTCGGTGCGCGTGGAGGACGACACGCTCGTTCCGCTACTCGAGGAGCGCGAAATTCCCTTCGAGGGGACGCTCCAGGGCTGGTTCTCGCAGGCCATCGGATGGCTCCTCCCGCTCGCCCTCATCCTGCTCTTCTGGTTCTGGATTCTCCGCAAGATGAACCCCACGCAGGGCGTGCTGACAGTTGGAAAGAGCCGCGCGCGGATCGTGGGCGAGGAGGGCACGGGCGTCACATTCGAGGATGTCGCTGGCGTAGACGAGGCAAAGCAGGAGACCTACGAGATAGTCGAGTTCCTGAAGACACCTGACAAATTCGCGAAGCTCGGCGCTAAGATCCCCAAGGGTGTGCTCCTGGTGGGGCCGCCGGGAACAGGTAAAACACTCCTGGCCCGCGCGGTGGCTGGCGAAGCGGGCGTCACCTTCTTCCAGATGTCGGGCGCTGAGTTCGTGGAGATGTTCGTGGGTGTAGGCGCCGCGCGCGTCCGCGATCTCTTCGCGCAAGCAAAGGCGCAGGCACCCTGCATAATATTTATCGATGAGCTGGACGCGCTCGGCAAGGCCCGCGGGGCGGGTGGTGTTATGGGAGGCCACGACGAGCGCGAACAGACGCTGAATCAACTGCTCGTGGAGATGGACGGCTTCGATCCGCGCATTGGCGTGATAATCATGGCCGCCACCAATCGCCCCGAAATCCTGGACACCGCGCTCCTCCGACCTGGCCGTTTCGACCGCCAGATCCTCGTCGATCGACCCGACGTGAACGGTCGGCTGGAGATACTGAAGATCCACGCGGAGGACATAAAGCTATCGCCCGAGGTGGACCTGGAGCGGGTGGCGCGCCGCACTCCGGGCTTCGTCGGTGCGGACCTCGCCAATCTCCTCAACGAGGCAGCGCTCCTCGCGGCGCGCCGCGACAAACCAGCCGTCGAGATGAAGGAGATCGACGACGCCGTGGATCGCATCGTGGCGGGCCTCGAGAAGAAGAATCGCCTCATCAACGACAAGGAGCGCCGCATCGTGGCGTACCACGAGGCGGGCCACGCAATAGTCGCTGAACGGATGCCCACCGCCGACCCGGTACACAAGATCTCGATAATCCCCCGCGGTGTTGCGGCGCTTGGATACACGCAGCAATTGCCCACGGAGGACCGATATCTGCTCACCAAGCAGGAGCTGATGGACCGCATAGCAGTCCTGCTGGGTGGTCGCGTGGCGGAGGAGACGGTCTTCAATGAGATATCGACCGGGGCAGGCAACGACCTGGAGCGCGTTACCGATCTGGCGAGGCGGATGGTCATGGAGTACGGCATGTCCCGCGAGCTCGGGCCCATTAACTACGCCGGCGCGCGACGCCCGCCGTTCGTCGCCAGCGCGGAGGTGGCCGGCGAGAGTCGCAATTATTCGGAGGATACTGCCCGGCAGATAGACCGCGAGGTCCACGGCATCATCGTGGGTACCTACGCCCGGGTGGGCGAGATCCTCACAGCCGACCGCGAGATACTGGAAGTCCTCGCCCAGCGCCTGCTCGAGGTGGAAGTCGTCGACGAGGCCGACCTCCGCGAGATAATGGGGCTGCCGCCGAGGTCCAAAGAGCCGAGTGGTGACAGAATAGTCGCGCCGCCGCCGCCGGGCGCTGCCAGTGATGACAACACCCAAATATCCGGAGAATCATGACCGACAGGAAGAAGAGTCCGATTCCCGCTAAGGATCAGGAGTCGCCCGAGCCAGAACGGATGGTGACACCCGAGGAGGAGGCCGGCATGGACCTGGCGGAGTTGGAAGATCCTCCTCAAGCGGAGGGAACGCGCGATGCGGCGGAGGAGAAGGAATGAGATCAGCTCAGGGAAGGAATGAGGTCAACCGCAGAGGCGCGAAGTACGCAGAGGGGGATTGAGAGGATGTTTTATATTCCGACGGGAGAGCGGGGAGACTTTTGAATTTTGAATTTCTAATTTTGAATTAAACAGCTCCGTTAGCGGCATCCTCTGCGTACTCTGTGCCTCCGCGGTAAATATCTTACAGAGAACCGACTTACCGGTTATATAGTACGTCGAGCACGCAGGAGCGTCGCGACTATTTCTGCGCCGCGCTCGGCCGCACCGAGTCCAGTTTTTACATAGTGCTGCGCCGCAGTGCCGGCTGCTGACCGGGTAACATCTTCTTCCAAAAATGTCTTCGCGATTTGTAGAAGAGATGCGGTGTCTGTGACCTCGAAGGCGCCGCCGGCGCGGATGAGGGCGGCTGCGTCGCGGGCGTTTTGATGGCGTGGGCCGAACAAAACAGGTGCTCCGAACGCCGCTGGTTCGAGCACGGAATGCAGACCGGCAGTGCCGAATCCTCCACCAACGTAAGCGAAGTCCGCAAGCGCGTATAAATCGCCGAGCACTCCAATTCTGTCCACCAGAACAACGTCGCTGGGCGCGCCGGGCGTCATGAGCGCCGCGCTGAGGCGGCAGTGCGACAGCCCTGTCGCACTAAGTAGTTTCTCGCTTCCTGCCAGATGCTCTTCGGTGGGCTCGTGCGGTACTAGGATGAGGCGGGGCGAATGGCCGGTAGCTCGCAATCCATCGACGGCGGCGATAAGGCGATCCTCGTCCGCGGGCCAGGTCGAGCCAGCTACCAGGGTGGCGCGCTGGTCGCTGAGCGGCGCGAGCAGAGGCGACGCGAGATCGGCGTCTTTCGCGCGAGACCAGACCTGGTCGAACCGGGCATCGCCCATTACTGACCGCCTCGCCGGAGCCACGCCGAGCGCGCCGAAACGCTCGGCGTCATCGGCATCTATCGCCGCAACATGGTCCAGTCGAGAATATGCTGGCGTCAGGAACTTCCGGGCAGGGAAAGCGAGACGGGAAGAGCCGGCGGGAAGGGTTGCGCTCAGCAATGCCATTCGGACGCCGCGATCACCGGCCAATCGAGTGAGATTCGGCCATACATCGGTCTTCGAGAACGCGATCACCTCCGGTCCAATAAGGTCCAGCACCGTGCTGACCTCCCGCGGCAGGTCGAACGGTAGGTAATCGATGAAATCGGCGGGGACAGTGCGCGCGAACTCCGCGGCCGACGGCGAGAAGAAGGTATACGCCACCTGCACGTCGGGCGCGCGGCCTCGGAACGCCTCCACCACGGCCCGCGCCTGGAGTCCCTCCCCAACGCTCGGAGCGTGAAACCATACGAGCGGACGCTCGAGGTCACGGCCACTTTCGGCCCAGCTCCTGAACCGTTCCACAACCCCAATCCGTCCCCGTAAACTCCTCGCCACCTTCCCCTCCCCGCGCACGAACAGCGGCGTGGCGGCCGCGGTCGCGTGGAGGATCGTGGTGTACAGGCGTTCCGGGATGGTCATGGTGGGAAGATAAGGGGGGAGTTGGGTATCGGCTATCGGTCATCGGTAGTCTGACACCGAAGTGTTTCCGACCCCGTAGGGGCAGGCCTTGTGCCTGCCCAGTCAGGGCACCCACGAGGGGTGCCCCTACACGGGTAGCGGAGAAGGTCGGTCCTTCGGTATATTTTCGGCACTCGAAGAGACCGATGACCGATGACCGATGACCCTATGTCCTCCACCATCTCCATACGCGGCGCGCGGCAGCATAATCTCAAGAATTTCGATCTTGAGATACCGCGTCGTGCGTTGGTGGTAATCACGGGGCCGTCGGGGTCGGGGAAGTCGTCGCTTGCGTTCGACACCATTTACGCGGAGGGACAGCGGCGGTATGTGGAATCGCTATCTACATATGCGAAGCAGTTCCTCGAGCGGATGGAGAAGCCTGACGTGGATCGGGTGGACGGGATTTCTCCGGCGGTGGCGATAGAACAGAGGAATCCGACAAAAACGAGTCGCTCGACAGTAGGCACCGCGACCGAGGTATACGATTACCTTAGGCTGCTCTGGGCGAGGGTCGGCCGGACCATCTGTCCAGGCAGTCCGGAACACCCGTGCGGCCGCGAGGTGAAGCCGGACACTGTGCAGAGTGCCACGGACGCCATTCTCTCGCTCCCCGCGGGTAGCAGAGCGATGATCTGCTTTCCTCTACCGCTCTCGGCACGCGTGACCCACGACCTGGTCGTGGAGAATCTGCGGGCGATGGGATTTCTGCGCCTCCTTGCGGACGGCCGCGAGCTCCATCTGGACGAGCTTCCGGAAGACCTGGACCTGACGGAGGCGGGCGAGCTGCTGGTGGTCGTGGATCGCCTGCGGGTGAACCCAGAGGACATTGGGCGACTCACGGATTCGCTACAGACGGCCTTTGTGGAAGGCGATGGCGAGGTGCGGGTGCCAGTCGAGGGCGGCCGGGTTCTCCAGTTTACCGAGCGCTTTCGCTGTCCAGACCATCCTGAGATTGCTTTCGCTGTCCCGTCCCCGCAGTTGTTCTCGTTCAACAATCCGTACGGCTCGTGTCCCGAATGCACCGGCTTCGGCGCCGTGCTGGAGTACGACGAATCGCTGATAGTTCCGAACCCATCGCGATCGATCGCCGAGGGCGCGGTGGACCCGTGGAGCAAGCCGCGCTACGACCTCCGTCGGCGGAAGCTGGACGAGCTTGCGCGCATCGAGGGGGTTTCTACGGACGTACCGTGGTCGGACCTCCCCGAAGAGTTTCGGGGGATCGTACTGGAGGGGAGAAAGGGATTTCAGGGGGTATTCTCGTTCCTGCGGGATCTGGAGAGGAAGCGGTACAAGCAGTACATCCGCGTCTTCCTGAGGCAGTACCAGAGCGCGCAGACGTGCCCCACCTGCCAGGGGGCGAAGCTCCGACCGGCAGCGGCGTGGGTTAAGGTCGCGGGGCGGCGCATGGATGAGGTCGTAACCATGCCGCTGGGCGAACTGCGAGCTTGGGTGGAGGGGCTGGGCAGCTCCGGCATCGGTGACGCGCTGAGCGTGATGGAGACGGAGATCGCTGATACCATTCTCCAGGAACTCAGGGCGCGGCTCGAGTTTCTGGATGATGTGGGCCTCGGCTATCTGACGCTGGACAGACAGACCCGGAGCCTCTCCGGTGGCGAGGCTCAGCGGATAACTCTCGCCAACGCACTCGGTAGCAAGTTGATGGACACCCTCTACGTCCTGGACGAACCCACGATCGGGCTTCATCCCGCCGACAACGATCGTCTCCTGAAATTGCTCCTGCGGCTCAGGGATGCCGGGAATACCGTACTGGTAGTAGAACACGATCCCGATGCGATGCGCATCGCAGACCATCTCGTGGAGCTCGGTCCCGGCAGCGGTGAGCGCGGCGGTGAGGTCGTTTTTCAGGGCACGCCGGATGAGCTCCTGACGGCCGACACCCTCACTGGGCGATATCTGTCGGGCCGTGAAGCGATTCCCACCCCGCGCGGCCATGCTGTCGACGGGCCGGCGCTTTCACTCACCGGCGCGCGCGAGCACAACCTCAAGCGGATCGACATCAGTATTCCCCTTCGTGCGCTCACCGTGGTGACAGGTATCTCGGGATCCGGTAAGTCCACGCTGGTGCATGATGTTCTCTATCGTGCCCTCGAACGAGAACTCTCGGGTGGTGAAACCACGGCGAAACGCCATCTCGGCGAGAGCGTCGGCTCCTACGACGAGCTGACCGGGGCCGGGCGCATCGAGCAGGTGGTGCTGATAGACCAGTCGCCCATCGGCCGCACCTCTCGGTCCAACCCCGTCACCTATATCAAGGCCTACGACGAGGTCCGCCGGCTCTTCGCGTCGCTGTCAGAGTCGAAGAAGCGCGGCTACTCCGCTGGTCATTTCTCATTCAATGTCGATGGTGGCCGTTGCGAGGCGTGCAAGGGCGAAGGGCAGGTCCAGGTGGAGATGGTCTTCATGGCGGATATCTACGTGCCATGCGAAATCTGCGGCGGCTCGCGCTTCAAAGCCGAAGTCCTGGAGGTCACCTACGCCGGCAAGAACATACGCGACGTTCTGGACCTGACCGTTGACGAGGCTATCCGCTTCTTCCTCCATGAGGATAGACTCGGACAGGCGCTGTGGCAGCTACAGCAGGTGGGGCTCGGCTACCTTCGGCTAGGACAGCCCGCGCCCACACTTTCGGGTGGCGAGGCCCAGCGCATAAAGATAGCGCGCGAACTGGCGATGGGCGCGCGCCGGCGCGGCAGCAAGCTCTACATTCTGGATGAGCCAACGACCGGCCTCCATCTGGACGACATCCGCAAACTCCTCCAGGTGCTTGGCGACCTGGTGGACGCGGGACATACAGTTGTTCTCATCGAGCACAACCTGGACGTGATAAGGACGGCCGATTGGATAATCGATCTCGGACCCGGCGCTGGCCCCGGCGGTGGTGAGGTCGTGGCGATGGGAACGCCCGATCAGGTGGCCGACTCCCCGCGGAGCGTTACGGGCCGCTATCTACTACGTGAGCGCGCACCTGTACCGTAGGCATCATAATCGTAGAATGGTTATCAGCGTCGGCCGGGCGATATCGCCAGCCGAGCCAGATAACCAGGCTCCCCGTCACGAGCAGCCCGAACGGAGCGATGACCGCCGCGGGGCCCGTCGCGTCGACCCACCGGAGGAACTGCTCGTCCCCGACCAGAACCGCAAGTCCCATCAGAGACGCGTTGTATCCCATGTGCAGAAGTATGCCGGCCCACACCGATCCCGTCGCGTAGACGGCGTACCCCAGCATCATCCCGATAAGAGCGTAGTACGGGGTCATCCATACAACCATATGGGTGAGCCCGAAGAATAGGCCGGTCACCACAATGGCTGCTGGACCGCCCCAGTGACGCTGAAGCCGCTGTTGTAGCCAACCTCTGTCGACCAGCTCTTCGACTATCGGAACAACGATGATCACGAGCGTCCCTAACGATAGCCAACCCCATGGCCGTGCTATGAGCTCCTCCAGCGGATCCGACGGAATAGAGTAGTCGCGAAAAATCCTTCTGTTCATGGTCGCGAGACAGGGGGCGAGCGCGACAGCGGCCGCGGTTGCGATCAGAAGCGGCTTCAGCTGCTCGCGCGCTACGGGGCGGATACTGAACGCTTTGTGAAAGCGCGAGTCGTCCCCGCTTGTGCGTAGCGC
The DNA here is from genome assembly GCA_035690925.1 of Longimicrobiaceae bacterium. Lineage (GTDB taxonomy): Bacteria > Gemmatimonadota > Gemmatimonadetes > Longimicrobiales > Longimicrobiaceae > DASSKB01. Next base: position 34,491 of record DASSKB010000179.1, read on the forward strand.
AAACCAATAAAACGCCATCCCCAAGCTGATGAAAAGCGCGGTGGACGCGAGCGGCAGCAGGAGCAGAGCCGCGCTGACCGTGGCGATGGCGGTGACCAGGTACATGACAAATGCTATACCCACATAGCGGGCGGACCTCAGGATCGGAGAAGTGCGAAACTGCAGTGAAGTTGGCACGAGAGTTTTCCTGTGAGCTGTCCGGCTGCCGATCGGAGCGGTTCCATCGTATGAACCAAACTCCGATCGACAGCCGGAACCGGTGGACCTCTACTTCGCGGCTTCCCTACCTTCCTCGAAGCAATCCTTGATGTCCTCCCAGTCGTCGATCAGGCAGTCCACAGCTCGTTGAATAATGTGCCGCAGAATAGGACCGGCGCCGCCGTTGATGGTCTGCAGCTCCTGGAACGTCAACGGACGCATGCCTGCCGGTAAAGCGTTTAGCCTGTCCATGCGCTGAAATCTCCGTAATTATGGTGAAAAAGCGGTGGTTACCAGCTGTAGTAGGACGGCGTGCCGGTATCGGAATCCCGAACATACCTGTACGCCGCCTCAGCCCCGTCATTCACCTTCTGATACGCCCAGCCGATACCTTTCGCGACCTCGCAGAACAGCTCACAGCCGCCCTCGATGCGAATGAGTTCTGATTCCTCCAACTCCACTAGACCGTAGGTGCTGACGTCCATCTGAACCCCCTTGGTGGTTGAATCGGAAAGTCGAAAATCGTCGCGCGGCCACGCGGTTACCATTATGTGCTTATCTGCCGGATTTGAGAATGTACAGAACGGCACAATTTCTCCACTTTCGCAGATCGCGCGTTCAATCTCACGAAAATCGATGCGAAACCCTTGTGCTGACGCGGCCATTTTCCCAATAATACAGGGCGCAAACTACTACCGATGAAGCGGTTGCCCCGGCTAGCGGCAATTTTCCCACGCTCATATCCCCGGAGGTCCTTCATGCGACTCAGCGGCATAAATTCTCTGATAATCTTACTGGCTCTGGCTACGGCGCCGCCTTCCGTGGCGCAGCAGCCGACAGCGCCTGGAACGATCCCATTCGAGATCTACCAGCTCGACAACGGGCTGGAGGTGATCCTTGCACAGGACCACTCGGTGCCTGTTGTGGCCGTTGATGTGTGGTATCACGTCGGGGCCGCCAACGAACGTCCAGGCCTCACGGGTTTCGCGCACCTGTTCGAGCACATGATGTTTCAGGGCTCGGAGAATGTGGAGAAGGGCGAACACATGCAGCTCGTTGAGAGAGCGGGTGGAAGCATGAATGGGAGCACGGCGGTGGACAGGACCAACTACTTCGAAACGCTTCCGGCTAACCGTCTCAACCTGGGGCTCTGGCTGGAAGCCGACCGGATGCGGTCACTGGCCATAACGGCTGAAAATCTCGAGAACCAGCGCGAGGTGGTTAAGGAGGAGAGGCGGCTGCGCGTTGATAATGCACCATACGGTGTATCTATCCGCTCGTCACTTTCTACCGTGCCGTACAACTCGGAGACGTGCTTCGCCTACGGTCACGAGACAATCGGGTCGATGGACGATCTGAATGCGGCCGACCCGGCGGATGTGCAGCGCTTTTTCAACGTCTATTACGCGCCCGGCAACGCCACCCTGGCGGTGGTCGGCGATTTCGACCCGGACAGGGTCCGGACGCTGATCGAAGAGTACTTCGCTGAGATCCCCGCTGGACCACCGGTACCCGAGGTTGAATGCGAGCAGCCTTTCTCCGACCTGCCGGTCCAGAAGACCTTCCAGGACGCGAACGCCAATCTACCGGCGCTCTTCCTGACGTACGGTCTGCCGGCAGCTGGGAGTCCCGATGTATACCCGCTCCGCCTGCTCGCGGCGGTTCTGGCCGGCGGTGAGAGCTCGCGACTGCACCAGCGGCTGGTCCGTGAGGAACAATCGGCGCTGCAGGTCCTGAGCGTTCCGGACTTTCGGAAAGGACCAGGCATTCTACTTATCGGAGCGATAGCCAATCAGGGCGTCGAACCCGCACAGATCGAGGCGGTGGTCGAGGAGGAGCTGGCAACGGTGCGCGCGGAGGGTATCAGCGCGGCGGAGCTCGAGAAGGCGAAGAACCAGTATCGCTCGCAGGTTATTCGTCAGCTGCAGACGGCGTTGGGCAAGGCCGAGGCACTTCATCAGGCGAACATGTTGTACGGCGACCCGGCGGCGGTAAGGACGGACCTGGCGAAGACCCTCGCGGTTTCACTCGAGGATATTCAGCGCGTGGCCGTCGAGTACCTGACACCCGATAACCGTGCTACGGTGATAACGGAGCCTGCACCCGCTGCCAAGGAGTAAATGATGAGGCCGATATATAGTATGCGAGCATTTCTGCTGATCGCGATCCCATTTGCGGCCGCGTGTGCGAGCGCGCCAGCTGTACCGGATACGCCCGCGCCCGCCGCTCCGCAGCAGCCGATGCCATCGGCCGGGGCGGAGAACGACCTGGCTGACTTCCCGTCCAATCCACCGCCCCCGCTCCCCGCGCAGCCGCTCGAGTTTCCGGGCTTCCGGGAGACTACGCTGCCGAACGGTTTGCAGTTGATAATCGTGGAGCAGCACGACCAGCCGATAGCCAACCTCAGCCTGTACATAGAATCGGGCGCGGCGAACGATCCGCCGCCCGAAGCGGGCCTCGCCAATATAGTGGCTCAGATGCTCACCAAGGGCACGGCTGATCGTACGGCAGAGGAAATATCACAGACAATCGAGGGGGTTGGCGGCGATTTGACGGCGTCCGCAGCCGACGATTACATCCGGGTAAGCGCCGTGGTTCTCGCAGACGACCTTCCGCTGGCCTTCGAGCTCGTCCAGGGCGTCACTCTCGAGCCGACCTTCCCTCAGGATGAGCTTGATATTGTCAGGACGAGAATGCTCTCGGCGCTTCAGGCCGAACTCGCTCAACCTGCGTCGGTCGCCCAGCGTCGCTTCGTGCTGGAAGTTTACGGGGCAGGTCATCCTTACAGCCTCGCCGCATTGCCCGGCACGGTGAGCGAGATCGACAAAGCGGATCTCGAAGAGTTCCATGATGCGCATTTCAGTGCGGACAACGCGGTGCTTGTCGTGTCGGGCGATGTGGATGCCGACGAGGTGGAGGAGCTGGCCAGTAACGCATTCGGTGAGTGGGCGGGCGGGGGTGTTCCCGAACCGACCTTCATCGAGCCGCCCGCACGCGAGGCGGCGCGGATCTACTTCGTGCATCGGCCGGGCTCAGTGCAGTCCAACATACTGGTCGGGCACGTCGGGATCCGACCCGAGAATCCCGATTACTACCCGCTCCAGGTCCTGAACAAGATTGTCGGCGGCGGTACAGATTCGCGGCTGTTCTCCATCCTCCGTGAAGAGAAGGGCTGGACGTACGGCGCGTATTCAAGACTGAGCCGGCCGGAGGAGATCGGCTATTTCGTGGCGAGTGCCGAGGTTCGCAACGCGGTGACCGACAGCGCACTCATCGAGATGCTGAACCAGCTCAACAGAATTCGCGACGAAACAGTGACCGCGGCCGAACTGAACGCCGCGAAGAGCTTTCTTACCGGTTCATTTCCGCTCCGGATCGAGACCGCAGGGCAGATCGCAGCCCAGATCGCTCAGGTCCGACTGCTTGGCCTGCCGGTAGATGCCCTGACCCAGTATAGGGAGCGCATAGAAATGGTAAGCGCGGCGGATGTGCAGCGCGTCGCGCGCGAATACATCCGGCCTGAGCGGGCGGTGATAGTAGTGGTCGGCGATGCCACGCAGGTGCTCGAGGACCTCGAGGGGATAGCTCCGATCGAGATGTACAGTGTGGAAGGTGATCCGCTCGAGATGGCTGATCTCGAAATTACCGCACCCACGGTAGATGTCGACGCCGCGGCGCTCGAACCGGCAATGTTGACATATCAGCTGATGGTCCAGGGAAATCCATTGGGCACCGCCACGATAACCCTCGCGCGGGAAGGCGATAACTGGCTCTCCACAACGACTATGGGTGGGGCGATGAACCAGCAGAGTGAGGTCCGCTTCACCTCTGAGCTCGAACCGATCTCTGCAATGCAGTCGCTGTCGCAGGGCGCGGTTACCATCACCTCCGACCTCGCCTATGCAGATGGTCGTGTGACCGGTACTGTCGAGCTTCCACCGCAGATGGGCGGTGCCAAAGATGTGGATGCCGAGGTGGTCCCCGGTACTCTCCTGCCCGAAATGGAGGGCTGGTATCTGGCGGCCGCGGAGCTGGCGCCAGGAAAGGCCATCACCATCCCACAGTTCAATGCGCAATCGGGAACAGTGGCAGGTGTCACCTATACGGTAACCGGTACGGAAACCCTCACCACCCCCGCCGGCACCTTCGAGACTTTCCGCGTCGAAGTCTCGGGAGTCCCGCAGCAGGCTATCCTCTACCTGCGCCAGGACTCACCGCACATAACCGTGCGGCAGGAGTTCGTTGGGCAGCCGGTTGTTCTCGAACTTCAGGAAGTCGCAAGGTGAACGTAGGGGCAGGCCTTGTGCCTGCCCTGTTCGGGAAAGGCAATCCACCAGACAGGGGCACCCACAAGGGGTGCCCCTACAGTTTAGTGGCGGATTCGCACGCGGTCGTGCCATCTGTCGTGTTCCATCTTGCACTCGGCTCTGACCCGCAGTTGGTAGACGGGATCCAGGGGGCGGCGCGAGGATAGCTCGCGGCACTGGCGGTCGTGGATGCGGTGGAAGTCCCTGTGCGCGGCGGCGTATGAGTCGCGGTCGATACGGTCTCTGTCACCGCGGCGGGGATATGGGTAGCGCGTATCTCTGCGGTCTCTGTCGAGGCCCCAATCCAGGATGTCGCGCGAGTAGCCGCAGTTCTCCGGCGTGTTGTGCGGGTTGCCCTTGCCCTTACACCAGCCCGGCGGGACGTCCTTCCGGGCACGCGAGTACTCGCCCGGCCACCTGATCCTGTCATCGCCGCGACGACGCTGGAGCTCGGGGCGTTCGTCGAAGCGCTTCTGGACCTCGACCTGGCGGTGCTTGTCCTTCTTGTGTGCTTTGCTCTTCCCCTGCGCGAGCGCCGGCGACGCCCCTATCGCCCCGGCGAGCATAACAATGAGCGAAAGCCCGAATACGCGGTTGTTAAACATAAAATTAGACTCCTGAACTGGTTCCCGACTGTCTCGCCGTTATCCAAGGCAACCGCGATGCCAGCTGTTTATTCAAGCACTGTGGGCATTCCTGGAACTTCCTGACCGGCTAGCGTCCTCGCGTTTGGACACATGACGAGGTGACGGGGTGACAAGGTGACGGGGTGACGGGGTGACAGCGATGCGATAGCTGTTGCAGTTGCTGATAGCTGATAGCTGATAGCTGATAGCTGATAGCTGATAGCTGATAGCTAACGACCGATGACC